>JASBTQ010000042.1 GCA_030148335.1 Allomuricauda sp. | reverse complement strand
TCCATTTCTTGAGTTCCTTTTCTCGGGCTATGGCCATTTCAATGGAATCAAACCGTTCATAGTACACCAGATGAATACAATTGTACCGCCCAGCAAATGATTTCTTGGCGTTTTGACTATCGAATTGGTGTTGGGAAAGTCCGTCTTGAATATTATTGGTCACCCCAATGTACAGCACACTTTTATTTTGGTTGGTTGTGATGTAAACAAAATAAGGCGATAACATAATTTGAAAGTGTTAGATTTCTCAGTCGCTACGCATCTTCGAAATGACCAAAACAACGTCATTTCTAACCGACCAGAGGGAGTGTGAGAAATCTCAACCACAAATAGATTTCTCAGTCGCTACGCTCCTTCGAAATGACATCGACCATTAGAAAACTTTCCCCACGGCCTCAATGGTCTTATCCAAATCGGCATAGCTGAGGGCATCGTTTAAAAAGTAGCTTTCAAAGGCCGAAGGGGGCAAATACACCCCGTTGTCCAACATACCGTGGAAGTATTTCTTAAACATTTCGTTGTTGCCTTTGGCTGCACTGGCAAAATCCACCACAGGCTCGTCCGAAAAGTGTACGGAGATCATACTGCCAAAACGGTTGATCTGGTGGGTCACCCCTTTTTCGGTCAATACTTCGGCTATGCCCTTGTGCAAATATTCGGTTTTGTCCGCCAAGCTGGTAAACACTTCGGGGCGGTTGTTCAGTTCGGTGAGCATGGCCAGTCCAGCACTCATGGCCAAGGGGTTACCACTCAAGGTTCCCGCTTGGTATACGGGGCCTTCCGGTGCCAAATGCGCCATGATTTCGGCTCGGGCCGCAAATGCCCCCACGGGCAGTCCGCCCCCGATCACTTTGCCGAACATCACGATATCGGCGTCCACACCCAAAGCTTCCTGCGCCCCTCCTTTGCCCAAACGGAACCCGGTCATTACCTCATCGAACAACAGCAAAATGCCCTCGCGGGTGCAGATGTTGCGCAATCCTTCCACAAAACCGTCTTGGGGCACAATGCAGCCCATGTTGCCCGCTACGGGCTCCAAAATAATAGCCGCGATCTCGCCTTGGTTGGCCTCCACCAAGGCCTGTACACTGTCCAGGTCGTTGTAAGTGGCCAATAGGGTGTCCTTGGCCGTGCCTTGGGTGACCCCGGGACTGTTGGGACTGCCAAAGGTAACGGCCCCGCTCCCCGCCTGTATCAAAAACGAGTCGGAGTGGCCGTGGTAGCAACCCGCAAATTTGATGATCTTGTCTTTGGCCGTGTACCCGCGCGCGAGGCGCACCGCACTCATACAGGCCTCGGTGCCGCTGTTCACAAAGCGGATCTGGTCAATGTTCGGCACCATGGAAACGGCCAGTTGGGCCAGTTCCGTCTCAATTTCGGTGGGCATCCCGAAGGAAGTCCCCTTTTTGGCCTTTTCGATCACGGCGTTGATCACGGGCTCGTAGGCATGGCCCAGAATCAGCGGCCCCCACGAGGCAATGTAGTCGATGAGTTGGTTGCCGTCCACATCGTAGAGGTAGGCACCCTTGGCCTCCTTTACAAAAATGGGGTCGCCCCCTACCGCTTTAAAAGCCCGAACGGGTGAATTAACACCTCCTGGAATGTATTTTTTCGCCTCCGCAAAGAGGGCACTGCTTCGTTGGTAGATCATATTTCCCATTCCTGCGAAAGCAGGAATCTATTTTTTATTTGTTCAGATAATTGAAAGTCCGTCATTGTACTGTAATACCCTTCGACTTCGCTCAGGGTGACAACCAGTGGTGCAAAGGTACATATCCTGTTACTTTCAAGGAAACGGTTTTTGTCAGTTCGAGCGCAGTCGAGAACGACATGGTGCTTCACATCTCGACTGCGCTCGATGTGACAAACCATCACTGCACACCGACGTTGAGCACTTGCCCGACGGAGATGGTGTTGTCGTTCAATCGGTTCATCCGTTTCAGTTCATCCACGGAGATCTCATATTTTCTGGAAATGGCGTACAAGGTATCGCCTTTTACCACGGTATGGGTCAAGGTTGTTTCCGGTTCGGGCGTGTCCTCGGTCTCGGGCTGCCGAACGGGTTCGTCGCTGGTTTCCACCACGGCCTCGTCATATGTATGTAGATCATAACGTTCGATCAGGGCGATCAATTTCTGCGGATATTGACGGTCCGTGGCATAGCCCGCCTGTTTGAGGCCGTGGGCCCATTTTTTATAATCGTCCCGTCGGTAATTGAACAAAAAGGCATAACGCGATCGGGTCGTCAGGAACAGGCTGTGGTCGCGAAAGGAAAACATGGGGTGGTTGTACTTGCGGAAACACTCCCCCTTGGCATCATCATCATGAAAATCGAACTCGCCCTCCCAGCCCGTATGGCACTTGATCCCAAAGTGGTTGTTCGTCTTCAGGGTAAGCTCTCCCCGTCCGGAACCACTTTCCAGGATTCCCTGCGCCAAGGTGATACTGGCAGGAATGCCAAAGGCACGCATTTCGTACTGTGCGATCTCGGCAAAGGTCTTGATGTATTCCTCGGTATCCGAAATGGGAAACTTCTCGAACCTTCCCGGGTCTTCGGGCATGGGATAGAGGTTGGACCCCTCGGCACGCTCTCCCGTGGTCTTTGGGGTTTCCTTGGTCTCCGTCCTGCTGATGACAGGGGCTCCCTTTCGGTGGGTGGTCCTTCTTTTTTTGGCGCCGCAACCTGTGAGCAGGAGGGCCACCAAGATCACATATCCAATTCGCTTGATCATAGCTCCAATAACGGTAAATTCTTTTTTTCCAACACAAGGTTCATGCCCAAAATGCCCTGCAATCCGCCCGTGTGGATGGCCAAGATTCGGGTGCCTTTGGGGAAAACATCCTGTTTTACAAGGTCAAAAATACCAAAAAGCATCTTTCCCGTGTAGATGGGGTCCAAAGGAATCCCGGTTTCATCCCTAAAGCGGTTGATGAATGCCACCAGCTCCCGATCCACCTTGGCATAGCCCCCAAAATGATAATCGGTCACCAATCGCCACCGATCATTGCGGGCAAATGTACGAATATCATCGTTCAAAAAATCGCCCTTCACCGCGGGAAAGCCGAGAACGTTCTGCCCCTCTTTTGCCGAATTGATGAGTCCCGCCAAAGTGCCCCCAGTGCCCACGGCACAGCAGATATGATCAAAACCGGCATCCGCTTCTGTCAAAATCTCTTCGCAGCCACGAACTGCCAATTCGTTTGTCCCGCCCTCGGGAAGCAGATAAAACTCCCCGAAACGTTCTTTCAAGGTATGGCGAAAAGGTGTCTCATTTTTGTTCCGATAGTCGCCCCGCGAAACAAAATGGAACCGCATCCCCTGCTGATGGGCCAAAGCCAAGGTGGGGTTGTCCTGCCAACTGTGGGCCAACTCCTCCCCCCGAATCACACCAATGGTCTCAAAACCCTGTTCCTTTCCGGTGCAGGCCACAGCCGCAATGTGGTTGGAAAAGGCCCCACCAAAGGTGAGCAGCGTGGAATGGCCCTGTTTTTTGGCTTCCTCCAGATTGTATTTGAGCTTTCGGTACTTGTTCCCCGAAATGAGTGGATGGATGGTATCTTCCCGTTTGATGTGCAGGGTAACGCCCTTTTCACGGAGAAGGGGCAGGTCGATATGTTGATTGGGGGTGTTCAAAATACTTTCCGTATTGAATATCTTATTATATTTGTATTGTTTTTATAGACAAATATAAATCAAAATGTTAGACGTAGTCCTGAATTATAAAACCCTCCTTGAAAACCTCCATATTTATATAGAGGAAAGCAAATTCAAAAAAGAACACATTATCAAGGAATTGGGTGTTTCTCGGGCCACCTTCTACAACAAACTTAAAAAGCGCAGTTTCAGTATTCCCGAAATGGTCAAATTGAGCACGCTTCTTTTCCCTGAGGACGCCAAAGCGTTTGAAATCAAACAAGCCCTGGAGCGCAGTCGCAAAGACAGTGCGGCCGGTCGTGTTTTGAAACACGAATCCGTGATGTCCGATGCCAGAAAAAGAATTTCCCGGTGAAGGTTGTCTGGACCTTCGAGGCCGAGAAATCCTTTAATGCCATATTGGACTACCTTATGGAGGTCTGGAGCCAAAAAGAGGCTCTTGCTTTCATCGATCTAGTGGAAGATACCATTGAAAACATAAGAACCCATCCTGAAATGTTCAAAGTCTCTCCATACAACAGGGTAAGCCGCGAGGCATTCATCACCAAGCACACTACCATGTTTTATAGGATTTTGGATGAATTGATCGAAGTGGAATATTTTTGGGGCAATTTCCAGGATCCCGATAAAATTGAAAAGCTTCTCAATTAAACCTGTCCATCGCTCACCTAATATTCGGCAATAAACATTAACGCATCAGGTAGTTCAAAAACCCGAAAATTTTCCGCTTGGAAAGATACTGCATATCCGCTTCATTGGCATAGGCCTCCCGTTCAAAACTGATGTTCTGATAGGCACGGTAACTGTCCATATAGAGGATGGTCCGCAACAACCATTCGGAAATATAGAGCAGGTAAAAGGGCAATATCAAGAGTTCCCGCTGTTGTTTTAGGTGGATGCGCTCATGGTTGATGAGCACTGCGTCGTCCTTCAGGGAATCCTCTTTCAGGATGATGAAGGGCCAAAGCGAGAGGCCCACATAATTTTTATAGAAGAAATGTCTAAAGACTACAATCACCTGAAAACGTTCATCGGTTCCCAACAAATATAACAGCAAAAAACGCAGAAAATTGGGCATAACCGACAATACCATCAACAATTTCGGTGAATAAGCGCCTTACTTGCAAAATCTTAAAACGTTAGGGGCTTTCATGGGAATCCCTTAACTTTATAAGACGAATTGATGCTGTGCATGAAAGAACATATTCCCTTGGAAGAGGGCGATTATTACCTTTCGGAAGAAGGATATCGGGTCTTTACCGAACAATACCTCCTCAAGCGGGGATATTGCTGTGAAAGTGGTTGTCGCCATTGCCCGTATGGCTACAATGCAAAGGGCAATAGGAGAAACTAAGATCGTGTTCGGCATAATATTTGTGCCGTATTCATCATAATCTCAAAGAAATAAAAATAGTGCTATGAAAAATTTCAAACTCATTCCGCTGGTCGCATTGACCCTTGTTGTATTGACTTCCTGCACATCTGTTCGGGTGGTCTCCGATTACGATCAAAAAGCTGATTTCAACACCTATAAAAGCTATGCTTTTTACAAGACCGGTATTGACAAGGCCCAAATATCCGATCTGGACAAAAAACGAATCCTTCGTGCCATTGAGGCCGAGCTTGGCTCCCGTGGTTTTGTAAAATCCGACAATCCCGATGTGCTCATCAGCATCTTCACCAAGGAGCGTGAGCGTGTGGACGTGTACAACAACAATTTTGGTTGGGGCTACGGTGGCTTCTACAACCCTTGGGTCTGGGGTCCCGGTTGGGGCTGGGGCTGGGGAGGCAACAACGTAAGCACCCGCACCGAAGGTTCGCTTTACATTGATGTGATCGATGCCAATAAAAAGGAACTCGTGTGGCAAGGACGTGGTGTAGGCACGCTGAACAACACCAAGAGCATCGAGAAGAAAGAGCAACGCATCAAGGAATTTGTTTCACAGATCCTTCAGGAATATCCGCCCAACATGGCTGTGGCTTCCAATTAACATATAGACCGCCCTTTGGGCGGTTTTTTATTGCACTTCGTTTTCCTTGATGGGAGAAACCGTTGCCTATTTCGTATCTTTAAGTCGCATAAAAATGTCTCTATGAGCTACGAATCCAATCCCATACTGGACAACCTGCCCAAACACTTAAAACAGTTCATCAAACCACAGAACTATGAGGAGTACACAGCCATAGACCAAGCCGTGTGGCGTTATGTGATGCGTAAAAATGTGGATTACCTGAGCCGTGTGGCACACCGTTCCTATGTGGATGGATTGAAGAAAACGGGCATCTCCATTGATCACATCCCCAACATGTACGGCATGAACCGCATCTTGAAAGAAATCGGTTGGGCGGCGGTCGCGGTGGACGGGTTTATCCCTCCATCGGCCTTTATGGAATTCCAAGCGTACAATGTGCTGGTCATTGCTTCGGACATCCGGCAATTGGAAAATATTGAATACACCCCTGCTCCCGATATCATCCACGAAGGGGCTGGGCATGCACCCATCATTGCCAATCCGGAATATGCGGAATACCTGAGACGATTCGGGGAAATTGGTTGCAAGGCGATATCGAGCGCCAAGGACTATGAACTTTACAACGCCGTGCGCCATCTTTCCATCATCAAAGAGGCCCATGGGACGCCACAAGAAGATATTGACAAGGCCGAAAAACATATTGAACACCTGCAGGAAAATATGGGGACTCCCAGCGAAATGGCCCTCATCCGAAACCTGCATTGGTGGACGGTGGAGTATGGCCTGATCGGTACCGTGGAAAATCCCAAGATTTATGGAGCGGGCCTCTTATCGTCCATCGGGGAAAGTGCTTGGTGCATGACCGACAAAGTGAAGAAATTGCCGTATTCCATGGAGGCAGTCCATACCGAATTTGACATTACCAAACCCCAGCCGCAATTGTTCGTTACGCCGGACTTCGCTTTTTTGAGCCAGGTTTTGGAGGATTTTGCCAATTCCATGGCCCTGCGCACCGGTGGTCTTTCGGGTATCCAAAAATTGATTGCATCCAAAGCACTCGGCACGGTGGAACTGAGCACGGGCCTACAGATTTCTGGGGAGTTCCATAAGGTAATCGAGCATGAAGGCAAGCCCATCTACATCCAAACGAAAGGGGCAACGGCACTCTCCTACCGTGAAAAGGAACTGGTAGGGCACAGCACCGCCCACCATGCGGATGGTTTCGGTTCCCCCATCGGAAAATTGAAGGGCATCAACATTGCCATCGAGGACATGGGCCCCCGCGACCTCAAAGCCTATAAAATCTATGAAGGCGAACAGATTGCCTTGGAATTTGAAGGAGGCATCACGGTGGAAGGCACCATCATCACGGGTACGCGCAACCTGATGGGCAAGATCATCTTGATCACTTTTGAGGACTGCACCGTGACCTACAACGGGGAAACACTCTTCCAACCGGAATGGGGGCTGTACCACATGGCGGTTGGACAAAAAGTGGTCTCGACCTACAACGGCCCTGCCGATCTGCACAGTTTTGACCTCATCACCCATCAGATTACAGAAAGCACCATCAAACCCAAAAAGAACCCCAAAAGGATTCAATTGGAGCAATATTACCAACAGGTCCGTGAGTTTAGGGAAGGAAAGAACACTACCATTTCACGCAACAAGGTGTTCCAGGCCCTTAAAAACGAACACCCACAGGACTGGTTATTGCCCGTAGAACTGTACGAATTGGCCAAACAGGGCAATGACCATGGGTTTCAACAGGATATTTTGGAGCATTTGGAAAACATTAAACGGGAAAACCCCAAAGTGGGCCATTTAATAGACGACGGGATACAATTGGTGGAGACCAGTTATGTGAGCTAGAACCCAAGCTTTTGAATGTTGGATGCCGTTGGCTTCAATTGGGGCACCTCTGCTTTTTTGATCGGGTAATAGGCAATCTGGAATTTTTCACCATTACGTTTCAGTCCAAGCTCCACTTGGTGCTCGATACTGCCCTGCCAAATACTTCGGGAATACACCTCATCCCCTTCCCTGAGTCCAGCTTCCCAAGCTTTGCTTCCTTCCACTACCCGCTCGATTTTTTTTCGTTCCCCATCAAACTCAAAGCCTAGTTCGTATATGTCGCTCATAGGTTCATAGTCCAGTCGCAATTCCTCAAACAAACCGGCAAGGTCCACTTTTTGGCCTTCGATGATATGTTTGTGGAAGAAATTTTCAAAGTCACCTTCCCAATATCCATTCATCACCCCAATAAAATAATCGTGCTCCAATTTTTGGTTTTTGGTGAAGGCATCCCTATAAATTTGATGCATCACGTCATCCAGACTTTTTTTTCCATTGGAACCATTCTGGATTTTCTGATCGAGATAAAACGCGAAAACGGCTCCTCTAAAATAAGGCAACTTGGAATAATCCCTATCGTTCCAAAAATTATCGTAATTGATTTCTGAATTCGGGGCCTCCATGACCGATGAAGCATAAAGATCACGAATGGTACGGTTGATTTCTTGGACATAATAATCGCCCTGCAGACCATTGATCTTGTTCCTTGCAATGTTTTTGAATGCGTAGTACTCCGTGAACCCTTCGCTGAACCAATACTGCTCCTCCTCATTGTCGTTCTTGATGGCATGGCCGATCCAGTTGTGCATCAATTCGTGGTTGAAGAGATAGACCAATTGACCAATTTCCGTAAAATCGTTATTGGAAATGGATGTTGCAAAAGAATTGGTAAGTCCCGTGCCCTGAAAACTACTTCCCGTCTCTTGTGCGAAGGGCTGCATGGTGACCGTGAAGTATTCCTGTGAATGGTCGTTCCAAAAATTACGCTGGCAAGTCAGGGTTTGTTCCAACACTTGAAAAACTTCTTCTTCTTTAAAAGGAACCCATTCTCCCCGCGTGGCCAGACTTATTCGGTTTCCATGGATGTTGCCCTTCAGGACCTTAAAATCCCCTCCGACAAAAATGGCGCTTCCAAAAAGATCTCTGTCCATATCTTCCAAGAATTGCTCCCGTTCCTCACTGCCAAAACTGTTGTGGATGGTATAATTTTCCGGAAACCCGGTCCAATGCAGGGCAATATCAATGGTATCGCCCACTGTCTTGGGAACCATAAAGAAACTATGGGAAAACAGGTGGAAATATGCTTTGTCTATGATAGGGCGGTAGACCCTTCCTGTGGACAGATCTCCATCAAAATCCTGTTTCAGGTAATATTCAAACTCCAGTTGCTTTGTCTCTTTAGGGTGCATCAATATGACCCTTCCACTATCCAAATCCTTTTTAATGATCCCTTCCACATTCAGCAATTGCATTGGGCCCAGGGTATTGTACAGGTCTTTTTGGCCCCATGCCTCGTCGGGAAAGTCCAACATGGTGACTCCACTGGAATCAGCGGGCATGCTCATTCGTACTCTAAGTTGGGGCAAGCTGTCCACAAGAACGGATGTGATTTCATAACGGACATCAGCTTTGGGTCTTTGCTGACAGGATACTATCAAAATGACCAAAAACAGGATAGGGAAGGCTCTTTGCAACATGCGATTTTTGATTGATGGTACTTAAAGACGAAGCAAACCTGCAAATGTGACAAATCAATCCAAAATTTGTTCCAATTGGGTAATATTTTCAACGGGTATATTTTCATGGACCAAGGTCCAACCCATGGTATTCGTAAGCACCAAGATCCGGGAAAGCTCGCTCAGCAAACGGTTTTCGGCATTGGAACGCAGCGAAGACATCTCTATTTTTTTCATCAGCGAAGCATTCACATTCCGTTTGATGGCATTGTAGTCCCCTGCATTGAAGGGGTTTAGATAATCCGCCGTGACATCATAGTACTCAAAATCGGGACTGATCTTGATCTCCGGCTCCGGAATCTGGGTGATTTTCAACACTTTGTTTTCCTCGTCCACCTCATATTGAATCTGGGCCATGTCGTAAGCGATGGTCACATCGGCGTTGACCACCACCAAAGCCTTTTTATGGGCCGTGATGAGCGGACCGAACAATTCTTTGGAATCCTTGTAATTGTACACCTCGGCAAAATGTCCCTCGGTGACGATTAACTTGGAAACGTTCTTCAGTTCTTGCTGGATGAGCATGGAATTCTCTTCCAAAATGGTCTTCCGTTCACGGTCTTCGGCACAGGATCTATAGATCAAGACCGAGGCCAGCGCAATGACAACTCCGATAAGTATTTTTTTCATTTATTCGAATTTCATGAAAGGATACTTCTCTTGAAGATACGTAATTTTTGCTTGGAGCGATGCCCGGAACTTTTGATGGGCATCTGAATCGGGATTAAAAGGTCGGTGCTTCAGCCCTTTTTGGATGCTGTCCACCTCTTCCATGACCGAAAGGCAATCAGGCGATATCCAGGCCGACCGGAACTTTTCCCAAATATAGTCCACGGCCAGTTCATTGGGGTGCAGCATGTCCTTCCCATAAAAGCGATAATCACGAAGCTCGTCCATCATGATCTCGTATGCAGGAAAGTAGGACACATCGTTTCCGTTTATCATTTGATGCAATGCGGTGATGAGATGCGCCTTGCTCCGTTGGTTTTCCACAAACCCGTCCTTGAGGTGGCGCACTGGCGAAACGGTAAAAATAAACTGGGTATTTGGGTTTACTTTTTTCACCAATGCCAAGCAGTTTTCCAAACTGGTCTTTATTTCGTCTGTGGTCAATAATTCTTTTTGAAACTCTTTTTGCGGCACCTTATGGCAGTTAGCCACTATCTTTTTTGAAGCGACATTTCGGTACACCCATGCTGTGCCCAACGTGATGATGATGTGGGAAGCAGTTTCCAGACTTCTTTTGGTTTCCATCAACCTTTGGGTGAGGAGTTGCAGGAGAGTGTCCCTGTCATTGGAACGCAATTCGGAATGGGCATCGAAACAATGCCAAATACCGTCTTGCTCAAAAACTTCATCTGCCGAATAGCTTGGCCCATCCACAGCACGCTGCACCAAATTTTCGATGGCCAACGAATGAAACAATATCCCAAAAGGATTCAAGCTGTTCCGAAACTGGAAGTAACTGAACTTTACCCCCATATTCTCCACAAAACAAGACCCCAACAACAACACTTTGTTCTGATAATCGATGGGATTGTCAGCAGGCTGTATAGGTACTTTGGTCTGTAGATCCATTTGTTTTGCTAAAAATGACAGTTCAATTGCGGTTGAGGACAAAAATATCTCATTCCCACATCATCTCGATGGATCCTTGACCACGTTAAGATGATACCTCGATGTAAACTTATTGTCTTCATTAAACCAAAACTGTCAATTCGAGTGAAATTCCGTAGGGATTTTGTATCGAGAATCGGTTTTGGACTTGAAGTTCTGGTTCTCGATACAATTTTTTTTCAAAAAATCACTCGAACTGACAAACTTCAAGCATAAAATACAATCGGCTATTCAATATATGCCTTCGCCTTGTCAAGTGCTTCTGGAATCCCATCTGGATTTTTCCCCCCAGCGGTCGCAAAGAAGGGTTGTCCCCCGCCCCCACCTTGAATGTATTTGCCCAGTTCCCGGACTATGGTCCCTGCATTCAGGCCTTTTGCCGTGGCCAAATCCTTGGAAATGTAGCAGGAAAGCAACGCCTTCCCATCGTTCTCGGCGGCAAGCAAAAGGAAGAGGTTGTCCACCTGCCCCCCGATCTCAAAAGACAGATCCTTGATGCCCGCAGCATCCAAATCCACCTTTTTGGCCAAAAACTGGATATTGCCCACTTTTTCCAATTCGGAAATCAGCTCGCTTTTCAATCCTTTGGCCTTGTCCTTCAGCAATTGCTCCACTTGTTTTTTGAGAGCGGTATTCTCCTCCTGCAGCCCTGCCACGGCCTTTACGGGATCTTGGGCATTGTGCAAAAGATCCTTGATCTCGAACAACATGCGGTTGTTCGTAAAGTAGAATTCCTTCACGGCATCCGAGGTGATGGCCTCGATCCTTCGGATCCCGGCTGCAACGGCCCCTTCGGACACTATCTTGAAGTGCCAAATATCCGCTGTGTTCTTTACGTGCGTTCCACCACAAAGCTCCATGGACTGTCCAAAGCGAATGGTACGGACGGTATCGCCATATTTTTCACCAAAAAGGGCCATCGCCCCTTCCTCCATAGCTTTTTGAATGGGAACGTTCCTGTTTTCTTCCAACGGCAAATGACCATCGATACGGGCATTGACAAAGTTTTCCACTTTTCGTAGTTCCTCCACGGAAAGCTTGGCAAAATGGGAAAAGTCAAAACGCAGATATTTCGAATGTACCGCAGAACCTTTTTGCTCCACATGGGTTCCCAAAACCTCCCGCAGAGCTTGGTGCAACAGATGCGTAGCAGTATGGTTACATGCCGTTCGCCAACGCTGTTTTTTGTCCACCACCGCTTTGAAGCTGCCGTTCAGGCCCCCAGGAAGCGATTCCGCAAAATGAACGATCTCATTGTTCTCCCGTTTGGTGTCCACAATGTAGGTGACATCGCCATTGGAAGCCTCCAGATAGCCTTTGTCCCCGACCTGACCGCCACCTTCTGCATAAAAAGGGGTCAGATTGAACACCAACTGGTATTGATCTCCTTCTTTTTTGCTGCTGATTTTTCGGTATTTCACCAATTTCACTTGGGCCTCAAGGCTGTCATACCCTATAAATTCTTGCTCGGAATCCTGTTTCAGAACGGTCCAATCGCCTTTTGACACTTCGGATGCCGCCCTGGAACGGTCCTTTTGTTCCTGCAATGCCTTGTTGAAACCTGCCACATCCAATTGATAGCCCTTCTCTTCCAAGATCAACGAAGTAAGGTCGATCGGAAAACCAAACGTATCGTACAGTTCAAAGGCTTTTTCGCCACTGATGGTCTTGTCCTTGGAAGACTTGATTACGGAGTCCAACAACACCAATCCCTGCTCCAAAGTGCTCAGGAACGAACTTTCCTCTTCCTTGATCACGTTCTCGATCAACTGGTATTGCTCCTTCAGCTCGGGGAAGGCTTTGCCCATTTGCTCGGCCAATACTTTGACCAATCTATAAATGAACGGTTTGTTGGTATCCAAAAATGTAAACCCATATCGGATGGCGCGGCGCAAGATCCTTCGGATCACATAACCGGCGCCGGTGTTGCTCGGCAATTGCCCATCAGCAATGGAAAAGGCAACGGCCCTCACATGGTCCGCGATCACCCGAATGGCGATATCGGTCTTTTCGTCCTTTCCGTATTTCTTTCCTGTGATAACCTCTATCTCTCGGATAAGTGGGGTGAACACATCGGTATCGTAATTGGACTGAACGCCTTGGAGCACCATGCACAGGCGCTCAAAGCCCATTCCAGTATCTATATGTTTTGCGGGAAGGACCTCCAAGCTCCCATTTGCCTTTCTATTGAATTGCATAAAAACCAGGTTCCAAATCTCCACCACTTGCGGATGATCCTGGTTCACCAAGGAGGCACCCGGCACTTTCTTCTTCTCTTCTGCCGAACGGATGTCCACATGGATCTCGGAACAGGGGCCACAGGGTCCCTGATCGCCCATTTCCCAGAAATTGTCCTTCTTGTTGCCCATGATGATGCGCTCTTTGGGCACAATGGCCTTCCAAAGATCATAGGCCTCTTGGTCCATGGCCAATCCATCATCATCGCTGCCTTCAAAAACAGAGACATAAAGACTGCTCTTGTCAATTTTATAGACTTCGGTGAGCAATTCCCAGGCCCACTGTATAGCCTCTTTTTTGAAGTAATCCCCAAAACTCCAGTTGCCCAACATCTCGAACATGGTATGGTGATAGGTATCCTTCCCCACTTCCTCCAAATCGTTGTGCTTGCCGCTTACCCGTAAACATTTTTGGGTATCGGCCACCCTGGGGTGTTTGGGCTTGGAATTCCCCAAGAAAAACTCCTTGAACTGGTTCATGCCCGCATTGGTGAACATGAGGGTCGGGTCGTCCTTCATCACCATGGGGGCAGAGGGCGCAATTTTGTGGCCCTTTTCTTTGAAAAAGTTTAAAAATTGGGTTCTAACTTCTTGGGATGTCATTGAATTCCTAGGGTTTTCTTAAATTTAACACTCTTAGCAAAACAATTTTTATATTTGCTTGTTTTGATAAAAAGAGTGAGCAAAAATAGGATAAAATCCATTCATGTCTAAAGTTAAGTACTATTACGACCCGGATACCCTTTCCTATCGAAAGATCGAGCCGAAAAAATCCAAGAAGTACAGAAACATCTTTCTGTTCGTCCTGGGTTCTGCGCTATTTGGTTTTTTGGGCCTCGTTATCCTACTGAACACCAAATGGGTGAACACGCCCAAGGAACTTTCCCTGGAGCGGGAGGTCAGGAACTATGAGCTTCAATTTGAGATCCTGAACAAGAAGATGGAACAAATGGAGCAGGTGCTGGCCAACATCGAAGACCGCGACAACAACATTTACCGCCTATACTTTGAGGCAAATCCCATTCCCGAAGAGCAGCGAAAGGCTGGTTTTGGAGGGGTCAACAGATACAAATCCCTCGACGGTTTCAACAATTCCGATATCATCATCAATGCCACCAAGCGTTTGGACATCATCCAAAAGCAGATGGTGATCCAATCCAAATCCTTGGATGAGATTGCCAAGTTGGCCGAGGAAAAAGAGAAGCTTTTGGCCTCCATCCCTGCCATCCAACCGGTGAGCAATGAAGATTTGACCCGGATGGCCTCGGGCTACGGCTGGCGGTCCGACCCTTTCACCAAGGCTCGAAAAATGCACTGGGGGATGGATTTTACCGCTCCACGCGGCTCTCCCATATATGCTACGGGCGATGGGAAGGTGACCCGTGCCGACAACCAGTCCTCGGGGTACGGAAAGCATATCCGAATCGACCATGGATATGGCTATATCTCGTTGTATGGGCACTTGAGCAAATACAATGTGACCGTGGGCCAGAAAGTGAGACGGGGCGATCTTATCGGTTTTGTGGGGAACACAGGTCGTTCAGAAGCACCACATTTGCACTACGAGGTCTTCAAGGACGGGGAGCGCATCAACCCCATCAACTTCTACTACGGAAGTTTGACGGCAGAAGAGTTTGAGAACATGCTCAAATATGCCAATCAAGAGAACCAATCCTTGGATTAATGCACATAGACCTTCCTGAAAAACGATATTATGGCATTGGCGAAGTGGCCAAGGCCTTTGGGGTGAACACTTCCCTGATACGCTTTTGGGAAAAGGAGTTTGACGTGCTGCAGCCCAAGAAAAATGCCAAGGGCAACCGAAAATTCACGCCGGAAGACATCAAAAACCTACAACTGATCTATCACCTGGTGAAAGAACGTGGTTTTACGCTGGAAGGTGCCAAAATCCATCTGAACGAGGAAAAGGAAAAAACACTGTCCACCTTTGATGTGATCCAAAAACTGCAAAAGGTAAGGGCGGAGCTACTAAAGATCAAAGAACAACTATAACACTAAAACCTAACAAAAATGAAAAAAGGCATCATAGCCATCATTGTACTGATCGTCCTAGCCGTGGTGCTGGTCGGATGGTACGTGAGCACGAACAATACACTAGTGAACATGAAGGGGCAGGCCACCAAGCAATGGGCCAATGTGGAAAGCTCCTATCAACGACGGAGCGACCTCATCGGTAACTTGGTGAAAACCGTTCAGGGTGCTGCCGATTTTGAACGCGAGACCTTATCGGATGTAATCGAGGCAAGGGCCAAGGCAACATCCACCACCATTGACGCGAACAACATCACCCCGGAACAACTTGCGGAATTCCAGCAAGCCCAGACCGGTTTGTCCTCTGCACTGTCCCGACTTTTGGTGACCGTGGAACGCTATCCCGAACTCAAGGCAAACCAAAACTTTTTGGAGTTGCAGTCCCAATTGGAAGGCACCGAGAACAGGATCAACGTGGAACGGAACCGTTTCAATGAACTGGCCGGGGAATACAACATCAAAATACAGCAGATCCCCACCAACATTATTGCCAGCATTGCCAACTTTGACCCCATGGCACTCTTCAGTTCCAATCCCGGGTCTGAGAATGCGCCGGACGTGAACTTTGAATTCGATTGAGCATGTCGCACGTAGAGGAATTTTTGACTGCCGAGGAGGAACAGGAGATCATTGACGCCATTGTTGAGTCAGAAAAAAATACTTCCGGGGAAATCCGTGTCCATATCGAGGCCACGGCAAAAATGGACCATTTTAGCAGGGCGCAACAGGTATTCCATTTTCTGAAGATGGACAACACCAAGGAAGACAACGGAGTCCTGATCTACGTTGCCGTGGATGACCATAAATTTGTGATCTATGGTGGCAGTGGCATTGACCGTGCCGTGCCCAAAGGATTTTGGGACACCACCAAAGATGTGATTGCATCGCATTTTAAGAAAGGGGACTTCAAGCAGGGGATTGTCGAGGGCATTTTGATGGCCGGCAAAGAACTGGAGACCCATTTTCCATGGAACCACAACGACACCAATGAACTGAGCGATGCCATATCCAAAGGGTAATCTCTTACTGGCTTTTTTATGTGTATCCCTAGCTTGGGGACAATTCACCATACCCAAAAAACCACAAGAGCAGACCAGTGTCTATGATTATGTGAACCTTCTGTCCAATGCCCAGAACAGGGCCTTGGAGCAAAAACTCATCCACTATTCCGACAGTACCTCTACCCAGATCGTTGTGGTCATCATTGCCACTACCGAAGGGGAGGACATCACCTATTTGGGTGCCCAATGGGGGCATCAATGGGGTATTGGCCAAGCGGACAAGGACAATGGCATACTCATTCTTTTGGCCCGGGACGATAGAAGGATCGCCATCAACACTGGATACGGCGTAGAGGGCGCACTCACCGACCTCATGTCCAAGCGTATCATCGAGACCGTGATCATTCCTGAATTTAAAAAGGGGGACTATTATAGCGGACTTGACAAGGGTTCCGATGCCATCTTCAAAGTGCTTACGGGCGAGTTTACCGAGGACAGGACCTTTGGCAACAAACGTTTTCCGTTCGAGATTCTTTTCCCCTTTATCATCTTTATTGTGATCATGATCATTCTATGGAGCCGAAAGAACAAAGGCGGTGGTGGAAGTGGGGGACGCAGGGGCAGTGGCCTCGATATCTGGGACATGATCATCCTGAGCAATATGGGCCGTAGCTCTGGTTCCTCAGGTGGATTTGGAAGTGGGGGCGGATTTAGTGGCGGTGGATTCAGTGGTGGCTTCGGCGGAGGCGGATTCGGTGGTGGCGGTGCCTCAGGTGGGTGGTAAATCCCTCTTACGCCAAAACTCCAAGCAACCTTTTTCTTACTTCACATCTTTTAAGAAATATGCGCTATGTCCAAAAGTTATCTTTTTCTGGCAATGACCATTCTTTTGTCTCTCTCCTGCAACAGCGATGATGATTCCAAAGACAAGTTGCCCGAATATTGTGCAACTGTTCTATGTGCAGCAGTCAACAATACCATTTATTTGGAGTTCTTGAACGATACTGACGAAAATCTACTGGAAAACGGTTCCATTCCAAAAGAATCCATCGAGGTGACAGAGAAAAACAAAGCCATTACCTTTTCCATAGAGACCCTGAACGACGAGGGGAAAGTTTTGGGTTTTCCAGTATCAACAACTACGTATGGTCCCAAATCCTTTACCATAGATCTTGTAGGAGAGAACCCTTTCACCATAAGTCTGACCACTTCTCTGAGTGAGGAAAGTGAATGTTGTGGTCCCTATACTATATTTGGGGACATCAGCATAAGCACCTATGCCCATGATCCCATAGAGCCGGGGATCTTACCTCTCAAAGCAACCATCCATATCGATTGATCTTTAAAATCAAAGCCTCATCATTCTAGGGCCACCAGGTCTTTGGTTAGGTGCCCCACCACCTCCGAAAGAATCGAACTTGATGGTGAGACTGCCCATGAAATAGCGTTTGAGCACCGTTCCCTGAAAGTCTTGGACAAAATCCTGTCCTGTGGTCCTTCGGGTGTTGATGTTCTGGTTGAGCAGGTCATAGGCCAATACTTTGAGCGTTGCCTTCTTTTTGAACATTTGTAGCCCTAGGCTCATGTTCCAAAAAATGGCATCCTTATCGAATCCTGCCCCCAAATTGCCATTATAGCTATAGGTGATATCATTTCCCCAAACCAAGTTTTGGGGCCAATAGGAGGTCAATCTAAATGTCATGTTGTGGGTGGTGAAGTCAATATCGTCCACATTGTCCAGGTTGTACCTCGTGGAATTGATGCCAAGGGTATATTCGGGCTCCACTTCGATCATTTCCTTATAATTGAACAAAAGACCCACCCTGGGGTTGATGCCCACGTTCATGGCTTCCAACTTACTGCCATTCGTGAATCCGACCTGTCTGTTGATGTTGGTATAGGGATTGAACGTAAACTTCAAAGTGTACAGACTGTCCCTTTTGATCTGTTTGGAATAATTGACCCCGGCCCACATACTGTAATTGCCCCCTACATTCTCATAGGTGGTCGTCCGGATAAAGTCCTCATCAGTCGTGGTTATGGAAACCACTTTGTCCTTTTCAAAGTTCATCCCCGAATAGACGAAGAGTCCCGTTCTATCTTTCCAATTGTAATCGTTGTAATTGAGGTAAAGGCTATGGGTGATCTCCGGACCCAAGTTGGGATTACCGACAATAATGTTCAAAGGGTTGCTCACATTGGGCACAGGTTGCAGTTGGTTCACCGAGGGTACATTCAGCCTTGTATTGTAGTTGATGCTCGCCCTTTTGCTGGCCCCTATATTATAATTGAAATGGGAACCAAAGAGCAAATTGCTATAGTTCTTGGAAAAGGACGTCGCCTGTATAAAATCCTCGTTGTCAAGTGCTATCTGCTCCATTCTGGCCCTGACATTGAACCTGAATTTCTTTCCGTTGGATCCTATCCCTATCTCGGGAACATGTTTCCTGGCGTTGAAATCAAAGTCTGAACTAAGGGTCGAGTTGTAAACGTATTCTCCCGTGCCTTCATCAAAGTCGGAAACCGAACGCTCGTTCTCCTGCTCGTTGTTGTTGTAACTGTAGCGAAAATCCAGATAAAGGTCCTTGTTCAACGGCTGACGGAACGAGGCCCCAAGTTCGTAGGAATCGTTGGCATTGTCAATCGTGGTCCTTTGGTCCAAGATCTGCTGGCTGGGATCGTCTCCATAAATGTTCCGTTCAGAGTTCAAGAAAGACTCCGAGTCGTTCACCCGGTTGTTGTTCTCAAAATACACCCGCACATATTTTCCCAACGTATCCAGTTTCTTCATCACCTCCAACCTGTTGCTGAAATTGCGCTGGAACCCGTCCGAAGTCTGCAAGGACATATTATCGTTGATGACATTTCCTTCCTCATCCGTGGAAATGGTGTTTTCCGAGTTGGTCGAGTTGGTGTTGTTCACACTGAAACTGGGCTGTATGGTCACTCTCGTGGTCTTGTCCACATCAAATTCCAGATTTGCCGCCGCTTGGTTGGAAATGGTGGTGCCCACAAAATTGGATTCGGTATCGGTAAAATAACTCCCATCCGGCAAAATGTTTTCCCTTGCTGTTTTTTCATCGTTGTAGGAATCGCTGAAGGCATAGAAATAATTGCCGTCCATCCGGTATTTGTCCTTCTTTTGATCCGCATAACTGGTGCCTATGGTGGACGAGGTGGTGATCCCCTCCCCAAAACCAAAGGACATGTTTCCTATGGAAAAACCACCATTTCGGTTGAACCCTATGCCACCGCCCCTAGAATTTCCGACCATTTCATAAATCTCATCAAAGGAAAAACCAGGGTTATTGATATTGTTGCTACTCCCCAAAACGCTTATCCGCTGGGTATCGTTGAAATAGTTGACCAGTCCATTGGCCTGATAGCGATCGTCCGTGCCATATCCGCCGGAAAGACGCCCCATATACCCCTTTTTCTTGTCTTCCTTGAGCAAGAGGTTGATAGTTTTGTTCTCCCCATCGCCCTCTTCTCCAATGAATTCCTGTTCCTTCGTCTTGCTATTGGATATCTGGATCTTGCTGATCACATCTTTGGAAAGACTTTTGGTGGCCACTTTGGGATCGGTACTGAAAAACACCTGGCCGTTCACCAAAACCTTGTTGACCTCCTTACCGTTGACCGTAATGGTGCCATCACTGGCCACTTCGACACCGGGTAGTTTTTTCAGCACGTCCTCGACAGTGGCATCGGGCCGGGTCTTAAAGGAATCGGCATTGAACTCCAAGGTATCCTGCCGTATGGTGATGGGCACACGCTCCCCAACAAGGTCCACCCCTTCCAGTTCCTGGGCCTGTTCTTCCAAGGCAATGTTCTCCAATTCCAAACTTGGCTTTAGGTCCACTTCCAATGATTTCGACTTATAACCATTATAGGAAATACCCAATCTGGCCTTTTTGAACGAGGTCCTACCTTCGAGGGCAAAATCGCCATTGGCGTTGGTGATGGTGTAACTTATCAG
The DNA here is from genome assembly GCA_030148335.1 of Allomuricauda sp. Classification (GTDB taxonomy): domain Bacteria; phylum Bacteroidota; class Bacteroidia; order Flavobacteriales; family Flavobacteriaceae; genus Flagellimonas. Next base: position 113,126 of record JASBTQ010000042.1, on the reverse strand, counting down.
GACACTGTCCTTCAAAGTCTCCGCATAAATGGTTGCCGCTTCAAGGGGATTTCCATTGGTGGCATCAACAATTTTTCCCTTGATCAAGAAGTCTTGACCGTAAGTTGACGTAAAAGAAAAAAAGAGGGAAACAAAAGCGAGATAGGTAAAGATTCTTCTCAATGGGCTGTTTGTTTTTTGGTTCATATCGGTTTGGACTCCAAAATATCAGTTTGGTAAATTAGGCCGGGCCGATTTAACGAAACTTTGAGATAAATTTGTGGATAAATGCTCCAAATCTTAATTATTTCACAACAAAAACCCTGGGTTTCTGTCACACATCAATCCAAAACGGCCATCCGTAAAGTTAGCGGGGCATCTTGTCCAATTTTAGCTATCTTGGTTGGGCAAAATCAAGTGTAACCAAATTCAAGCTTTACCATGTCCCAATATTTTAGAATCCTTTCTGTTTTCTTGCTGATTTTGGCCGTCTCCTGTAAAAAAAAGGGAGCTTCCAGTGAAACCGACAACCTCTTCAAATTCAAGGACTACATCAGTTACCACACCCAAGGCAACCAAAGTATTTCCTCGCCTATCCAAATTGCCCTTGCACAACAGTTGGAGCAATTTGAACTGACCCAGGAACTTCCAAAGGACTATCTAAAGATCTCCCCGGACGTTGAGGGCAAATTGCTCATCGAAAATGGCAGGGAAATCACCTTCCAGCCCTCCGAATACCTAAAGCCCAACACCGAGTATGTAGTGACGCTGGCCCTGAACCAACTTTTTGAGGATATTGGAAATGAGTTCAAAAAATATACCTTCAGTTTCAAGACCATTGCCCCCAATTTCAAGATCAACTTGGGCAACCTGCAATCGTACAGCAAGGACTGGCAATATCTGACGGGGACTCTGGATGCATCCGACATTTTGGAAGGGTCCAAAGTGGGCAGCATCCTTTCCGTGAAGCAGGGAGATAAAAAAGTTGCCGTAAAATGGGACAATGCCTCTGAGAATGCACAATATTTCAGCTTCAAGATCGACAGCATCTCCAGAAAAACGGAAGATAGCGAACTGACCATCAGTTGGACAGGCAAAGAACTGGGCATCGATAATGAGGGTTCCGAAAAGTATACCATCCCTGGACTGAATAAATTTGTGGTGGTCGATGCCAAGACCTCATCGTCCCCCAACGCGGTACTGACCCTGAATTTCTCCGAACCCCTCAAACAAAATCAAAACCTGAACGGTCTGGTGACCATTGAAAACGCTGAGAGCCTTCGTTATGAAATTGATGGCAATGTGTTGCGGGTCTATCCTTCCAACCGTATTTTGGGCGAAGTGCGTGTGAATGCCTTTGAGGGCATCAAAAGTGAATATGGGTTTACCCTCAAGAACACTTTTTCCGAACTGGTCTCCTTTGAACAGTTGAAACCCGCCGTCCGTCTTATTTCCAAAGGAACCATTTTGCCCAACGCCGCGTCCACGCCCATCTACTTTGAGACCGTGAACCTGTCCGCAGTGGAAGTGCGCGTCATCCAGGTCTTTGAGAACAACATGCTCCAATACCTCCAAAACTACAATCTTACCCAAGACTACGATCCCGATATGAGACCTGTGGGACGAAGGGTGGCCTACAAAGTGATTTCGTTGACCGAAAACAGCAATGATAATTCCAGTTATTGGAAAGCCCATGCCCTGGACCTCTCCAATTTGATCAAAGTCCACCCTGGATCTCTGTACCGCGTGGAATTCAGTTTCAAAAAAGAGCATACCACCTATGCCTGTGATGAACCCGAGACCACTGAGGAAACCGATACCGAATATGCAGCCCAAGATATGGATGACGAGTCCTTGGAAGAGCGCTACTGGGACAACGAGGTCTATTATTGGAGAAATTATGATTACAATTGGGAGGAACGTGACAATCCATGCCACAGGGCCTACTACAATTATGAGCGGATTGCGGCCACTAACCTTTTAGGCAGTGACCTCGGTCTCATCGTAAAAAAGGGAAAAAACCAATCCTACCATTTTGCGGCCACCAATCTGTTGACCACCAAACCAGAAAGCAATACCAAAATCAAACTGTATAATTTCCAACAGCAATTGTTGGGCGAAGTCACTACGGACGAGTCTGGGCTCACTATTTATGACGGGGAAAAGAACGTAGCGTTTGCCGTTGCCGAAAAGAACAACAATTTTGCCTATGCCAAACTGGCCGACGGGAATGCGCTGTCCCTGAGTACTTTCGATGTTTCCGGAGAAGAATTGCAACGCGGCCTGCAGGGGTTCATCTATACCGAAAGAGGTGTCCACCGCCCAGGCGATGTGATCCATCTCACCTTTGCATTGGATGATAAGGCCAACCCTCTACCCAAAGGACATCCAGTGACCCTGGAGGTGAGTGATGCCCGTGGCAAACTCGTCCAACGCAATGTGTTGACCGAGGGAACCATCCCGGTTTCCGAAGGATTGTTTGCCAAAAAAGAGGAAAACTTCTACTATTTTCCCATCCCCACCCAAGCCGATGCCCCAACAGGCAACTGGTTTGCAAAGATCATTGTGGGCGGTGCGCAGTTCAACAAAACACTGAAAGTGGCCACTGTAAAGCCCAACCGCTTGAAAGTGGATTTTTCCTTTGACAATGAGGTATTGAAGGCCAATACCAACAATAGTGGCAAGGCCATCGTGCAATGGTTGCACGGAGCTCCGGCCCGTAACCTGAAAATCGACATCAACGCCACCTTGAACCAAGCATACAGTCCGTTCCCAAAGTTCAAGGACTATGTGTTCCAAGACCCAACACGCGATTTCAACGAAACCGAGCTCCAATGGGTCTCTTCCAAACTGGATGCGAACGGGGAATTGGCCATCAACGAAAAAATCAATGTGAACGGCAACGCACCTGGCATGTTGCAGGCCACTTTCACCACCAAGGTATTTGAAGGCGGGGGGGATTTTTCCATAGACGTCTTCACCAAAAATGTGGCCCCTTACTCCCATTTTGTAGGACTGCGTTCACCGGAAGCCAAACAATACGGTTCTTTCCTCACGGATGAGAACAACACCTTTGGTGTAATCTCCGTGGACGACCAAGGCAGACCATCCGGAAACCGAAAATTGAAAGTACAAGTATTCAAAATTGAATGGCGCTGGTGGTGGAACCGGGGGTATGACAATCTTTCCCGATATGAGAATGCCACCGTACACCGTCCCTTCAAGGAAATGACAGTGACCACCGGAGCGGATGGCAAGGGCAGCTTCAACCTGAACGTGCCCGATGATGACGGCGGACGCTTCCTTATTCGGGTGATCGATGAGGCTGGTCATGCCACAGGGAGAACGGCCTATTTCTACCGCAATTGGTGGAGAAGACCTTCCGGTGATTCCGAAAGTTCCAAGATCTTGGTATTCTCTGCGGATAAAGAAAATTACAAATTGGGTGAACAGGCCACGATTACTTTCCCTTCGGATAGGGGAGGAAGGGCCTTGATCAGTATCGAAAATGGCACCGAAGTATTGTCCCAGCAATGGGTGGAAACTTCGGCCAAGGAAACCAAGGCCACCATTCCCATTATCGCAGAGATGGCGCCGAATGCCTATATCAACATCTCGTTGCTGCAACCACATGGACAAGTGGCGAACGATATGCCCATTCGTTTGTATGGAGTCGTGCCCTTGTTGGTAGAGAATCCTGCCACCTTGCTGGAGCCACAAATCTCCATGCCTGAAGTACTAGAGCCCGAGACATCGTATAAAGTGACCGTTTCAGAGGCCAACAAAAAGCCCATGACCTATTCTTTGGCCGTGGTGGATGATGGTCTTTTGGATCTGACCCGTTTTAAAACCCCTGACATCCATGCCTCTTTTTACGCACGACAGGCTTTGGGCGTAAAGACCTTCGATATTTTTGATGATGTGATGGGTGCTTATTCCGTGAGTGTGGACAATATCTACGCCATCGGTGGTGGTGGCATTGGGGCGGGGGCCAAAAACCGAAAGGCACAACGCTTCAAACCCGTGGTTACCTACTTGGGTCCATTCACCCTGAAAGCTGGCGAAAAGGCATCGCACACCATTGAAATGCCCAATTATGTGGGCTCGGTGCGCACCATGGTCGTAGCTGGAAATAAAAACAGTGCTTACGGCAATGCCGAAAAAACCACACCCGTTCGTAAACCTTTGATGGTACTGACCTCCATCCCCAGGAAACTCTCCCCAGGAGAAACCGTGACCATTCCCGTTACCGTCTTCGCCATGGAAGCCAAAGTGAAAAATGTAAAGGTCTCCATCGACGCAGGCAAGGCATTGGAGCCCATCGGGGAAACCACCAAAAACATTGCCTTCAATGCCGTTGGGGAACAGATCGTGAACTTTGATTTCAAAGTAAAACCTGCTTCCGCCTTCCAGACTATTACCGTATCGGCCAGTGGTGCCGGGGAAAGTGCCAGCAGCAAAACGGAGATCGATGTGGAAAATCCCAATCCCATCACCACCAAAAGCGAACTCTACACCATCGATGCCAATGGCAGTATGATGATTCCATTTGAAACTTTTGGCACTTCGGGCACCAATGAGGCCTTCATTGAGTTTTCGACCTTGCCCCCCATGGACTTCAGCAAGCGGATGGATTACCTGTTGAGATATCCCCACGGTTGTGTAGAACAGACCACTTCGGCAGCTTTCCCACAATTGTTCTTGGCGGATGTGCTCGACATCACTTTTGAACGAAAAAAGGACAACGAGAAAAATGTAAAGGCGGCCATCAAAAAATTGGGCGATTTCCAAACCCCCGAAGGTGGTCTAAGCTATTGGCCCGGTTATGGAAATGCCGATGATTGGGGCACTTCGTATGCAGGACATTTTATGTTAGAGGCCAAACAGCAGGGCTATCAATTGCCACTGACTTTCTTGTCCAACTGGTTGAAATACCAAAAAATGACCGCCCGTCAATGGAGCAACCAAAGTTCGGGCTATAACGACGATGTTTCCCAAGCCTATCGCCTCTATACCTTGGCCTTGGCACAGCAGCCCGAGTTGGCCGCCATGAACCGTCTTCGCGAAACCAAGAATTTGAGCAATGAGGCCAAATGGCGTTTGGCAGCTGCCTATGCACTCGCTGGTAAGAAAGAAGTGGCCCAAGAGATTGCCCAAAAGTCCAACATCAACTTTACGCCCAACAACTATGATTACCGAACCTATGGTTCCGTTTTCCGAAATAGGGCCATGGCATTGGAAACCATGGTGATTTTGGGAGATTCCAAGCAACGCGACCTCTCCGTATCCTTGGCCAAGGACCTATCTTCCCAAAGTTGGTACAGCACCCAAGAAACCGCATTTGCCCTATTGTCCCTTTCCAAAATGGTGATGAAAAATGGCGGCAAATCCATTGACATTGCCTACACCAATAACGGAAAAGAGGTGGTGGTCAAAACCGATAGGGCCATTGCACAACGAGGGCTTGTCATCACCTCCTTCAAAAATGAAATACAGGTGACGAACAAACAGGGCAATACAATTTATGCCACTTTGACCCAGACCGGGAAATTACCTGTGGGTGAAGAGCTGGCACAACAGCAGAACCTCAGCCTCAATGTGGCCTACAAAGATGCCTTGGGCAATGCGTTGGATGTTTCTGAACTGCGACAAGGAACGGAATTCCAAGCAGTGGTCACGGTCTTCAATAATTCCAACGACTATGTCGAGAATGTGGCATTGACCCATATAGTGCCCAGTGGATGGGAAATTGTGGACACCTCTTATGCAGGCGACGCTGATTCCAATGCTGCCAAAGCGGATTATGTGGATACCCGTGACGACCGCACCCATTTGTATTTTGATTTGGGGGCAAAGAAATCGACCACCTTCACCATCAAACTAAATGCTTCTTTCCTTGGTGAGTATTATTTGCCCGGGGCACAAGTGGAGGCCATGTACGATAACAACTACCAAGCTAGGAACAAGGGCAATTGGATCAAAGTGGTGCAGTGATGCGTATGGGATGAACGAGTTTTGGGAACGATCAAAAAAGTTTGTATACCGACATAAGATCAAGTTGGCCATTTTTATGGCCTTCTTGGTTTTGTGGTTGTTCTGTCTGCCCAAAAATCTTTTTGAAGACCCCACCTCAACTGTGGTGAACAGTTCCGAGGGTACTTTGATTGGGGCACGGATTGCCAATGACGGTCAGTGGCGGTTTCCAGAAATGGACTCGGTTCCCAAACGTTTTGAGGAATGTGTCCTCATGTTCGAGGATGAATATTTTTACCATCATCCCGGTTTCAATCCCGTCTCCATTATAAAAGCCATCGGGCACAACCTCACCAAAAAATCCCGAAGGGGTGGTAGCACCATCACCCAACAGGTCATCCGATTGAGCCGAAAGAACAAGTCCCGGACCTATGCAGAAAAAGTGGTGGAAATCTTTATGGCCACCCGATTGGAATTGAGGTCTTCCAAAAAAGAGATTTTGCGATTGTATGCGTCCCACACCCCATATGGTGGGAACGTGGTAGGATTGGAAACTGCCGCTTGGCGGTATTTTGGTATTCCTGCACATGAGTTAAGTTGGGGTCAGGCTGCGGCCCTTGCCGTATTGCCCAATGCCCCGGCACTCATTTTCCCGGGAAAGAACGAGCAAATACTCCTGGAAAAACGAAATAGTCTGTTGAAAAAATTGAAGGACAAAGGTTCCATAAACGCCAGAACCTATGATCTGTCCATTGCAGAACCCTTGCCCCAAAAACCGGTCCCCTTGCCCGATGTGGCACCCCATCTTACGGAACGTATCCGAAACGAACATCCCGGGGAACGGATCACCACTTCCCTTGACAGGTCCTTACAGCAACGACTGAACCTTTTGGCCGAAAGACATTATCGCCAGTTGAAGAGCAATGAAATCCATAATCTGGCCATTTTGGTGCTCGATGTGGAAACGCGTAACGTATTGGGTTATGTGGGCAATTCCCCATCGGGAGAAGAGCATGCCAATTACGTGGACATCATCACCAAAAACCGAAGTACGGGAAGCACCTTAAAACCTTTTTTGTTTGCTGCCCTGCTGGATGAAGGCCAGTTGCTGCCCCGTAGCTTGGTGGAAGATGTCCCGACTGTGATCAACGGGTACCAGCCACAAAATTTTGACAAAAAATATATGGGAGCCGTACCTACCAGTAGGGCACTGTCCCGCTCCTTGAATGTGCCCGCAGTGCGATTGTTAAGGGAATATGGGCTTCAAAAATTTTACAACAAGCTCCACAAAATGAATATGAAATCATTGAACAGGCCTTCTTCCCATTATGGCCTTTCTTTGATATTGGGCGGTGCCGAAAGCTCTCTATGGGAAGTCACCGAATCCTATGCCTCGCTTGCCTCTAGCTTGAACCACTATGTGACCCACTCAAGTACCTATCGCACCAACGAGTTTGTGGAAGCCAGCTATTTGGTTGAAGAAGAAATCGATTTTGGAAAACAACAGTTCGATCCTACCATTTTTGGGGCCGGGGCCATTTATGCCACATTTCAGGCCATGTATGAGGTGAACCGACCCGAAGGAGATGAAAACTGGCACTTTTTTGATTCCTCCCAGCCCATTGCCTGGAAAACAGGCACCAGTTTTGGGTTCAAAGATGCCTGGGCCGTTGGGGTAACACCAAAATATGCCATTGGGGTATGGGCCGGCAATGCCGATGGTGAAGGAAGGCCAGGTCTGACGGGAATTACTGCTGCCGCCCCCTTGTTGTTCGATGTGTTGGATGCCCTTCCACAAAGTGGATGGTTCCAAGAACCTTTTGACGACCTTGCGGAAGTGGACGTTTGTGCCCAAAGTGGTTTTCGGGCCTCTGTTTTTTGCGATGATGTCAAAAAAGAATATGTGCCCACCCATGGCACCCGAAGTGGGCCTTGCCCCTTTCACCAGCAGTTGTTTTTGGACGCTTCGGAAAGCTATCGGGTCAACTCGGAATGTTATCCTTTGGAAAATATGGTGGCCCAGAACTGGTTTGTGCTTCCTCCTACCATTGAGTACTATTATGCGCTTTCCAACCCCAATTACAAACAGTTGCCGCCTTATATGGAAAATTGTTCCGAAATGAACAACCAATTGATGGAATTCATCTATCCGAAAGCAAATGAAGCTATATTGTTACCAAAAGACCTAGGAATCAAATCCCAAGACATCGTTCTAAAGTTAGCCCATCAACAGAACAATGCGATTGTCTATTGGTATCTGGATGACACCTACATTGGGAAAACGGAAAACTTCCATGAACTGCTCTTGGGCATAGAGCCCGGGGAGTATGTCCTTACCGCGGTGGACAATTCGGGCAACCATATCCAACAAGAAGTGCAAGTCCGAAGGGCTTCGGAAAATCAGTAGGCTTATTACTTCTTCCGCATAAATATCGTGATGGGAACCCCGGTAAAATCAAAGTTTTCACGGAGTTTGTTCTCCAAGAAACGTTTATAGGGGTCACGCACATACTGCGGCAAATTGCAGAAGAACGCAAACTGCGGATAGGGCGTTGGCAGTTGGGTACAGAACTTGATCTTCACATATTTGCCCTTGTACGCCGGTGGCGGGGTGTTTTCAATAATGGGCAACATGATATCGTTCAATTTTCGGGTCACGATTTTCTTTGAACGGTTTTTATAGACATCCACAGCCGTCTCAATGGCCTTGTAGATACGTTGTTTGGTCATCACCGATATGAAAAGGATGGGGACATCCTCAAATGGGGAGATGGCCTCTTTGATCATGGCCGTGTACTCCTTCACGGAGTTGGTGTCTTTTTCCACCAAGTCCCATTTGTTCACCAAGATCACAATGCCCTTGTTGTTGCGTTGGGCCAACCAAAAGATGTTCTCCACCTGACCGTCAAAACCCCTAGTGGCATCCAACATCAAGATACATACATCGCAATGTTCAATGGCACGAATGGAGCGCATTACAGAGTAAAATTCCAGATCTTCCTTTACCTTGGACTTTCTACGGATACCCGCAGTGTCCACCAAATTGAACTCAAAACCGAACTGGTTGTACCGGGTGTCGATACTGTCCCTGGTCGTTCCGGCAATATCGGTAACGATGTATCGGTCTTCCCCGATCAACGCATTGATAAAGGATGATTTGCCCGCATTCGGGCGACCCACCACTGCAAAACGGGGCAGTTCACTTTCTTCCTCCTTCACATCGGGTAGCACCTCCACCAAGGCATCCAACAATTCACCGGTCCCACTGCCATTGATGCTGGACAGGGTGTAGTATTCACCCAACCCCAGGGCATAAAATTCCACGGCATCGGCCATCCGTTGGGGATTGTCCACTTTGTTCACGGCCAAAAAGACAGGTTTGTTGACTTTGCGCAACAGCTTCGCCACATCTTCATCCATGCCCGTGACCCCAGATTCTACATCCACCATAAAAATGATGGCATCGGCTTCCCCGATGGCCAACTCCACTTGCTTGTCGATTTCTTTTTCAAAGACATCATCGCTGCCCAATACGTATCCTCCTGTATCGATCAACGAAAATTCCTTGCCGTTCCAGTCACTTTTTCCATAATGGCGATCGCGGGTAACACCGCTCACAGCATCCACTATGGCTTCTCGACGCTGTATGAGTCGATTGAAAAAAGTGGACTTGCCCACATTGGGTCTCCCTACGATAGCTACTATAGCTCCCATCTGCATTAAATTTTGGCAAAAGTACCATTTATTATGAAGAAAAAATGATACCTTTTTTTATCATTTTCAAACTGTTATGAGTGACCTGACCAATGAGATTGCTTTGAGGCCCCGATTCCAAGTGGCATTAAGGACCGATATGGAAACGTTGAAGCACACCTACGATACCCACAAAAAAGATGGTTTTTTGATCAGCAGGCTCGATGAACACATCTTTATCAAGTTCCGGAAAGCGGATACCAACTTCTGGACTCCCCAATTGCACCTCGAACTTTCTTCCTACGAACAGGGTGTGAGCAACATCCGAGGGGTATTTGGTCCCAACCCCACACTTTGGACATTTTTTATGTTCCTCCATTTTGGGGTGGGCACCCTTTTCGTCATCTTGGGTATCTTTGCCTACTCCAACCATTCGCTGGGCAAGGACATTACCTTTTTGATGATGGGCATGTTCTTTTTGGTCCTGATCTGGTTTGCCCTTTATGCCTTTGGGCGAATGGGAAAATCAAAGGGAGAAGGGCAAATGGACCAGTTGAAATCCTTGTTCAGGGAAACCATAACCGGTTTTCAAAAAGCCTGAAACAATATTATCCATTATATCCGAACCGTCGCAGTTGTTGGGCATTGCTACGCCAATTCTTGTTGACCTTCACATACAGTTCGATGTGCACCTGCTTATCAAAGAATTTTTCGAGATCCTTACGGGCCTCGACCCCGACCCTTTTTAGGGCACTTCCCTTGTGACCGATGATAATCCCTTTTTGCGTATCGCGCTCCACCATGATCACGGAGCGTATCCGGATAATGTCATCATCCTCCAGAAATTCCTCGGTCTCCACTTCCACGGAATAGGGGATTTCCTTCTTATAATGCAGCAAAATCTTTTCGCGGATGGTCTCGTTCACAAAAAAACGTTCGGGCTTATCCGTCAATTGGTCCTTGGGGTAATAAGGAGGGGCCTCGGGCAGGAGTTCCAAAATGCGGTTAAACACTTCCTTGACGTTAAAGTTTTCCAGAGCGGAAATGGGATGGATCTCCGCGCTGGGCAATTGTTCTTGCCAATAGTGGACCTGCTCTTCCAAGACTTGCTGGTCCGAGGTGTCAATTTTGTTGAGCAGCAACAAAACCGGAATCTGACTGTGCTGTATTTTTTTGAAAAAAGTTTCATCTTTCAGTGCCTTCTCGCCGATTTCGACCATATAAAGGAGTACATCGGCATCCTCAAAAGCGGATTTCACAAAATCCATCATGGAGGTCTGGAGGTCGTAGGCCGGTTTGATGATGCCCGGGGTGTCGGAAAGAATCACCTGGAAGTCGTCCCCATTGACAATCCCCAAGATCCGATGACGTGTGGTCTGCGCCTTTGAAGTGATAATGGACAGTTTTTCGCCCACAAAAGCGTTCATCAACGTGGATTTCCCCACATTGGGGTTGCCTATAATATTTACAAAACCTGCCTTATGTGCCACTTTGCTTCTTTTTTATGAAATACTGCTTGGATGCAGCGTTCACTTTGGGTGCAAGGTACAACACAGCGATCATATTGGGTATCACCATGAGCGCATAAGATAGATCGATAAGGTTTTTTACGAGGTCCAAAGAGGCCACCGTTGCAAAAACGACCATTATCACAAAGAACACGTTGTACCACTTTCCAATTTTTGGGGTGGTAAGGAACGATAGACACTTTACCCCATAATAAGAATAAGTGAACAGGGTGGAAAGCGCAAATGCCGTAACAATGACCATTAAAAGGATGTCCCCAAAACCGTAGAGGGTCTTTTCAAAAGCGGACATGGTCATGGTGATGCCGCTACCATCCTCCAAATAAGCCCCGCTCAAAATGATGACCACCGCGGTGAAGGTGCAGACCATGATGGTATCGATGAAAGGGCCGAGCATGGCCACCAGTCCTTCCTTTGTGGGCTCATCGTTGCGGGACTGTCCGTGGTACATGGGCGCACTGCCCAGACCCGCCTCATTGGAGAACATGGCCCTGCGCACACCAACAATTACCAAACCCCAAAAGCCCCCCGTGACGATGGTATCGAAATTCCAGGCTTCCACAAAGATCATTTTGAGGGCAGGAAGCACTTGCCCTGAATTGTTGGCCATCACAAAAATGACCGCTATGAGGTACACCCCTACCATGAAAGGAACAATGGCCGAGGCTACCTTAGCGATTTTGGAAAGTCCCCCAAATATGACGATGGAGGTGATAATCGCCAAAAGAAAACCGATTCCCAGTTTCCAGTTGAACTCACTGGCCGCAAAAAGGGTTTCCTGCGGTTTCACCACTCCCATAAAAGCTTCCGTAAACTGATTGGCGGTAAACACCCCCAAAAATCCGAAGAGTCCACAGATACTAAAAAAAACGGCCATGGGACGAGCCCATTTACCCATACCCCTGGTAATGTAGAACATGGGGCCTCCCTGTAACTTTCCATCGCTGTCGGTATCCCGGAACATGATGGCCAAGCTGCCGGAATAAAATTTGATGCCCATGCCCAAAAGAGCGGTCATCCAGATCCAAAAAACGACCCCAGGCCCCCCATCATGGATGGCAATGGCCACACCCGATATGTTGCCCAGACCCACCGTGGCCGCCACTGCTGCCGACAATGCCTGAAACGAACTCACATCTCCTTTGGCGTTTTTGTCATCGTACTTGCCGGAGACCACGGCCAAGGCATGGCCAAAATAGCGGTAGGGCACAAACTTTGAATAAAAAACCAAGAAGAGTCCGCCCCCAATGAGCAGGATGAACATGGGCCATTCCGTGTAGGGCAAAACCCAGGACAGAAAATCGTTGATTGCTTTCATAAAGTCAAAAGTCCGAATTTATGGATTTTAGTCTGGAAAGACCCCAATGAAAAAGGAATATTGACTTTAGTTTGGAAATGATGCAAAAAAGGTTGTATATTTGCCGTCCATATCGCGGGATAGAGCAGTAGGTAGCTCGTCGGGCTCATAACCCGAAGGTCACTGGTTCGAGTCCAGTTCCCGCTACTAAAAAAAGCCATCAACTAAAGTTGATGGCTTTTTTCATTTGTGGCTTTCCCTGATAATACCTTAGGCCTTTTTCAATAATAAAGCCCTTATCTTAAGATAAGGGCTTTTATCATTTTCCAATTAGTCAGTATCGGGGTTATCAGTTTTGATCTCCAGGGCCCAAATTGGGATTGGCATCAATCTCCTTTTGTGGGATCTTAAAGATCCAATCATCGTTGACCGAAGGCCTATCCTGCTGGAAACCGCTTTGATAGAGTACTGCTGAAGCCCCAGAACCTCCATCGGCAGCATGGTCTATTCCTTCGTCCCAACGAATCTTGTCAGTATATAGGAAGCCTTCTCCATACAACTCTACCCCTCTCTGGAACTTGATATGCTCCATCAAGGATTCTTGGGTATTGTAAATGGAAACGTCATAGTTGCTGTCCCTTGCTGTTCCCAATGGCTCCAAAGCTGCTTGGGCCCCAGGTATGTCGTTCATCATGGCCATTGCCTCTGCCTCGATCAGGTACATTTCGGCAGAACGCATGTAGATGATGTCATCAGGATCGGTGGTCCCTGGATTTTTCTGCAAAAATTTCACTTGCATATAAGGGTGGGTGTTGTGTGCACTGGTCCAGCCATACAAATCTTCATATTCCTGTCTTTTGGCATCGAATTCAGCCTCATTATCATAGTTGGGATCGTTGCCAAAGCCTCCCTGCCCGTTGGATGCCGAACTATTGGAATTGGGGGCATCGGCCAAGAATACGTCTTTCCTATAATCTGTGTCCGGGATTTGATCATACAGTCTCCTGTCCACAATTTTTGGATTGTTCCTGTTCTGGCTTCCATTGAAGGTATTGCAGATCAAATAGAAATAGGAACGGAAAAAGGTGGTCTCCGTGGTGATCACATTGCTCCCCCAAATCACTTCTGGCAGAAGTGTAGTATTGAATCCGGATTTCCAATCGGCCTCGTCCATCAATGGATAGTTCTGCCGTGCCATTACCGCAGCATCGGCAGCCGTTTGCCAATCTCCTTTCGATAGGGCAATCCTTGCTTTAAGGCCGTAGGCCACATCGATGTTCAATTGGGACTTCCCATCCGCTGTCCCTGTTGGCCTGGCCGTTGCATTTTCAAAATAGCCTATGGCCGCATCGATATCCAGTTCCAGTTGATCATAAATCTCCTGCACAGTTGACCTTGGGGCACTGGTGAAGGGAGCCTCTGAGGCAAACAATAGGGGCACCCCTGGATCTGAGGAAGGATTTCCTATCAAATACCCTCTGGCATAATGTTGGATCAATGTAAGGTATGCATAAGCTCTGTACGTATACGCTTGACCAATAATTTCCCTTAACCTATCATCTTCCACCAAAGTACCATCAGTAGCTTTGTTGATGATGGCATTGGAACTGGCTACGATATTGTACATATGGTACCACAAAAGTTCTGAAGTTAAGGATGTCTCCTGGGTATGTGATATCCATTGGGTCTCATCTTGCCATCCCAAATTGTTGGCACTGGCCGTGTGGATCACACCTCCGGCCAAATTATCACCAAGTGGTATCCAATAGTGGTTTCCTGCCCTTTGCGAATCGCCTCCTGGGAGAATGGTCTGCGATTGGGCATATAACCCTCGATGCAATCCATTCAAAATAAGCGCCATATTTTCTGCAGTGGCAAGTGCATCATTGGCAGAAATGGCATCCGTGGGCTTTGTTTCCAAAAAATCTTCGTCGCATGAGGCTATCGTAATGGCCAAGACTACGAACAACATGAATTTTATTTTGCTTAACATAACTGTTATGTTTAATTGTTTTTTATTAAAATGCTACGTTCAAACCTACAGAAATGATCCGTGCGGGATTGTAACCGTTACCTTCAGGTGTACCTGCCAAATTGAACTGGGGGTTCATCCCATCCCTTTTGCTCTTTAGGAACAAGTTCTCACCAGATAGGGAAAGTCTTAAATTGTCCACACCGATCTGCTCCACAATATTATCGCCAAAGCTATATCCAATGTTGACATTCTTCAACGCCCAGAAAGAGGCATCGGTCAAAAAACGGTCAGATTGTGTGCGCACCAAATCTGGGTTCCCACTTTCCAATCTGGGCACATCCGTAATATCTCCGGGTTGTCTCCATGCCCTTAGGATATCTGGATGGTATGAATCTCCGAAATCCCCACTGTGCATCATGGCAGAATAACCGTTGTCCAGAATCTTGCCACCAATACCGTAGGTAATCAGGAAGTCGAGCGAAAATCCTTTGTAGCTCAAACTGTTCGCAACAGATCCCAAAACATCGGGAATGGAGCTGTCCCCGGTATAGGCCCTTTCAGTCTCCTCCCAGTCGTTGGTGGTTTCTTGGACACCGTTCCCATCCAATACGGGAACACTGTTTCCATCATCATCCAATTCGAACATGAGGAACAGCTGATCCCCGGTTTCTGGATCTACACCAGCTGTTCTCAAAAGATAGAAATCAAATCGTGAACGTCCTTCGGCCCAACGCTTTGAGCCATTGATGAAGGGATCTGGCAGACTGGTGATCTCATTCTTGAAGGTCGATGCCTGAAGGGTAACATCCCACCTAAAGTCATCCTGATTGATCAAATGTGTCGTAAGGCCAATCTCAAAACCTGAATTGTACATATCGCCAATGTTTGTTGGAACCGTGTTCAAACCATTACTCAATGCGATGGGCAGGTCATAGAGCAGATCTGAGGAATTTCTCTTGTAATATTCGACCGAACCATCCAAGAAATTATTGAACAATGCAAATTCCAATGCCACATCAAAACTCTCTATGGTCTCCCATTGCAAAGCGGAGTTGCCTATATCCGAATAGATGATGGCCGGATTACCTGCGTTGGAGGTAAGGGAATATCTAGGCTGGGATATAAAATAGTCCACCGGGTCGCCCAAGGCATCGTTACCGACTTCACCATAGGACCCCCTTATCTTCAATTGATCGATAAAGGATACATTGTCCATAAAACTTTCTTGGTCTATTCGCCAAGAGGCACCAACGGAATAAAAAGTACCCCATCTGGATTCCTTGCTGAACACAGATGATCCATCCCTTCTGGCAGAACCACTGATATAGTATTTATTGTCGAAATTATAGTTGGCCCTCATAAAGTAACCTTCCAAGGTTTTATTGGTAGTGGAACCCCCCAAGCTTACTGGCGTGGCAAAGTTGTCAAACTCATATATCCCTTCGGCCGTTTGGCTGATGGCCAACGAAGTGCTGCCGGAAAAAGTCCTCTCAAAGCTTTCATGTCCCGCCGTGATCTCCACATTGTGGATGTCATTGAAGCTTTTGGTATAGGTCAAGATCTGGTTGAAGTTTTCCACTTGTCTCCTAGACCTTGCTTCACTGTACCTTCCCGTGGGTTGGGCATCTCCGATAATATTGTTTTCATACTCCTTTTCCAGACCTTCGTTGATATCCCGACCGTAATTGATCCTGGCCCTGAGTCCATCAAAGATCTCAACGTCGGTAAAGAACCTGAAACCATAGGTGTTGTCCCTGTCCCTTTCATCGTTCAACAGAAGTTCTTGCAATGCATGGCGTCCTTGGCTGAATGGTCTTGAACCAATATTATATTCAGGATAGCCTTCACCATTATCAAACACTGGGTTTCCACCTGCATCAAGTACAAGGTTTCCCTGTAGATCATTGACATAGACTGGATAAATGGAGCCTATGTTCTTGGCAAAACCAAAGGGGTTTACGATACTTCCCGTTCCAGCAGAGCTTGGACCGATAGCTTCGGTAATGGTGACATTGGCACTACCTCCGATCTTGACACGGTCACTTACATCGAATTCAGCATTGAGACGGGTGGTCAAACGATCAAATCCCGAGGTGACCACAAACCCTTCCTCATCCAAATAGGATGCCGAGAAGAAAACCGTATGGTCTTCTCCCCCGCCGGAAACATTCACATTATAGTTCTGTCTAACACCGGTTCGGTCCATGACATCGTACCAATCCAGACTCTGATAGATCACATTTGCGTTGGGGTTGAGCCTACCATCTGTACCCACAATTTGGTCGTTGGGCACATTGAATGGGTTGTAACCCAAGCTGTTGTAGATGTTTGCAGAGGCATACGTAGGATCTCCACCGCCTGCACTGGAATTCTTCAAGGCTTCCCACATGGTTTCGTAATATTGACCGGGAGTGACCTCGTCATAGGCAGGAATACCTCTGGAGACCAGACCGTACTGCATGGAAGCATTTACTTTTATCCCTCCTTTTTTACCGCTCTTGGTGGTTATCATGACCACCCCATTGGCTGCCCTAGACCCATATAGCGATGTCGAAGCCGCATCCTTGAGAATGGTAAATGATTGGATGTCCTCTTGGTTAATGGTGTTCAACGAACCCTCATATTGGACTCCATCCACAATGAACAAGGGATCTGACGAACTATTTAGCGTTCCCACACCCCGTATGACTATGCCGGGTGATGATCCTGGTTGACCCGAAGCGGAAGTGAACTGGACACCTGTTGCTCTACCTTCGATGGCTGCAATTGGGGATGTCACGTTCCTCACTTCCAGATCTGCGGCACCAATCACACTAGCGGAGCCCGTAAAAGCTTCCTTGGTACTGGTACCGTACGCCGTTACGATCACCTCCTCCAAAGCCTGGGCATCTTCTTCTAGGCTTACATTGATGACCGAGCGATTTCCCACAGCCTCTTCTCTGGTACTATAACCCAAATATGAAAAGACCAACGTTTGTCCTTCGCTGACAGATATGGAATAATTCCCATCAAAATCTGTCTGGACACCATTTGTGGTCCCTTTTACGATAACGTTTGCCCCAGGGAGCGGCATACCATCAGGAGCGGTGGTCACCGTTCCCGTAATTGTCTTGTTCTGTGCCAATGCGAATTGCACAAATAACATAAATAGCAGTACCGGGACTGCATTTAGCCTTGTCTTCATTTGTATGTTTTTGAATTAGTCAATTACGAATTTGACGTTTTCAAATCTCTTCTCCAATAAAATACCTTGGCAAAACTTTAACATTGAGCTTCAAGAAAATCATAAATTTTATATTTATTTGATATTCAACAATTTATGTTTTAATTTTAAAAGGTAAACTATTATCGGGGCTTACTCTGACGGCCCGCCAACAGTAGTCATGATCACTAATTTTGTTAACTTGTTCCCAATTCATCATCAATCAAAAAAATGAGGCAATTCCCTAGGCTTATTGTCCTAACTATTTTATTGCTCCATATCGTTAGCTCGTGGGGAAGGGTTCCTGCCACTGTTATCCCGGACGAGGCACCCATCATTTTTCAGGATTCTTTGGACTGGGCCGACTATTATTTCAATATCCATCGGTACAAAAAGGCCATACCCATCTATGAGAAAAACATGGGTGCAATGGAGCCTGACCAACAAATATATATCCTTAAAAAATTGGCACTGAGCGAGGCTGCGGAAAAAAACCCCGATAAAGCCGCATCCTATATATATGATTATTTCAAAATAGAGTTTCACCCCAACTTTCTGATGCACGAAGGCTTTGATGCCATCAGGGACACAGAGAAATTCAGCAAGATATCAGGGACGGTATTGCCCAAACTCACCACATGGTCCATAGTCTATTTTTTTGTGGCCATCATCGGCTTTTATGTCATGTTCGTTCTTTTCATCAATAAAAAAATCGATAAACAGGGCAGGATCTTCATCGCTGCATTTGTTTTTATCCATTCCCTCTTCATTCTGAACATCTGCATCAATAATACCAACTACGTTTTTCAATTTCCACATAGCTATTTGATATCCACTTGGTCTGCTTTGTTGTACGGGCCATTGCTATACCTTTATTTTAGACGGGTATCACAATCCAAAAACCTGTTTTCCAGGGAACTGTGGCATTTTTTGCCTACCCTAGCCTTGACCATATATATGACAATCGAGGTGTACTCGCTCTCCAGGGATGCCAAATTAAGTTTGATGTTGAACAGGCTCCAAGAAGACCTGAACCCCGGGGATTCGTCAAAACTACTGATATTGGTGGCCCTCAAGGCATTTTCATTGGCCATTTATGCCTATTTGGTCCATCGCACCATTTCCAAAAACCATATCGGACGGAGCAAGAGAACCTATATGTGGCAAAAAAATATGTATGCAATCCATGTGTGCTATGTAATTGCCTATCTTATCTACGGGACCCTTGTAATTATGGGAATCAATAGTGGTTTTTCCTACCATGTGCCCCTAGTGATGATGAGTTTGATGGTACTCTACATAGGTTATGCGGCCAATATGCAGCCCGATGTATTCAACGGCCTCTACAACTATACCCACCCATTGTTTCCAAAGTATGTAAAATCAGGACTCACCGATAGCCTTTCCCTAGAACTCAAAGAGGTTCTCCAAGACCTGTTCCACAACCAAAAACTATATCTGAGAAATGACATCAGCCTGGACATGGTGGCAGAAAAACTGGACACCACCCGTCACAATGCCTCGCAACTGATCAATGAGCATTTTGAAATGAACTTCCATGAGTTTGTGAACACGTTTAGGATAAGGGAAGCCAAGGAACTTCTGAAAAAACAGAACGAACTCAACATCATCGACATTGCCTATGAAGTGGGATTCAACAACAAAGTCTCCTTCAACAAGGCCTTCAAAAAAGACACCGAACTTACACCCAGCCAATACCTGAACAGCATCCGTAAAACGTAAATTCTTATCGGGAACACCTATATAAACCCTCTCCCGAAGGTAAATATGCAGTCATCAATCAAAACATCATCAATCAAATGAAAAGAGTACTCCAACAAATCGTATTGAAGTATTTTAACGAACAGGACAACAAAATAACTTCACAAAGCAATCAGAAAAAGTATGAAAAGTCTGGATTGACCAAAGAGCAGGCCCTTAAAATAAGGACCAAGATCATGAAAGCCTTCGATGAGGACAAAATATATCGAAACAACGATATGGGCCTTGATGACCTTGCGAAACATATCAAGCACAACAGATACAAAGTATCACAGGTCATCAACACCTATTTTTCCATGAACTTTTATTCGTTCTTGAACGAATACCGTATCAAGGAAGCAAAACGCCTATTGACATCCAATCCAAGCATGAGCGTCAAAGCCATCATGTATGAAGTAGGCTTCAACAGCAAGAACAGTTTCTATACCGCCTTTAAAAGGAATATAGGAATCAGCCCCAATGATTATAGGAGTGCTGCCCACAAGTATGAAATGCAAGTAGCCTGAAGAAAGAAAATTTATGTTAAAACAAGTACTTGCCGTTTTAAAAGTACTCTTATGGCCCCACTAATAGGTTGCTTTGTCATAGATGATGAAACAAGGCTGGGCGGCAATAGGACTTACTTCTAAAAAGACAAAATCCATTAAGTTTTGTTGAATTCTCAGGAGTCTGTTTGAATTAGCTATCATATTCCTTCCCCGCCCGCCTTTTCCCATGATATCAATGTAAACGGATGCCCCCGCTTCAAGTAGCTGGGGCTTTTGCATTATAAAAAGAGTTCTCCTACATCGGCAAGGGTAATCTTGGATAAGGATTTCCCCATGTTGGCATCCATGGGCTTACATTGGACACATAAAACAGCCCTGGCCTATTTTTTTCTTCAAAAACATTAGCTCATTTTTTGAATTTTATTGAATTGTCACCTTTGTCCAGGGCTGTTCCAACCAAAGCGGCTCTTGTTCACTTTCTGTTTTTGATTAGCTTGGTTTTCCACAAAAGATAATATCAAATAGGTTTTGGAAAAAATGCTTGCAGGCCTTTTCCCGAATCCTCCGTACTTTTGCTGCTTCCTTTACTACAAAAAGACTTTGAGCTTGAACAACAATCTGGGACATACCAATAAAAAAGCCTTGCTTTCCCTTGCCATAGGTGGATTTGGCATTGGTCTAACGGAATTTGTGATCATGGGCATCCTTCCGAACATTGCGCAGTCCATGGAGATTTCCATACCCAAATCCGGCCATTTTATTGCTATTTATGCCATGGGTGTCGTAGTCGGTGCCCCTTTTATGGCCCGGTTGACCAACAAGCTTACCCCAAAAAAATCACTTTTGTTCCTGATGCTATGGTTCACGGTCTTCAATACCCTATCCGCATTCTCGGACAACTATTGGGTCATGCTCCTGTTCCGATTTTTATCAGGGATGCCCCACGGTGCCTTTTTTGGGATAGGAGCGGTGGTATCGGGCTACTTGGCCAAACCCGGAAAAGCAGCACAGGCCATGGCGATCATGTTCTCAGGACTCACCATCGCCAACGTGATAGGCGTTCCGCTCGGGACCTATATTGGACAAGAGTGGCACTGGAGCTTATCCTTTTTACTGGTTGGAATAGCCGGCCTGGCCACTTTGGCGAGTCTCTTCTTTTGGATGCCCAAGGATTCGTTCGACGAATTGGAGACCCAGGAGGGCCAACCTGCGACAAAAGGGATCAAGAACAAAAAATTATGGGCCCTGATAGCCCTGACCACGGTGGGCACAGGAGGTTTTTTTGCTTGGTACAGCTATATCGCCCCATTGGTCATCTCGGTCACCGGACTCCCTGAAACCAGTGTGAGCTATGTAATGATCGTTGCCGGATTGGGGATGTTTGTCGGTAACTTTTTGGGCGCCAAGATGGTAGAGATCTTCAGCCCTGTCAAATCTGTGGTCATTAGTTTGCTCAGCATGACCGTTATTCTCATTGCCAATGCACTGATGGCCAACAGTGCCATTGCCATTTTCATCATCAGTTTTATCATAGGTGTGATTACCTTTTCTGTAGCAACTCCCATCCAAACGGCCATCATCAAAGCTGCAAAAGGGGCAGAGAAACTGGGGTCATCCATGAACCAAAGTGCTTTTAACATGGGCAACGCTTCGGGAGCCTATCTCGGGGGCCTCCCCATGGTCTTTGGACTCGGGGTGCCCTATTCCAGTATTGTGGGAGCCTTGCTTGCACTGATGGGAGCAGGCATCGGGATCGCCATCCTTTATTTCCAAAAATCCATTGCCAAACGGGAAAGGGAGAAAGCATTCTGTCCGTAATACTTTTCCATCTCCCACATTCTCCACTATTGACCCTAGCGCCAAAAAGTCTGGGCTCAAGTATTGTGCTATTTTTTTATCTTCACCATCCATCAACTGAAAAAATATCTGACTGGATTGAGGCACTTTATTACATATTTTCTATTGTCTTGCTGCTGGGGATTGCTCTCCCAAGAACTGCCCCCTATCCAGAACTATGGTCCAAAAGAATACGATGGGGAATACCAAAATTGGGGCATTTCCCAATCGTCCACTAAGAACATATACATTGCCAACCATTTTAGTCTATTGGAATTTGACGGGAACACCTGGCATAAATACCAATTGCCTTCCCCCTCCATCATTCGGTCGGTAAAGGCCATTGGGGACAAAATCTATACGGGGTCGTATCGGGAATTTGGTTTCTGGACCAAGGGGGACACCGGACAACTTTCCTACACTTCGCTATCGGACCGATTGGATTCCCCGCTCTCCGAAGATGAGGAATTTTGGGACATTATGGCCCTGGATCATTGGGTGTTGTTCCAATCATTAGACAGGATCTACATCTATGACAACGCAGAGGATACTTTTAGGGTACTGGAGGCCAACTCGGCAAAGGCCAAGCTACATCTGATCAAGGACAAAGTCTATTTTCAAAGGGCCAAACAGGGGCTTTTCACCATTGAAAACGGAGAACCTGTATTAGTGGAAAATGACCCCATCTTGACAAACAGATCCATCATTGGCCTGTATGAATTAGGCGATGTTCTTTTGGTCATTACTGAGGATGCAAAATTTTACCTATATGATTTTGAAACACTTACTCCATGGCCAACGGATATGGATGACACGTTCGTCAAACTGTATAGCAGCATCAGATTGGATGATGGCACCTTTGTGCTCGGCAGTATTTCCAATGGTTTCTATCACTTATCGAAGGAAGGCAAGCTGATACGGAACATCAATCAGGCCAAGGGGCTCAACAACAACACCGTTCTTTCACTTTTTGAGGACATGGATCACAATCTATGGCTTGGGCTGGACAACGGCCTCAGCGTCATCAATCTATACTCGCCCTTCAACGAATATGTGGACAAACTGGGCAAGATTGGGTTGGTGTATGCCGCCATGCGCCACAGAAACCGTTTGTACTTGGGCACCAATCAGGGCCTTTTTTCAAGAAGGACCGATGTTTCCGATGAATTTAAACTGGTAAGTGGCACGGAAGGCCAGGTCTGGAGCCTTCAATTGGTGGACTCCACCATTTTCTGTGGACATAACAGTGGAACTTTTGTGGTGGAAGAAGATCGAGCGGAACTCGTATCCGATTTTAGGGGCACTTGGGCCGTAAAACCCTTGAAACATTCCGAAAACCTTATCCTGCAAGGAAATTACAATGGCCTCAGTGTTCTGGAGAAGAAAATGGGTGCATGGTCGCTGCGTAATGTTGTGGAGGGGTTCACCATTTCCAGTCGCTTTTTTGAATTGGATTCCCTCGAAGTTGTGGTCAACCATGAACAAAAGGGGCTATACCATATTGAACTGGATCCAGACCTCCGACGCGTAACAAACATGACGAACGTGGAACCCATCGGACACAGCTCAAACATTTTCCAGTTCAAGGATCGATTGTATTACAAAACCAATACGGGTATTTATTCCATTGAAAATCAATTAAGACAAATCTCCCTGGACAGCAGTATGACCCAGATGGTATTCAAGGAAAATGAAAGGCCGATCAGCATCATTATCCCGGACACTTCGGGTCAAAAACTGTGGTTCTTCACCGACAATGGGATAAAATACATCACTCAAAGCACCTTGAGCGGAAAATTGAGCGACACCCACATCTCCATGCCCAGTGCACTGAGAAGCAATTTGGGTGTTTCCGGTTTTGAGAATATTTCCATGATCGCGGAGAACGAGTACCTCATCGGAAGCTCTAATGGATATGTGTCCCTCAATCTGGACAAGGTGAGACCGATGACAAGCAGCATCAAGATCAACACAATCTACTACGGGGATTACCGTGATGCCTCCACTAAGGCGCCTATGCAACTGGCAGGAGAATTCAAATATGCCGACAACAATCTGATTTTCGAGTACAGTGTCCCTGAGTTTGACAAATATACCGAGGTGAGGTACCAACACAGGCTGGAAGGTCTTTACAACGATTGGAGCGATTGGTCCGACATCCCAGAGACCATTTTTAAAAACCTGCCCTTTGGGGAATACACTTTTAGTGTAAGGGCCATGGCGGGAAACAACCTCACCGAAAATGTGGCCTCCTACAGCTTTTCCGTGTTGCGCCCTTGGTATCTTTCGAACTTGGCCGTCTTTCTCTATATCCTTGCGGTGTCCCTGTTGTTTTTCTTGATCCATAGAATTTATAAAAGGTATTACAGGAAAAAACAGGAGTCCCTCATCCAGAAGAACCAAAAGGAACTGGAACGGAGAAAACTGCAAGAAAAGGAACGGATTTCCCAATTATTGAACGAGAAACTCCAGGATGAGATAGATAACAAGAGTAGGGAGCTGGCCATATCCACCATGAGCATCCTGAAGAAGAACAAATTTCTTTCCTCTTTGAAATCACAGTTGAACAGCATTCCCAACAAGGACAACAACATCAAATCCGTGCTCAGGGAGATAGACAGGAACATCAACAGTGAGGACGATTGGAAGTTTTTTGAGGATGCCTTCAACAATGCCGACAAGGATTTTCTGAAAAGGATCAAGGCAAAACACGACAGCCTGACCAACAACGACCTCCGGCTCTGTGCCTATTTAAGGCTGAACCTTTCGTCAAAAGAAATAGCTCCGCTCCTCAATATATCCGTAAAAAGCGTTGAAATGAAACGCTATAGGCTGCGCAAAAAGTTCGACCTTCCGCACGAGGATAACCTCATAGAGTATATTTTGAACTTCTAGAACAACTCTACTTTGTCCCCGCATTACTCTACAAATACCCAAATCACCTCTACATTGGCCCTACAACAGTCTTTTTAAGATGCGTTTTCATCGATTCACATCGCCATAATTCAACTACTGTAATATTTTCAAATCATCATATTTTAAAGGATTTTTCTGATAAAATGTCAAATTATCTCTTTATAAATTATCAATGTAGGTTTTATATAGAGGTATATCTTTTGTTAAGAAGACGTTAAGCCTTTTACTTTACCATCAAACTAAATTACTCAAAATGAGATATGGCATTGTAAAATTGCTGGTGCTCCTATGCACTGCTTATGGATTTTCACAAACAAAGACCATTACAGGAACAGTATCTGACAACACAGGCCCCATGCCGGGGGTGAATGTCCTCATCAAAGGCACTGCCAATGGGGTTGTGACCGATTTTGATGGGGAATTCACCATTGATGGTGTCTCCAACACTGATGTTCTTGTATTCAGCTACATTGGTTTTGTGACGCAGGAAATCCAAGTGGGCGCACAGGATGTCATCAACATCGTCCTGCAGGAGGATACCCAGGCCTTGGACGAGGTAATCGTAGTCGGGTACGGTACCCAAAAGAAAAGTAACGTCATTGGTTCCGTGACCAGTGTCGAAGTAGAGGAAGCCACCAGTGTTCCCACCACCAACGTTTCCGAAATGTTGAGAGGTAGGGCCGCGGGTGTTCAGGTCAATCTAGGTGATGCACGACCCGGTGGAGGCTCCAATATTGTGATTCGTGGAAATGTATCGGTGGCACCCAACGGAAACTCACCCTTGATCATTGTGGACGGTCTGCCCTTTGACAACCTCAACGATGTGGCTCCAGATGATATTGCCAACATCGAGATCTTAAAAGATGCCTCTTCCACTGCGATTTATGGTTCAAGGGCATCCAATGGTGTGATTTTGGTCACCACAAAAACAGGTCGTACAGGAAAGGCAACCATAGATTACCATGGCTATACCACCATTCAGACCCTGACCAAAAATTTTAACCAATATGATGGCCAGCAGTTCATTGACCTTAGAAGGGAAGCCAACAGGAACAGGTTCACAGGGGATTACCTCAATGACGAGAACATCTTCTCCCCCTTTGAACTGGAAGCCATAGAAAACCGCAATTTTGTGGATTGGGAGGACCTCGTGCTTCGCGACGCCGTAATCCAGAGCCACTCCCTTAGTTTTTCTTCAGGAACGGAGAAAACCAAAATCTTTTCCAGTGTCAACTATTTTACCCAGGAAGGTATCATCCCCAATTCCAGTTTTGACAGGGGCACCTTCAAACTGAACATTGACCAACAATTGACCGATAAATTGTTGTTCAGGGGTATCATCAACTACCAAAATGCAACCCAGGACAGGGAAACAGGTGGACTCAATTTCACCACGATCACGCCTTTGGCAAAACCTTTCGATGAAGAAGGCGAATTGGTCAAATTCTATTTGGGCCCATCCAATACGGCCGTGAACCCCTTGTGGGACCAACGGGAGTCCACAGACGAAACCAAGATCAACCTTACCGATGTGAACCTCAGTTTGATTTATAATTTAACGCCCAATCTGAGCTATACCCTCAAGACCTTCCTACGGAACAGGAACACCAATAGGGGCATTTACAGAAGCTCATTGCATTCCGCAGGTGATGAGGGGATCGATGGTATCGCGGTACTTTCCAACACCCTATTCAAGCAGGTATTGGTGGAAAACATTTTGAACTATACGCCACAGATCCATGAAAACCACACACTAGATCTGACCGCTGTGCAGGCATTTGACGAACAGCGCAATGAGTACACCCAAATTGACAAATCCGGGTTCACCAACGATGCATTGGGATACAATGGCAATGCCACTACCCTGCTCAACAACCCGAGGGAGGTTTCCCAGCGTAGGCTCCTATCCTTTTTGGGAAGGGTCCGTTATGGCTATCTGGACCGTTACCTCTTGGAAGCCACTGCCCGTGCGGACGGGGCATCGGTATTTGCAGAGAACAATAAATGGGGATTCTTCCCCGCAGTTTCCGTGGCTTGGAAAATGCAGAACGAGCCATTCCTTCAAAATGTTGATGCCATCAACGAGTTGAAACTAAGGGTCAGTTACGGTGCCACGGGTAACCAGGGCATCAACCCGTTGGAATCTTTGGGAGTAGCGGACGATCTCCCCTATGTATTCGGAGACCAAACCGTGGGCGGGGCCACAGCTTCTTCCCGACTACCCAACCCGAACCTGAAGTGGGAAACCACTACTACTTTGAACACTGGTGTGGATTTCAGGTTGTTCAATAACCTTTTTGAAGGAACCTTTGAATATTACAAGGCCAATACCACCGACCTATTGCTGGACCGATCCATTGCCGGCACAACCGGGTTCAATGTGATACGTTTCAACGCTGGGGAATTACAGAACCAAGGTATCGAAGCATCGTTGACCACCAACATTATCCGAAAGGAGAACTTTAGCTGGTCCTTGGGACTCATCTTCTCCCGAAACCAGAATGAAGTGATCTCATTGACAGGTGAGCTTGACGATGAGGGCAATCCCATCGACCTGACCGATACTTCAGGAAGAAGGTTGTCCGTGGGCCAATCCATCAACAATATCTGGTTGCCCAAGTATGACGGAATCTATCAAGTGGGTGACGATATAGCAGGCTCTGGAAATCCATTGGCACAGCCCGGTGACGTGAGGGTCATCGATCAAGATGGGAACGGACAGATTGATGATCGGGACAATGTGTTCACCAACACCGACCCGGATTGGTATGGCTCCATCACCAACACCATACGCTATAAAAACTTTGACCTGTTTGCCGACATCTATATCGTGGAGGGGGCCACAAGGCTGAATCCCGTACTCGCCAATGGAGAATTGTGGAAAGGGGCCATCAACGGGATCAGGGCCAAATATTACACTCCTGAATATCCCTCCACAGAATACCCAAGACCGAAACCAGATACCCATTTGCATTTGTTCCCGTTTGCGGTCAGGGATGCTTCTTATGTACGCTTGAGGACCCTTACCTTGGGATACAATATCCCAAGGGAAACGTTCTCCAAAATTGGACTGCAAAATGCCAAGGTCTATCTCACGGGGACCAACCTGTTCACCTTTACGGATTTCAGGTCGTACAGCCCGGAACAAAACCCGGTGAACGGTGGAGAAACTGCATTTCCTGAAACACGGAACATAACCCTAGGTGTCAAATTAGGATTCTAAAAAAATTGTCATGAAAAACATATATAGCTATTTACCATCAAAAGGAATATTTGCAATGCTACTCGGCTTTGCCATGTTCACTTCCTGCGAAAAGGACCTTTTACAGGACGAATTACTCTCGGACACTTCCGTTGACTTCCTATACACGACCCCAGAAGGTCTGGAATCGGCAGTGGTAGGGCTCTATTCGCTCAACAGGAACATCTACCAAGACCTTAGCCTGAACGGCACCTATCCACTCATCTTACAAGCAAAAAGTGATTTGGGGGTAGGGATTACCGGTGAGGTTTCCCTATACAGCAGGTTACTTTGGGGCGCCAGCCTTGGTGACTACGGAACCACCTCGGGAATCAATGCCCATTGGGTGCACAATTATCGTATTGTGGACAGGGCCAATGCCGTGATCCGTGGAGCAGAAAACTTGGAGGATATTGACGAGGACAGGAAAAACCAAATCTTGGCAGAGGCTAAGTGTATGAGGGCCAATGCCTTTTTTACCCTCTACAGACTTTTCAACAACATCTTCATCACTACAGAACCGACCACGCCCGAAAATGCTTTTGATGTACCCCAAGACAAATCTTCCGAAGAAGAGATTTTTGCACTGTTGCGTTCCGATCTTGATTTTGCCATAGCGCACTTGGACTACAATCCAGCACAATTTGGAAGATGGGGACAGGGAGCTGCAAGGCACCTTAGGGCCAAAGTCGCCCTTTGGGAAGAAGATTGGGCCGAAGCTGCCGCACAGGCGGACGCCGTCATCAACAGTGGCAACCACGGCCTAGTAGCCACAGAAGAGGTATTTGCAGGCGAACTGAACCATTCCGAAACCTTGTTTGCCATCAATTTTGAAAGGGAAACCATAGGCGGGGGCAGCCCCCACATCATGAGTTGGA
Source organism: Allomuricauda sp. (assembly GCA_030148335.1). Classification (GTDB taxonomy): domain Bacteria; phylum Bacteroidota; class Bacteroidia; order Flavobacteriales; family Flavobacteriaceae; genus Flagellimonas. The sequence continues at coordinate 84,340 of JASBTQ010000042.1, read as the reverse complement.
ACATGGTGTCCTCCTATGCCGATGCACCAGGACTCATTCAATCTGTTGAAAATGGTGGGGCCGGCGCAGGGTTCATCTCATTGAACCAATACATGATAGACCTGCTCAATGAAGATCCTGACGACAACAGGAAGAACAACACCTATTACATCTTTGAATACGCTTACAATGATGAAACGGCACTACCTCCCGGAAAACAGCTCGGTGACCCATTGGATCTCTACGAGAACAGCGAAACTGACCAAAACGAGTTCATGCTCTATTACAGGAGACAGAATCCAGGCGTGCTCAAGTTCTTTGATGAGACCGTGGAACCCACCGATAGGAACCATTACAAGAACATCATGATCTACCGATTGGCAGAAACCTATCTGGTGGGGGCCGAAGCCCACATGATGCTGAACAACACTCCTAAGGCACTGGAATATCTGAACGAGGTAAGGGAAAGGGCCAATACGGACCCTGTGAACACCATCGACTTACAAGCTATTTTGGATGAAGAGGCCCGCGAACTCGCTTTTGAGGGACAGCGTTGGTTCACATTGAAAAGAACAGGAAAACTGTACGAATTCTTGCTCGACCACATGAACAACGACAATATGAACGAGTCGTACCCCGAAGGAAACCCCAAGGTGCTCTTGAGGGAATACATGCAGAACTGGCCCATTCCCCAACAACAAATGGACCTTTTGGGACCCAATTATCCCCAAAATGATGGGTACAACTAACGGTCAGATAATCCGAATTAACTAAAACATCGAGAAATGAACAAGTATAAAAATAACAGGAACAGACCAAGCCCAAGACTGCATTTCCTATCGCTATTCGTTGTATTGGGAACCTTGGCAGCTATAATTTCTTGTGAAAACGAGGACGATTTGCCACCACCCTCTGCTTATGTTGCACCAGAACCTGAGCCAGAACCCGAACCGGGAGGGGATTGTACATTTTCCACGATCGTGCCCGAAATTGCCGATGGCATCGATTTTGAATGTGGTGGTCCCGAAGTCACCTTTTTTGGTGAAAAGGACGGTTCGTTCACTGTGGAATATGTAGAAAATCCCGATCCCTCTGGCATCAACACCTCTGAAAAAGTGGTGGAATATACACAGACCGAAGGTGTGGAGCCTTGGGCCGGTTTCTTCTTTAATCTGGCCAGCAAGGTCGATTTCTCTGAATTGCAGACCATCAAGATCAAGGTGTACTCCCCTGCGGCGGACCAAAACGTGCTCCTGAAATTTGAGGACAGCGCAGATGGCTCCATTGCCAAAGAAGTGCAGGCCACCACCACCGTGGCCAACGAATGGGAAGAACTCTCCTTTGCATTCTCCCCCAGTGACACCGATAAATTTGACCGATTGGTCCTATTTTTCAACTTCAATGGGGACAAAGGTGCCGCCACCACCCACTATTTTGATGACATTGTCATGAGTGAAGGAGGTGCCACCGAAGAACCAGGGGAAACAGGGGAACCGACAAGTCCGGCACCTGCACCTACCGTAGATCCATTGGAGGTCATATCCCTGTTCAGTGATGCCTATACCAATGTTCCCGTGGATACGTGGAGAACCGATTGGTCCGATGCCACTTTGGAAGATATCACCATTGAAGGCAATGCCGTCAAAAAATACAGTGCGCTAAGTTTTGTTGGTGCTGAAACGGTGGCCAACCAAATCGATGCCACGGACATGACACATTTCCATACGGACATATGGACAGCCGATGCCACCGAGTTCAGGATCAAATTGGTCGATTTTGGTGCAGACGCTGCGTTTGGTGGAGGTGACGATGTGGAACACGAGATCGTTATCGAAAATCCTGCACAGGAAGAATGGGTAAGTCTGAGCATCCCCCTTTCAGATTTCGCTGGATTGACCACTAGGGCCAACATTGCCCAATTGATCTTTGTGGGAGCCCCTTCCAAGCAGAACACTGTATTTGTGGACAATGTGTATTTCTATGACGAAGCAGGTGTCTCCTCCGAGCCCATAACAGGAGCACCGGAGCCCACTGTGCCCGATGCTAGTGTTATCTCTGTGTTCAGCGATGCCTATACGGATGTTGCCGGAACGGACTTCAACCCCAATTGGGGCCAAGCTACCGTCGTTTCCCAAGTGGATGTAGCCGGAAACAATACCCTGAAATATGAAAATTTAAATTACCAGGGAACACAGTTTGCCGCGCCACTCAATGTTTCTGGAATGACCATGGTCCATGTGGACTATTGGACAGCGGATTCTTCAGCCCTCAACTTGTCACTGATAAGCAGCGGACCTGTGGAAATCCCTTACGCCTTTGACATTAGCAACGGGGAATGGGTAAGCGTGGATATCCCTCTATCGGAATTCTCAGGGGTTGTGGACTTGACCGATGTGATCCAATTGAAGTTTGACGGCAACGGCACCATCTTTTTGGACAACATCTATTTCTTTACACCACCTCCAACAGAGCCCACAGCTGCGGCAACCACGCCGACGCTTCCCGAAGCGGATGTGATCTCCATGTTCAGCAATGCCTATACCAATGTGCCCGTGGATACTTGGAGAACAGATTGGTCAGCGGCCACGCTAGAAGATGTTTTGGTTGACGGTGACGATGTAAAAAAATACAGCGGATTGAACTTTGTGGGCATCGAGACCGTGGCCAATCAAATCGATGCCACGGAAATGACCCATTTCCACACCGATGTCTGGACAGCCGACGCCACCCAGATCCGAATCAAACTGGTTGATTTTGGGGCAAATGGCACCTTTGACAATGGCGGAGGCGATGATGTCGAACATGAGATCACCATCGAAAACCCTGAGCAATACACCTGGATCTCGTTGGATATTCCACTTTCGGACTTTACAGGATTGACCACCAGGGCCAATATTGCACAATTGCTCTATGCAGGCATGCCTGCAGGATCCATGACGCTGTTCGTGGACAATGTGTATTTCCACAAATAGTCAAAAAAATGAAGCAAAATCCATTTCTCATGGATTGGTTTGAGTTAGTTTAGTTAATGGAAAGGCTCCCGCCAAAAAGGTGGGGGCCGATTTCCCAAACAAATTGCCATGAAAAAAAAGAACAAAACACATATCCTTCAACTATTTAAAATGAATGTATTCAACATCTCCATATTGACCCTGGTCTTTGCATTGTCCTGTAGTTCGAGCGATTCTGAAACAGGCGGCGCCCCTACCGATTTAGTGGTGGACGTGACCCTCGTCGGCGCCAACGATGCCAATCCCAACGGAAATGGTTCTGGAAAGATCCAGATTACCGCAACGGCCAAGAATGCCACTAGGTATGCCTTCCGCTTCGAAAGTGCGGACCAAATTGAAAGCCAAACAGGCACTATGGAATATACTTTTACCAAAGACGGCACCCATTCCTACAATATTGTGGTCTGGGCCTACTCGGCAACAGGGGAATACATCAACCAAACAGTGGCCGTTGAAGTGTACAGGTCCGATGAAGAATTTGCGGCATTGGTCTTTTCAGATGAGTTTGATGATGATGGCGCCCCAGATGCGGAAAAATGGCACTATCAGATCATTCCACCAAACAATGGAAGTTGGCATAACAATGAGCTACAACATTATACCGCAAGACCAGAGAACTCCTTTGTGAGTGATGGCACCCTCAAGATCAAGGCCCTGAAGGAAGAATACACCTATAACGGTTCCACCAAGTCCTATACTTCGGCTAGATTGAACGCCAAGCTTGCATTTACCTATGGTCGTGTCGAGGTACGGGCAAAACTTCCCAGTACAGCTGGTACATGGCCGGCCATTTGGACCTTGGGTGCGGACTCGAATGAAACCGGAAATTATTTTGGTGATCAATACGGAAGTGTTGGATGGCCTTTATGTGGTGAAATCGATATTATGGAACAGACAGGTTGGGACAAGAACAGTATCATCTCCCATTTCCATTGGGGCGACCTGAACACCCAAGTGTACAATGATGAAGGGGGTGAAAGTCCCGTTTCCGATGCCTCGACCGAATTCCATATATATTCAATGGAATGGAACAGTGACAGCATCAAAACCTATGTGGATGGTGAGTTGGTCTATGAATTTATCAATGCTCCCAACAAGCCTTTCAACAAAGAACACTACCTCATCCTCAATATTGCCATGGGTGGCAACCTAGGTGGGGACGTGCCCGATTCTTTTTCAGAAGATACCTTTGAAATTGATTATGTAAGGATTTACCAGTAAACTTTATGGTGCAAAAATAGAGTTGTTGCTGGCATTGCTTCAATCAACTTCATAATTGTGGCAATAGGGTGTCACTTACGGGAAGGGCCAGGACCAAAGGTTTTGGCCTTTTCTATTGCCCAATTTCACGCGCCTCAAAGGCAATCAGCTCTTGATCTTCAAAAGTCAAGGATACCTCGATGGGATTACAACACACCTCACAATCTTCCACATACGTTTGCTTGGAAACGGAACTATCCAAAAGAAAGGAAATTTCCTCCCAGCAATATGGACATTGGAAAAAATGCTCATCCATAGTAATTGGTCATACCTGTTCACAACAAAGATATGTCCATTTCCAAAATTCAGTCCACAAAAAAGGGGATACTTTGTATCCCCAAACCAAACAAACTAAAGTAATAAACTAACTACTCAATTTTCGTTGTCGTCCTCAAACTTGGTGTCCGCCATGCGTGTACGGTCCATTTGGATCTGGTTGAATTTGGGGTTCAACACCTTGTTGTCCGAGTCGAAGACCAAAAATTGGTCCGTATTCATATGTTCAAGACCTGTATAGGCATTGAATCGGTTGTTCTGTAGTTGCAGGATCTGTAGGCTGGCGAGTTGTCCAAACTCCACTGGAATTTCCCCATCCAAGTGGTTGTTGGCCAGTACAAGTTCCTTTAAATTGCCCAATTTGCCAATCTCTGCCGGAATGCCCCCGTTCAGCTTGTTCTCAAAAAAGCCCAGTACTTCCAACTTGGTAAGGTTTCCTATGGATTTTGGGATATTTCCTTCAAGATTGTTACTGGACAGGTTGAGCTCCTTCAAATTTTGAAGATTCCCAAAACCATCAGGAATGGTTCCGGTCAAGAAATTATTGAACATGGAAAACACCTCCAATTGTTGCATGCTGCCAATTCCTTCGGGAAGTGAACCTTTTATCCTGTTCATCTCCAACCGGAATACCTTGAGCTTTTCCAGCTTTACGATATCCTTTGGCAAAACGCCTGTAATATTGTTGAAAGCCAAGTTCAAATGTGTCAAGTGCTTCAATTTGCCCATCCCTTCGGGCAATACTCCGTTCAAGTTGTTCATGAACAGGTTTATTCCTACTACATGACCATCCTTGACCTCGACACCTTTCCAAGTGTCCACTGGAGCGTCCAGGTCCCAAGAGACCTTCCATTGGTTCCCTTTTGTACCATTGTACAAGGCAATGAGAGCTTCTTTTTCATTTTGGGGAACTTGACCCTTTGCAAATGACATTCCCACAAAGGACGTCACGAACACGAAGAAAATGGCCAATCGAATCATGGATTACTTATTTGATACACAGAATTTACTTACAAAGTAAGTGAAAGATGAAAAAACCTACAAATTTAATCGGCAAACGGGGCTTGGATTGTTGCGAATCTGTTCAAATAAGTGGTCTAACCACAAAAAAGGTAGATTAATCCAATGATTCGAGGTCGTGGGAAATGCTTTCCCATTCTTCCATCAGTTCTTCCAGATGTTTTTTCTTACCCTGATAGCCATCAAAAAAGTTGGGTTTGGCAATGGTAGTATCATAATCCATCAAAAGTTCGTGGTCGATATCGGCAATCTCCTGTTCCAGTTGGGAAATCTTCTTCTCCACCCCACTCAATCTGTTCTTCAAGGATTTTTCCTTCTTTTGGGTATGGTAATCCATTTCCTTGGTTTCTATAGGGGCTTTTTTCTCTACCCTGACCTCTTTCTTTTCGATTTTCCTAAAGTCGTCCACCTTACGCTGCTCCAAGTAAAAATCGATGTCCCCGAGATATTCCTTGATGCCCCCGTCCTTGAACTCATACACCCTGTCCGTGAGTCCTTGGAGAAAATCCCGGTCGTGGGAGACGAGGACCAAGGTCCCTTCAAAGTTTTGCAGTGCCTGTTTCAGGACATTTTTGGATTTGATGTCCAAGTGGTTGGTAGGTTCGTCCATCACCAACACATTGAAGGGCTGAAGGAGCATTTTGGCCAGGGCCAATCGGTTTCGCTCCCCTCCGGAGAGTACTTTCACGTATTTGTCCACATCATCGCCCCTGAACAAAAATGAGCCCAGGATATCCCGGACCTTGCTGCGGTTGCTTTCATTGGCAGCATCGGTCATGGTGTCCAAAATGGTCTTGCTGCCATCCAGATATTCGGCCTGGTTCTGGGCAAAATAGCCCAACTGCACATTGTGGCCCATCTTGATGCTCCCTTCGTGCTCCAGTTCGCCCACCATGATCTTTGCCAAGGTGGTCTTGCCCTGTCCGTTCTGCCCAACAAATGCTGTCTTGCTACCGCGCTCCACCAATAGGTCGATATTTTGCAGCACCTGCTTTTTTCCGTAGCTCTTGGATAGGCTTTCCAGTTCGGCCACTACTTTACCGGGGGTCACGGATACTGGGAACCTCAGGTTCATCACTCCGTTGTCCTCTTCGTCCACCTCTATCCGTTCGATCTTGTCCAGTTTCTTGATCAGTGATTGGGCCATGGACGCCTTGCTGGCCTTGGCCCGGAACTTCTCTATCAGCCTTTCGGTCTGTTGTATCTGTTTTTCTTGGTTTTTTTGGGCGCTGAGCTGCTGCTCCTTGATCTCTTTTCTCAGTTCGAGGAACTTGGTGTAGGGTTTGTTGTAGTCATAGATCCGGCCCAAAGAGATCTCGATGGTACGGTTGGTGACATTGTCGAGGAACATCTTATCGTGGGAAACAATGACCACTGCCCCGGAATAATTGTTCAGGAACTGCTCCAACCAAATGATGGATTCGATGTCCAAGTGGTTGGTGGGCTCATCCAGCAGCAACACATCGTTGTTTTGCAACAGGAGCTTCGCCAGTTCGATACGCATACGCCATCCACCCGAAAAAGTATCGGTCAACTTGTTGAAGTCTTCCCTTTTGAAACCGAGTCCGAGCAAAACTTTCTCAGTATCGCCCTGGTAATTATAACCGCCAAGGATTTCGTAATGGTGGGTCACATCGTTCAGGTCCACCATCAGTTGGTGATAGCCCTCACTTTCATAGTCGGTCCGCTCTGCCAGACCGGTATTGATAAGGTCCAATTTCTGCTCCAATGCCTTTATCTCCGAAAATGCCTGGTAGGATTCTTCCAAAACGGTCCTTCCCAGGTCAAAATCGATGTCCTGTTTCAAAAACCCGACTTTTATTTCCTTTTCCGTGGCCATGGTGCCCCCATCCAAGGGCATTTCCTTGGCGAGCAATTTGAGCAATGTGGACTTTCCCGCACCGTTCTTTCCAATGAGGCCTACCCTATCGCCGCCGTTCAGACGGAATGAGATTTCTTCAAAAAGATATTCGCCTCCAAAGGCTACGGAAAGATTGTGGACATTTATCATTTTATGTGATTTGTATTACACAGCAAAAGCAGCATTATCCGTATTTTTGCCTAAAAATCGGTGCAAATGTTAAAAAAAGGAACCAAACTGTACAGCATTTTAACAGGAAGTTGTCCTAAGTGCCATGAGGAAAGCATGTATGTGAACCCCAATCCGTATGCGCTGTCCCAAATTTTCAAGATGCATGGGCGTTGTTCCCATTGTGGCACCAAGTATAAGATTGAGCCTTCGTTCTTTTACGGTTCCATGTATGTGAGCTATGGTGTGGGTATAGCTTTTGCCGTGGCGGCATTTGTCATTGCCTTCCTGTTTATCGGTGCCAACTTGGTCAACACCTTTATTGCGATCGTGGGCACGTTGATTGTTTTTATGCCCGTGATCATCCGCTTGTCCCGAAATATCTGGATCAATTTCTTCATCAAATATGATGCTTCGGCAATCGAACATCATCATACTGTGGAGGGTCAGGTGGAATAGTATTTTTTTGTAAACCTTTGGATATCCATCTCCGGGTCCAATGGAATCCCCTTTTCTATGGCATTGAACAATTGGCTTGATGCATAAGGGGCTATGAGCACTCCCCTGGAACCAAAACCGTTCAACACATACAGATTTTTGTGGGCTGGATGTTGCCCCACCAATGGTCTTCTATCAACCACCGTGGGCCTAATTCCGGCTACATGGCCCACAATCTCAAAATCGCATTTCAGAAATGTCCCCAGCTTGTCCAGCAACTCATTTTTGGATTCTTCCGTGGGCTCATTGGTCTTGTCCTTCCATTTGTAGGTGGCCCCGAGCATGTAATGGTCGTTTCCCAACGGAATGGTGAAAACGGATGATTTGATGACACTGCTCTCCTTATAATCGGGAGCTTTGATGATCAACAGTTCCCCTTTTGTGCCATTCAGCGGCAAATACCCAAAAAAAGGGTCGTTCTTAAGGCCATAGCCACATGCGAAAACAATGTGCTTGGCGGTCATTGATTTATACTGGACATGGTCTTCCCGATGCTCGAAATTGGAAAAGTCAAAGGATTCTGCTTCCAGTATTCCCTTGCTTTCCAAATATGTTTTATAGGATTCCACCAAGGTGGCGGTGTCCACCCTTCCGGTGTGTTTGACCTCTCCCAACCCGAAGGGTGCATCCAAATTTGGGTTATTGTTCTGAAGGATCTCGGTGGATAGAAAATGGTCCAATCCTGGTCGGTCCAAGGCCTCAAACCATAGATTCTGCTCCTCTATGGATGCAAACCTGCGCAGCACGGGGAGCTTATGGTCCAGTGTGACGTTTAGCTTCTTCTCCAGATCTTTATAGAAGGGCATGGCCTGTTCCATAAGGAGTTTGGCCTTCCAAGCCATGGTAAAACGCTTTAAGATGACCGGGTTGTAGAGTCCACCGGCCACTTGGGATGCCCTTTGGGAGCCATCCGAAATGACCTTGAAGGTCTTTCCCTGTTTTTCAAGGGTCTCACAGAAGGAGATTCCTGCCAACCCAACACCGACAACTATATAGTCCAACATGGGACAAAATTAACCATCTGGGCCGTATTGTGACCAAACTTCCATCCACAATGGCACAAAAAAAACGCCGCAATGATCATTGCGGCGTAATTTGATATTGAATTGGAAAATTTTTCAGGCTAGTAAGCCCACATATCCTGCTCCCTGTCCCTGATGGTCTCTTTGATCCTCTGGGCTTCCAAAAGCTGGAACAATGCATTGTCGAAGATATACTCGTCTATCTTACGGTCTTCATGGACGTTCTCCTCCTTATAGATCACGCCGTTGAAACGTCTTGCGTTCAAAAGCATATCGAAGGAGATGGGCCTTGCCGAGTTGCGTTGGTTGTACACCTTCGCTTCGTGCAAGATCTGTCTGGCGGCAGGATACCATACCCAGAACAGTTCCACCTTGTTCTCCCCTGGATCCATGGATTCGTCATCAATAAAGTTGACATCGGGTGCAACGGGTGCAATCCCCAACAGACGGTACTTCAGTTCTCCCTGGCGTTTGTCGAAATACCAGATTCCTTTGATACGGTATTCTTCAATGTCGGCAGCGGTCAAGTCCCTTTGGTTGATGAACTCAGGGGAAATACGCTCTCCAGCATTCATTTGCTCGTATCCGAGGTCAGTGGTATCCACTTTGCTCAAGGTCGCAGACAGGTCTTCCAACTTCCTCTTTTCGGTAAAATAGGAATCCGTATAGACTTCTGTCAGCTTGCCGTTCCTGATGTTCTTCATCAAAACGTCGTACAGCGACCTTCTGTCCGCCCCAATACCTATGGTATCGGTTGGGTAGTACAATGGAAAGTTGACGCGCTCATCCAGGTCAACGATTTCCCATACGGTCTTGGACCAGAGGATATCCCTGTCATCCACATATCCGTATTTCAATGGGGCATCGGCGTCCTGCTCAATTTGAGCCTGGGTCTTTTTACCAATATCACTGGGCAGTTTGGCATTCAAGATGTTTGCCTGTGCCATCATTGATACGGGCAACACGCCCAACAATCCGATCAGTAATGCATTTTTCCAATTCATGATAACTTATATACTTTTTTAGTTTGTAAGCTCTACCACTACAGGAGATACTTTTTTCAGCTTGTAGCTCTTGTTGTTGGTGATGTAAGCTTGGATATCAAATATCTGGACGCTTTCTCCCCTACCTGCCCTACTTAGAACAGATTTGGCTCTATCGTCCAATTTGTTTCCATTGACAACCACAGTAGGCTGACCTGGTACTTTGAAGCTGAACTGGCTCACAGCAAGGTTCAAATCGAAGTCAAAGTCTTCCAACATAGCACTTACCGTAGAGATTTCCAAATTCTTCCTTGGCATTTTTACGCTTCCGGCCTCACCACGAACGGTACCACTGGGTCTTGGAATGTCCTTGATACGGAACTCTGTTGAAGTTCGGATTCCTTTACCGTCAGGCAATGTACCGGAGGCAGTAATGGTCACTTCCCTTCCAGTTCCAGGATTCATGATGTAGTTGCTACCACTTCTTCTGGTAAGTCCAGGAGCTGAAGCTGTTACTTTATTGTCAGGAATACCGGGGATGGAGATGGTCATTGGGTTAGCCACACCACGGTACACTACGTTCATCTTATCTGCAGAGATCACAGCAGCGTTGGGCATGGAGATGGTCGCGAAAGTGTTGTCCACTTCCACTGGCACTTCTTTCCCATCCTGCATAAAGTACATGGTCCCTTTAATGGTATGGTCACCTGGGGTTCCTGCACTGATCAACATTTTGATTCCTCCTGCCTCAAGCTCGTAGTCCTTGCCTTCGGTCATTGGTCTTCCGTCCAAGGTCAATTCGGCTTTCACGGGAGTGGATGTCTTGTCCGTTTTGCTCACGATGATCTTACCATCGTATTTTTCACCTGCATAGTAAGCAGTTTTTGGAGCGGACAATGAACTTGCAAAGTTGGTCAAAGAAACAGCAGCGGTCAAGTTACCTTCCAAAAGGTTTTTCAACACCTCTTGTTCCGTGGTCTTGATGTCTGCCTGCAACTGGGTCAACTTGGTCAAAGAGGCCACCAATGGGAACCCTTCGAAATGATAGTTGATCCAATCTTGACGGGTACCGTCCCTTTTCTCTACCTTACCATCAGCGTCACCTGTTGCAAAACGAACTTTTACAGCTTCTTTCACAGAGGTGAACTTCCCTTCTGGCAAAGCGTTGATCACTCCTTCACGATAATCGTTGATCTGTTTCATGAATTCTTTCCCTTCTGGGCCCAAATTGTCCCCTTGGAAGAATTTCTGATCCAGATAATCGGACTTGTCCATGACCACATAATCCTTTGGGTTTTCCAAATCGGCGGTCATTCCTTTTTTCAATTCTTCCAGATAGGTGTAGTACGAATCTGAAAGTTCCTTTACTTGTTGTGCATTCTGGTACAGCTCTCCATATTCCGCTTCGTTTTCGGAAGCCTTTGTTTCCAAGCTGCCCAAGAATGCCAAGTTGTTTTCTGTTGTCTTCGCATTGGAAGTCTCCAGCTTTTCGTTCATCAGACCGAAAGCTGCAAGTACTTCCTTGCTCATGTTAAGGGCCAACATCGCGATGAAGATCAAGTACATTAGGTTGATCATCTTCTGACGTGGTGATTGTTTTCCTCCTGCCATGTTTTTCTAATTAGATTTTAAAAATTAATTTGATCTGGGTTTGGTTTTGACTAATCTATCTCTAATTAGTTTCTGCTGCCCATGGCGGATAGCATACCTCCGTAAACACCGTTCAATGAAGAAAGGTTGGTTGCCAAAGATTGCATCTGATCTTTCAATGCACCTGCATTCTGTACCACTTCCTCGTTGATGGAAGCTTGACGGCTGGCGCTTTCCAATTGTACTTTGTACAAGCTGTTCAAAGATTCCATTTGGGCTGCGGCATGCGACAATTCCTCAGAATATTTTTTGGTGTGCTGGATGGCATCCGTGGTAGGAGCTATATTTTTGGCGGCACCTTCAAAACTCTTGATGCTCTCCCCTAGGCTTGAGAATAGGTTGGCATCGATATTGGCCTCTTTCAAAAGCTCGTCCAATTTTCTGGAAAGGATTCCTTCAGCTTCTTTGGCATCCTTGGCGTCTTGTTTTTTGGAACCACTCTGTTGGCCACCTGCCAATTCTGGGTAAACCAAAGACCAATCGTATTCGTCGTCCACTGGTTCAAATGCACTGATGGCGAAGATCAATGCTTCGGTAATAAGTCCAACTGCAAGAAGAAGTCCACCGGTAAGTGGTCCAAACTCCCAGTGAAGGATCTTGAACAATGCACCGATGATCACTACCGATGCTCCAAGCCCGTAGGCCATGTTAAACAATTTTTTTGTTGATTTTGACTGTGCCATAATTCTAGTTTTAATTAAGTTATATAAATAATAAGTATTTGGTTACTAACTAAGCTTATTTATATAATGTTCTCTGTTTTCTTTTTTCATTTTTTCAATTAATCCGGCAATCCTTGGCCCTTAGTGGAGTCCTCCTCGCCCATATAATCCTGGACGGTCCTAAACCCGATATAGCTTCTGGCCGAATCTTGGTACTCATAGTCCCTGGTACTTACCTGAAGGAAGTAGGCGACATCTTTCCAAGATCCACCGCGAATCACTTTTCTTTGGTTTTGCCCTGAACCGATATTCGGGTTCATGGTGGACACATATTCGTAGGCGTTCTGATCAAAGCTGGAGTTGGTCCATTCAGATACGTTTCCGGCCATGTTGTACAGGTTGTACTCGTTTGGTTCGAAGGATTTGGCTTCTACGGTGTATAAAGCCGCATCTGCTGCGTAATCACCTCGTTGTGGCTTGAAGTTCGCCATGAAACAACCTGTATCACTGATCACGTAAGGTCCTCCCCAAGGATAGGTTCCTCCTTCGATTCCGCCCCTTGCGGCATATTCCCATTCTGCCTCTGTTGGCAATCGGAACTGGTTCACAAACTGCTTGCCACGGGACTTTTGGTCATCGTTCTTGAACTTCGTCCTCCAGTTACAGAAGGCCTTGGCCTGCATCCAGTTCACACCCACAACAGGGTAGTCGCTATAGGCATCGTGCCAAAAGTAATCGTTGTGCATGGGCTCGTTGTAGGAGTATTCAAAGTCCCTGATCCAAACCGTGGTGTCCGGATATATTTCAAATTCTTCATGTCGGATGAAGTCTTTTCTCCTTCCAGATTTGGCCCTTGCGGCGGCCTCAATGTCCATCCAGCTGTATTTGTATTTCAACTTGGTCACATCGATGGTCCTCAAGCCGTTATAGCTTTCCTCTTCAGGGATGTAAAGCGAGTCCATGACTTCTGCGTAATACTCATCTGGGTATTCGGAAGTGTCCCATACCAGGTCCACATCCTTGTTCAGTGCCCTTCCTTCATAACCGGTATCACCAAGTCCTGCATAATTATCGAGTATATACTTGTCATATACAGAAAGTTCGGTGGTGTCGGTATCCTTAAAGGCGTACTCCCCAATACCTTCATCTTCTGGTCCGATTCCAAGTTCATCGGCCAAAATGGCCAATCTGGTCCTGACTATGGAATCCTTTACCCACTCCACAAACTGTCGATACTCACTATTGGTGATTTCCGTATCATCCATATAGAAGGAACGTACGGTGACCGTTCTTGTGGGGGCGTTCAACACTTTTGCCTGATCCTCTTCGGCCTTCCCCATAACAAAGGCGCCGCGCGGGATCAGTTCCATGCCATAGGGCTTCTCTGGATGCCATTGTTTTCCACTGACCCCAACTAGTTCACCTTTCGACCTCGATTTGGACCCACAACTGGTGAGCAAAAAAACAAGCGCCATGGATGAAAAGAATAGCTTTCTCATACTTTAGGTTAAATTACTTTCGATTCAAGATTATAAACTGTGATACACAAATTCATTACTCTCAAAACTAATTTTTGAATAAATTATTGTGCAAGAACAATTAATGCGTAAAATTTAATTTGTTTAGTGAAAGCCCTTTCTATAGGCTTTGTACCACCTTTCGGGAATGTTCTGGTTGCAAGCATCCAAATAGTCCCCTTCGGTGCATGGTAATAACGCCACCGAATTTGTTTTAGTATGCTCGCCCAAAATTGATGGCACCTCCACCCACCAGCGTTCGGTCACGTGGCTTTTGTAGAATACAAGCTCTTCCGTGTCGGTGGGTACGGTGAATTTAGTGAAGTCTTCGCTCTTTGAGCTGGGCTGTTCCTTTATCCTAAAGGATAACCCTTCTATGAAATACCAGATGATCTGGGCAATCATCTGAAAGGCTTGGTGGGAGTTCTCCCCTTCGTAGATCCCGAACAGGGAGACCCTATCACTGATGCCGGCATACCGGGCTATGGCGCATATTTCCCTCCCGGTGAACCCGTTGGGGGAAAAGTTCTTGGACAGTCCCATTTCGCTGGCGCGTATGGCCCTGAGGTCCAAGCTTACAATATCGCTACTGCGCAGTATGGGCTCTGCCAGTTCTATGTTCGCAGCAATCTCGCCCAACCTGTAGGCATCAAAGAAAAGACGTTCCATAAGATCGATTTCTTCCTGCGCATTGAAATAGCTTTGGTAGCCGATGTTGGAAAAATTGAAAAGATTGTTGGGCTTGTCCGTAATGATCTTGCTCATGTAGGAGTGCGAGGAAATGAGTTCCTCGTCCTCCCCAAAATCAAAACGGCTGTCTATGGCCACAAGGTTCACCATGTCCTTGATCTTGTCAAAGGCACGATAGGTTGGGTAAGTAATGTCCTGGGTATATCCTATTATAATAGGTATGATGTTTTCTTCCAGCAATTCGGCCACAATTTCCTTCACCACAAAATAGGTGTCCTCAACGGTATCGCCCTCTTCCACATCCCCGATGTCTATGATGGTGGAGTTCCAGTTGCCCATCATAAGGCGATATAGTTGGATGCGCACTTCGTCCACATCCAGTTTTTCCGGTTTTTTTTCAAATGCGTTCCTGGATTCCAATACCCCAAAGATGGCCACATCGGCATGGGCGAACACCGGAAGTCCGTCCTTTTCCGTATGCATGTGGATGTTCTTGCCGATGGCCTGTTGGGGCAGCAGTTCCATGTGTGCCAACACCCTGTCCTTTACGGGAACCAAAAAATCGAACGCCATATTATTTCTTTGCCTTGGCTTTTTTCTTAGGTGATTTCTTTTCCAAAAGGGCCTTTGCCTCTTCCAAAGTGATCTTTGTGGCATCCACATCCTTGGAAAGCTCTACTTTGACCTTACCTTTCAAGATGTTGTGCCTACCCCATCTGGCCTTTTCTATCCTGATCTTTTCCTCGGGCCACTCCTGGACCACTTTTTCGGCTTCCTTTTTCTTCTTGTCCTCGATGAGTTCCGCAACATCGGATGGGGAAAGATGGTCAAAATCGTATTTCTTGTTCACATTGATGAACATACCGTCCCATTTGATGAAGGGACCGAACCTTCCCTTACCCTTGGTGACTTCCTTGCCCTCATAGGTAGCAATGGGTGCATCCGCTTTTTCCTTCTCTTTGATGAGCTCTATGGCACGGGTGAGATCCACATCGAAGGCACTTTCACCCGCATCCAAGGAAATGAATTTTTTACCGAACCTGACATACGGGCCGTACCGACCCACGTTCGCCTCGATTTCTTCCCCTTTGTATTCTCCCAATTGCCTTGGCAATTGGAACAGCTCCATAGCCTCTTCAAAAGTGATGGTCCCAATGGACTGATCGGGAAGCAAACTGGCAAACAGCGGTTTTTCCTCTTCATCCACGGTGCCTATCTGTACCATGGGTCCAAAACGACCCAATCTGGCGGCAACCTGCCTGCCCGATTTGGGATCTACGCCCAAGATGCGTTCCCCACTGGCCCTTTCGGCATTTTCCTCGACCTCCAAGACATTGGGATGGAAGTCCTTGTAGAAATTTTTCATCATTTGCTGCCAGTCCTCTTCGCCGGTAGCTATCTCATCAAAATCCTCCTCCACTTGTGCCGTGAAATTGTAATCCAATATTTTGGTGAAATTGCTCACCAAAAAGTCGTTCACGATCATTCCTATATCAGTGGGGACCAGTTTTCCCTTGTCCGAACCCACCATCTCGGTCAGTTGTTCCTCTGCGAGTTTTCCTTTTTCCAAAACCAGTTGGAAATATTTCCGTTCCGTGCCCTCAATGCTTCCTTTTTCCACATAGCCCCTGTTCTGGATGGTGGAAATCGTAGGTGCATAGGTAGATGGTCTTCCGATGCCCAGTTCTTCCAACTTCTTGACCAAGGAGGCCTCCGTATAGCGATAGGGAGGTCTGGTAAAGCGCTCCGTAGCGGAGATATACACATTCTGCAGTGCCTCGCCCACCTTCATGGCCGGCAGCATTCCCTCCTGTTCTTCCGCCCCCTCTTCATCATCGGTACCTTCCAGATATACTTTGAGGAACCCATCGAACTTGACCACTTCGCCATTGGCGGTAAATTCCTCTTGATGGGTGCTGGCCTTGATCTTTACATTGGTACGTTCCAGTTGTGCATCGCTCATTTGGGAGGCCAGGGTCCGTTTCCAGATGAGTTCGTAGAGTTTGGATTGGTCCCTTTCCAAAGAAGGGGACTGTAGTTTCATATCGGTTGGGCGAATGGCCTCGTGGGCTTCCTGGGCCCCTTTGGTCTTGCCCGTAAAGTTTCTTGTTTGGCTATACCTCTCCCCATAGTTTTGGACAATGGCTTCCTTGGCGGCACTCAATGCCTCATTGGAAAGGTTCACGCTGTCCGTTCTCATGTAGGTGATCAGACCTGCTTCGTAAAGCCGCTGTGCCACCTGCATGGTGCGACTAACAGAAAAATAAAGCTTTCGGGATGCTTCCTGTTGCAAGGTCGAAGTGGTAAACGGTGCTGCCGGAGACTTTTTTGCCGGTTTTTTGTCCAGATCGGCCACTGAAAAATCTGCCCCGATATTCTGCCTGAGGAAGTTTTCGGCCTCTGCCTTGGTCGGGAAGGTCTTGTTCAACCTGGCCGAAAAGACATTGCCTCCATCGGTCTTGAACTCTGCCTTTATCCTGAATGATGCCTCGGGGGCAAAGCCCTCGATTTCCCGCTCCCTTTCCACGATGAGCCTCACCGCTACGGACTGTACCCTACCTGCGGAGAGTCCCGGTTTTATTTTTTTCCAGAGCACAGGTGAAAGTTCATAGCCCACCAACCGGTCGAGGACCCTTCGGGCCTGTTGTGCATTCACCAAATTATAGTTGATGTCCCTTGGGTTCTCAATGGCCTTTTGGATCGCCGATTTGGTGATGGAGTTGAACACGATACGTTTGGTCTTGCCCTTGTCCAGTTTCAGTTCTTCCGCCAAGTGCCACGAAATGGCCTCTCCCTCGCGGTCCTCATCACTGGCGAGCCAAATGGTATCGGCCTTTTGGGCCAGGTCCTTGAGTTTTTTCACCAAGGCCTTTTTATCCTTGTCAACAGTATATTTTGGCTTGAAATCGTTTTCCACATCCACCCCAAGTTCTTTAGCGGGCAGGTCCACAATGTGACCGAAGCTGGATTCGACTTGGTATTCCTTTCCTAAAAATTTCTCTATGGTCTTTGCCTTAGCGGGGGACTCTACAATAACTAAATTCTTTGGCATGCACTGGGTTTTGTGTCAACAAAAGTATATCAATTTTTCGATTTTGGGTTTTTATGGAACCCATATCAAAAAAATATCCCGCTGAAAACGGGATATTTGACTTGGTTTTTGTGCTCTTTTTAATTGAGTCCTATTTGGCTGATGAGCTTGATCCCCCCATCCAAATACTCATATTGATATAGGATTCCGTCCCCTATCATGATCAGATGGTTTTCCAAAGGAATGACATCGAAAGTGACAATGTCCTCAAAATGGTTCAGCTCTTTCAGGTCATTGATATCGGTCTTGTCATAGACCTTCAGACCTGAAGATCCATCACAAACGAAAAGTTTTTCTTCCCTGATGCCCAAACCATAGGGTTCGTCCATGGGGTACTGCACCGCCAGTTCTGGGTTCGCAATGTCCGAAATGTCCACAATGAACAATCCGCTCTCGGTGGCACCGCACATGTTTCCGCCACGCAAGGTCACATAGGCATAATCGCCATCCACCACCACCGGGTCGCAGGCGGTGCCATGCTCAAACTCGGAAACCTTGGAAGGTGCTGCAGGGTCGGTAATGTCATATATATACATTCCCCGCATACTGCCCAAGAAAAGGTAACTGCCATTGTAAAAAATGGTCTCTATATCAAAACCAGCATACACATCTTCCAATGCCTGTGGGTTATCCATATCGGAGATATTGAACACGTTGATGTTATGGCTGTCCACGGCGTATAGGTAGTCCTCCACAATTTTGAACCTCGCGAGCGATCCTCCTTGGCCCGTTGTTCCTCCACTTGCGGATTCGGCCACGGCCATATCATTACCAAAAAAGCCCCAACCGCTTTTTTCAGCTTCGGAAATCAGTCTTCTTTCCGTAGTGGTCGTCCACCCCACAATGATCTCTGTTTCGTAATCGTATTCCATATCCTCCACAATGTTGGCCTCAAAAGGAAAGACTGTGCCACCTTGCAATACATTTTCCAAGCGGTTCACCAACGCAATGTTGTCGATGTCGGAAATATCGATGACCACCAGATCCGCCAAGCTGTCCGCAAAAAGATAATCGTCCTTCACCGAAATGTCCACATTGCCAGGAATGTTGATGAATCCAATTTTCACGGGTTGTTGTGGATTGCGATTGTCGATCACATGGATGCCCTGGTATTTGTCATTCACAAAAATGTAATCTTTATAGGTATAGACCTTTCCCGATTCTTCAATGGGTCTGGGCGCAATGATGTCCACACTGTTGGCAAATTCCGTTTTGCTCATCACCAAGGGGCGGGCCACGATATAATCGGCGTATTTATCACTGGAATCGTCATCGGTACAGGACACCAACAACAGTAGGGCCAAGAAGGGCAACAGAAGGATTTTCGTTTTCATAGTGGTTTGTGTTTTAATCATATAGATGAAAATCTTTTAAAAAAGTTGCGTCCGATATGTTGTGAATTAAATGGATCTAGAAGTTTTGATAGTGTGTGGTAACGATCATAGCCTCTCTATATTTAATGCTCAAGAGTTCTTTTGATGTTAAGGAAATGAAGTTAAAGGGAGGTTTCGTCAAAACAACACCACTTTTCTTTGAAAGTCGAATACCTGCCCCTGTGGATTTTTCGGCATTGGCCACAAATTCCCCTTTTGGAACATGTTCCGTTACTATCACATGCTTGAATCTTTCCAATTTTTTGAGCACCGCCTGAATTTCTTTGTTGGACAAATGTTGAAGCACCTGCCTGACCAAAATACAATCTGCGTCAGGTAAATCGTCCGTGATGATGTTCAAACAATAGAATTCCAGTTTATCGTCACTGAACAGGTTTTTATTTCTTTCAATCAAACCTTCCACAATATCAATTGCCAAAAATTTTTTAGAATAGGGAACCAATTTTTTGCCGACGTTGAAATCCCCACACCCCAAATCACATACGACCAGTCCGTTTTCAAAGCCTTGAAGGAATGAGGATATGATTTTAATATAAGGGAACACCACTTTTCGGGAATGTGACCCTGAACCGGAATAAAAATCTTTATGGGCACCACCCCACTTTTTCCTTTTATAGATCTCGGTCATCACTTCCTTGGTGGATGCGGGCAGATTTTCATCATCAGAGGTCATGGCCCCTAAGACTTCCTTCCCTTTTTTGAAAGGATTCTTGAACTTACTCCATTCCATTTTTTCCAATGCTTTTAACAGAAAAAACGTTATGTCACTTTCACTTTTGTGACAAATACGTAAAGCTTAATGGAGGTTGAGTAAACTCAAGTGTATGACCAAAAATAAACCTTAATTCTTAATTAGGGTTAAAACATACTGCCAAATTGTCACTAAAATGAAATAAGCATTATCTTTGCACCCCATTGCAGCAATATGATCAAGGACGAAAGCGTAGTAAAAACAATCGACGAGAGCCAACAGGGAAGCACCTTGGCTTTGGAGAAGGACGAAAAGAACACCCGAAAGCTCTACATTGAGAGCTATGGCTGTCAGATGAACTTTTCCGATAGTGAGATCGTGGCGTCCATTCTGGCCAACGAAGGGTTCAACACCACGCAGATATTGGAAGAGGCCGACTTAGTCCTGGTGAATACCTGCTCCATCCGTGAAAAAGCGGAACAGACCGTACGTAAGCGTCTGGAAAAGTTCAACGCCGTAAAAAAGACGAATCCCGGTATGAAGGTGGGGGTCTTGGGCTGCATGGCAGAACGTTTGAAGAACAAGTTCCTGGAAGAGGAGAAGATCGTGGACATGGTCGTAGGCCCAGATGCTTACAAGGACCTGCCCAACCTGATACAGGAAATCGATGAGGGCCGAAATGCCGTGAACGTCATTCTTTCCAAGGACGAAACTTATGGCGATGTGGCCCCTGTGCGGTTGAACTCCAATGGAGTTACCGCTTTTGTGTCCATCACCCGGGGCTGTGACAACATGTGCACCTTCTGTGTAGTACCGTTTACCCGTGGTAGGGAACGCAGCCGTGACCCCCAATCCATTTTGGAAGAAGTGAACGATCTTTGGAAAAGAGGGTTTAGGGAAATCACCCTTTTGGGGCAAAATGTGGACAGTTACCTTTGGTATGGTGGTGGTTTGAAGAAGGATTTTGAAAAGGCCTCGGAAATGCAAAAGGCCACTTCGGTGAACTTTTCCAAACTCTTGGAACTCGTGGCCCAGGCCCAGCCCAAAATGCGTATCCGTTTCTCCACTTCCAATCCGCAGGACATGACCTTGGACGTGATTGAGACCATGGCCAAATATGAAAATATCTGCAAATACATCCACTTGCCCGTACAGAGCGGTAGCAACAGGATTTTGAAGGCCATGAACCGCCTGCATACCCGTGAGGAATATTTTGAACTGATCGACAACATCAAAAAAATCATTCCCGATTGCGCCATCAGCCAAGATATGATCACCGGTTTCCCAACCGAAACAGAAGAAGACCATCAGGACACCTTGAGTTTGATGGAATACGTCAAATACGATTTTGGGTTCATGTTCGCCTATTCCGAAAGACCCGGAACCTTGGCCGAGCGTAAAATGGAGGACGATGTGCCCGAAGAGACCAAGAAAAGACGTCTAACGGAAATCATTGACGCGCAACAAAGGCACAGCCATTATCGCACACAAGAGCATGTGGGCAAGACCGAGGAAGTGCTTATCGAGGGAACCTCCAAAAAATCCGATGCCCATTGGATGGGACGAAACTCTCAGAACACCGTGGTGGTCTTTCCAAAGGAACACTACAAAGTGGGCGACTTTGTAAACGTAAAGATCAATGAATGTACCTCTGCCACCTTGATCGGCGAGGCCATTGAATATTCAAAGAACAATTCATATTAATGGAGAGCATCCAATCGATAAAACAACGGTTCGAGCTCATCGGCAACGATGTGAAGCTCAACCGAGCCATAGAAAAGGCCATCCAAGTGGCCCCCACCGACATTTCCGTGTTGGTCACGGGGGAAAGTGGGGTCGGAAAGGAAGCCATTCCCAAAATCATCCATTCCCTATCGCACCGGAAACATGCCAAATACATTGCCGTGAACTGTGGGGCCATTCCCGAAGGGACCATCGATAGTGAGCTCTTTGGTCACGAAAAAGGTGCCTTCACCGGGGCCACACAGACCCGAAGCGGGTATTTTGAAGTGGCCGATGGCGGAACCATCTTCTTGGATGAAGTGGGCGAACTCCCCCTTACCACCCAGGTGCGTTTGCTACGTGTGCTGGAAAACGGGGAATTCCTGAAAGTGGGGTCCTCCCAAGTACAAAAAACCAATGTCCGCATCGTGGCGGCCACTAACGTGAACATGTTCGAGGCCATTGAAAAGGAAAAGTTCAGGGAAGACCTTTATTATAGGTTGAGTACGGTGGAGATCAACATCCCCCCGCTCCGTGAACGACAGGAGGACATCCATTTGTTGTTCCGGAAATTTGCTTCGGATTTTGGTCAGAAATACAAAATGCCCACCATACGCCTGGAGGATGATGCCGTGCATCTATTGTTGAAATACCGTTGGCCGGGGAACATCAGGCAATTGCGGAACATCGCCGAACAGATTTCGGTGCTGGAGGAAAACAGGACCATCTCCGCCGCCACCTTAAAAAGCTATCTGCCCAATGCCAGTGGTTCCAACCTACCCGCAGTGGTAGGACAACCCAAAAAAGAAAGTGATTTCAGCAATGAGCGTGAAATTCTCTACAAGGTACTCTTTGATATGAAGGGAGACCTGAACGACCTGAAAAAACTGACCTTGGAACTCCTCAAGGAAAACGATTCCAAAAAGGTGCAGAAGGAGAACGAAAACCTCATCCGTAAAATCTATGGAAAACCTGAAGAGGACATTGAACAGGAAGAGGAGGCCATGGCCGAGGTGCTCCATTTACCAGAACCTGTTGTAGAGGGAAAAATGCAATCCCCCATACAACAGCCACAAGAGGACCGATACCACTTTGCCGAAGAGATCCAAGAGGAAGAAACCCTATCTTTACAGGAAAAAGAAATAGAACTCATCAAAAAATCACTGGAGCGGAACAGGGGCAAGCGCAAGGCCGCCGCTTCCGAGC
Source organism: Allomuricauda sp. (assembly GCA_030148335.1). Classification (GTDB taxonomy): domain Bacteria; phylum Bacteroidota; class Bacteroidia; order Flavobacteriales; family Flavobacteriaceae; genus Flagellimonas. The sequence goes on along the minus strand of JASBTQ010000042.1, from coordinate 61,639 downwards.
TGGGCATTTCGGAACGGACCTTGTACCGAAAGATCAAACAGTACGATCTTTAATTTGATGGCGATGTTATTTGAACATACTATGAAGAAAAAAAATGGTTATACGATTGGATTGTTGGGATTTATCTTCTTCCTTTCCGGTTGCGGTGCATACCAAGGACATAATTTTTCTGGAGCGGACATTGGGACAGCACAAAGCTTCCAAGTTAATTTTTTTCAGAACTATGCCGATCAGACCCCTGGCTCTACCATTGTGCCCGGACTAGATCGTGATTTTACATTGGCCCTACAGGATATGATCAACAACCTCACCAGTCTTTCCCTTACCGGAAGCAACGGTGACTTGCTGTATGAAGGCGAAATCATCGAGTACAAAGTGATCCCGATGACGGCCACCTCCGACCAGCGGACCGCCCAGAACCGCCTCACCATGAGCGTGAACGTACGGTTCTTCAACAGAACCAAGGAGGATGCGGATTTTGAACGCCGCTTTTCCTTCTTTTATGATTTTGATGCCGCTGCCTCGTTAACATCCGTCCAAGCTGCTGCACACGAAGTAATATTTGAACGACTCACACAGGACATTTTCAATGCTTCCTTGGGCAATTGGTAACCGCGTATGAACGTAACGGATTTTATACATATTCTTCAAAACTCGAACACCATCCTGTCCCCGAAACAGACCCGGGAACTGGAGGACATCATTGAGGAATATCCCTATTTCCAAGTGGCAAGGGCCTTGCACTTGAAGGGACTGAAAAATCTGGACAGTTACAAATACAACAATGCCCTGAAGACCACGGCGGCCTTCACTACGGACAGGGATGTGCTCTTCGACTACATCACTTCCAAGGAATTCATCCAGAACAACATTGCGGACACCATTGCAGGAAGGGGCTCCAAGCTGGAGGACCAAAAGGCCATTTCCGAGGAAATAGAACCCAACCCAAATGCCGAGAGCATGATGGGCGAAGCGGAAGAGCTCGCCTTGCCCCAAAACATCAAGGATGCGGAACAGATCCTGAACCCGGAACTCTTCAAATCCAAAATGCCCGAAGAACCCACGCTTCCCGCACAAGAAAAACCCAAAGCGGAAACCGACCTGCAGTTGGGCAAGCCCATCCCGTTCACCAAAAAGGAGAAGCATTCTTTTACCGAATGGCTCCAACTTACTTCCAAAACTGAAGAAGTGGAAACAGAGGAAAATGTGATGGAAGAACTGGAACGCAAGAAAAAATTTGAGTTGTTGGACAGGTTCATCCAGAAGAACCCCAAAATAGTGCCCCACGAAAACATAAAGCCAAAGGTCAACATAAAGGAGTCCACAAAGTTTGACAAAAACGAGTTGATGACAGAGACTTTGGCCAAGGTCTATCTGGAGCAGAAAAAGTATAAAAAGGCCATTCAAGCCTTTAAAATATTGAGTTTGAAATATCCAGAAAAAAGTGGTTTCTTTGCAGACCAAATTCAGGCGGTGAAGAACCTCCAGAACGAAAAAGAAGAATAAGAAATGAGCACGTTTACAATTTTTTTGATATTGATCATTATCGTGTGCCTTTTGTTGGTGTTGGTCATCATGGTCCAAAACCCTAAAGGTGGTGGGCTGTCCTCATCCTTCGGTGGAGGTGGCAACCAAGTTGTGGGAGGTGTGAAGAAGACCGGTGACTTTTTGGACAAAAGTACCTGGACACTGGCCACCTTGTTGATCGTGTTGATCCTACTTTCCAACGTTTCCCTAAAGGGAAGCTATGGTCAGGCGGATTCCAAGTTGTTGCAAGGAGACGACACGGAGACCACGATCCCTGAAACTGTTCCCGAAGAAGTTCCGGAACAAGTTCCTGCCACGGATGTCGATCCTACAGACACCCTTAACTAGTAGATAGTGACAAAGCATACAAAAATGCCAGCTTGAATGACAAGCTGGCATTTTTGTTTTCCATAATGTCAGTTTTTGGGCAATGGCATAATTTCTGCCCAAATGATTCGAGAATTTATAAAACAAACACCTAAAAATTAAAAATATGGCTAAAGTAAACATCAAACCATTGGCAGACAGGGTATTGATTGAGCCTCTACAGGCCGAGACCAAGACTGCTTCCGGTATCATCATCCCTGACAACGCAAAGGAAAAACCCCAAAAAGGAAACGTTGTGGCGGTTGGCCCTGGCACAAAGGATGAAAAAATAACTGTAAAAGTGGGCGATACCGTACTCTATGGAAAATATGCCGGTACCGAGCTCAAACTGGACGGCACCGATTATTTGATGATGCGCGAGAGTGATATTTTGGCAATCATATAACTAAATCTTCCGAAAAGTAGAAACAATGACCCCCTGACCCCTCTGGAATGCAAAAGTGGGTTTTGGGCAATCTAAATTTTCAAACAAAAAAATAGAAAAATGGCAAAAGACATTAAATTCGATATTGACGCACGCGACGGCCTGAAACGCGGGGTAGACAAATTGGCCGAGGCCGTAAAGGTAACCTTGGGACCCAAGGGAAGGAACGTGATCATCAGCAAATCCTTTGGAGCACCCCAAGTGACCAAGGATGGTGTATCCGTTGCAAAAGAGATCGAACTGGAAGACCCACTAGAGAACATGGGTGCCCAAATGGTAAAGGAAGTAGCTTCCAAGACCAACGACCAAGCCGGTGACGGTACCACCACCGCTACTGTTTTGGCGCAAGCAATCGTTAAGGAAGGCCTTAAGAACGTTGCTGCGGGCGCCAACCCAATGGATTTGAAAAGAGGTATCGACAAAGCGGTTGAGGCGTTGGTCGCCGATTTGGAAAAACAAGCCAAAAAAGTAGGCAACGACTCAGACAAAATCAAACAAGTTGCCTCAATTTCTTCAAACAATGACGATACTATCGGTGACCTTATCGCCAAAGCTTTTGGCAAGGTGGGCAAAGAAGGTGTCATCACCGTTGAGGAAGCCAAAGGAACTGACACCTATGTGGATGTTGTTGAAGGTATGCAGTTTGACAGGGGATACCTTTCTCCTTACTTCGTTACCGATACGGATAAGATGATTGCCGATCTGGACAATCCATATATCCTTCTTTTTGACAAGAAAATCTCCAACCTGCAGGAAATCCTTCCGATTCTTGAGCCAGTGGCACAATCCGGAAGACCCCTTTTGATCATCGCCGAAGATGTTGAGGGTCAAGCCTTGGCCACTTTGGTAGTGAACAAATTGCGTGGTGGGCTTAAAATCGCCGCTGTAAAAGCTCCAGGTTTTGGTGACAGAAGAAAAGCGATGTTGGAAGATATCGCCATCCTGACCGGAGGTACCGTGATTTCCGAAGAAAGAGGATTCTCTTTGGAAAATGCCTCTTTGGATATGTTGGGTACCGCCGAGACCGTGACCATCGACAAAGACAATACCACTATCGTAAACGGTTCCGGTAAGGCTTCCGATATCAAGGCGAGGGTAAACCAGATCAAGGCCCAGATCGAGACCACCACTTCCGATTATGACAAGGAAAAACTCCAAGAGCGTTTGGCCAAATTGGCCGGTGGTGTAGCCGTACTTTATGTAGGTGCCGCTTCCGAAGTGGAAATGAAAGAGAAAAAAGACCGTGTTGATGATGCCCTTCACGCCACGCGTGCCGCTGTGGAAGAAGGTATCGTAGCCGGTGGTGGCGTAGCTTTGGTAAGGGCCAAAAAAGTGCTTGAAAAGTTGGCCACTGATTCTTTGGACGAGACCACAGGTGTACAGATCGTTGCCAAGGCCATTGAGGCCCCTTTGCGTACCATCGTAGAAAATGCCGGTGGTGAAGGTTCCGTGGTGATCGCCAAAGTACTTGAAGGCAAAAAGGATTTTGGTTACGATGCCAAATCTGACAAGTATGTGGACATGCTACAGGCAGGTATCATCGACCCTAAGAAAGTGACCCGTATCGCCTTGGAAAATGCAGCATCTGTTGCAGGAATGATCTTGACCACAGAGTGTGCCTTGACCGACATCAAAGAGGATTCCCCAGCCGGACCTCCAATGGGTGGCGGAATGCCTGGAATGATGTAAGATTCCAAACATCTATAAATAGGACGCCCTGACTTTCATCAGGGCGTTTCTTTTTTTTGTATCCAGTAAATGGTTCGCTCGAACCAAAAAATACCAAGTTACTTCTTCTTACCAGTAGCTTGGGTAGTCTTCTTTGCAGCAGGCTTGGCAGCAGCTTTAGCAGGAGATGACTTTCCAGTTGACTTTGCGTTTTTCATAAGTCAGTAAATTAAAAACTAGAGTAAATGTATCTCAGTTTTAAATCCGAAAAATTTTATTGGCTAAAAATTAACTAAATTTTTCCCTGACATTATTTTAATCAATTTATTTACAAGAAGTTACATGTTAAATCAATAACATTTGCGCATAGCTCCAGTTTTTACAGTTCAACAAAAATGTTGCGGCAAATAAATGACCAAATATCAGCAATAAAGGCTTTCATGGTTTTCCATTTGGATTGCTGAGCAAAGGAAGTCCAACCTCCACAGTTCATTCCGGTTATGGTACGCCCATGCTCCATTTAATCGTTCCCTTTCTTGTGCGAGGCACCATCATCGGTATTATCCTCCCTGTATTTGCAGCAAGGATGGATTTGATCGTAGGCTTCCTCGGTGGCCTTGAGCTCCTTGGTGTCATGCCCTACCTCCGCTATGGCACTTTTGATCTTCATGGAATTGGTCTTGCGTTCATCCACCACCAAGGACAATTGATGGGTAGGGATGTCCCAACTTGCATATTTTACGCCGGGAACTCCCAAAGCTGCTTTCTCGATGCGCATTTTGCACATTTCGCACTTTCCGTTGACCTCGAAGGTCATTTTTTTGTTCTTTTCCTGTCCAAATCCCACCACGGAAACCAATAGGCAGGCCAAAATCAAAATTCCTTTTTTCATGTTATTCATTTTTTAATTGGTTAAAGTTTTAATCTAAAGCCAGTATAGAGCATTCTTCCAAAAATGGGCGCATATACGATAGAGGTATCAAAATAGGGACCGAAAGAGTCATCTGCCCCCAAAACGGCATTGTATTGTCTAAAGTTAGTCAAATTCTCCCCTCCAACATACATCTCGAATGCATTGGAAAATACCTTGGTAATCTGGGCGTTCATCAAACTATAGCCATCTGCAAACGCTCCCAATTGATATTCAGATGGATTTGCAGCAGTACTTGGCAAGCGCTGCTCTCCCAGCAGGTTGAAGGTATAGTCGAACCGCCATTGAGATCCGTTCTCCTTGGGCACTGTATTATATCCCACATTGGTAAAAAATCGATGCTTGGCCTGCAATGGCTTTTGGAGCAAGCCTGTTTGATACTCCGTTTTTACATCATAAAACTTATAGGCAGTACGCACTTCCACATTGGGCAAAATTCTATGGTTCAGTTCCACTTGTAAGCTGTTGGCATAACTTTCCCCCTCCAAATTGGAAAAACTCACTTCCCTTGGGTTTTCCCAGTCCACCACGATTTGGTTTTCAAAATCGGTGCGGTAAAAATCAATGCTGAAATCCCCGGGTCTTTCAAACAACTTAAATTTTTGAATGAAACTAACTCCGTAGTTGACGGCTTTTTCTGGGTCAAATCCATATACATTGCCCCCGTTACCATTCAACTGTAGAATTCTTGAAGAAGCGAACATTTTTTGGTTCTCTGCAAAAATATTGGCCGCCCTTCGGCCTATTCCAAACGACCCCCGGAAACTTCCATTCTCCCATGGGGTGTAGCGCAAATGGATCCTAGGTGTGAAGAAGGTCCCCAATCGGTTGTGGGTATCCACTCTTGCTCCCGCAGTAAGGCTGAATTTTTCCAAATTGGTGTAGCTGTATTCAAAAAATGCTCCTGCCGACCTATCGGACCTGGCAAAAGTATCTCCGTTCACCAACTCATCATATCCATCATAGGCAAAGGAGAGTCCCGTTGTGAACTTGCGCTTTGTATTTCCGATGATGGAATTGAACAACAAGTTGGAATAAATGCTCTCGTGATCGATATCGTAGGTATTAAATCCATAATAAGAGTCTTGTGCATGGTGGCTGTAAGACATCTGAAATCCAAAGCTCTGGAACGGCATTTCCGGAAATACGTAGCCCAATTTCAAGGAACCGTCAAACCTTTGGGTGCCTATTTCGCTGCCCCAGGCATTGGTGGTGAACTTGTCCGTTCCGGGATCAAAATCGGTCTGCCCTACCTGTTTTTCATCGTCCAAAAACCTTACATTGAAAAAGCTGACCCACCCTTTCTCCAAATCTTGGTATTGCCAGCGGTTCATCACATTGATTTGGTTGGACAAAGGGTTGTCCAAAAAACCATCGCCGTTGTTGTCCACATCAGCATCCCTTCGGTTGCCGTGAAGGTACAGTCCCGTGCTCCATTTGTGCGACAATTTGGTATTGAGATGTGTGTTCAGTTCCAATCGTCCGTTCATATTTGCATAGCCGTTCACAAAAATGGGATGGTCCGTAAGCGGTTTTTGCAATTCCGTGTTGATTTGGCCCGAAATACTCTCGTACCCGTTCACCACACTCCCGGCTCCTTTGGTAATCTGGATGCTCTCCACCCAAGTGCCCGGGGTAAAAGTGAGTCCATACGCTTGTGAAGCGCCTCGAACCATGGGAATGTTTTCTTGGGTGATCAATAGATACGGACTGGTAAGCCCCAACATTTCAATCTGTTTGGTCCCTGTCAGGGCATCGTTAAAATTGACATCGATGGCGGGATTGGTCTCAAAACTTTCCGAAAGGTTGCAACAGGCCGCTTTTAAAAGCTCCGCACTATTGATGGTGACCATGTTCTGGGCGGAAAAAATGGTCTTCTGCACCGCTTCGCGCTTTTGCTCCACGACCACTTCGTCCAATTGGTTGGAGGGTTGTAGCCAATGATGTACCATTTTGGGTCCATCAAGGGTCAATGTATCCGTTTTGAAGCCCACAAAACTGATAATGAGCTTGTTGTATTCCTTGGAATAGGGAATACTGAAGGTGCCATCCTCCAAGGTCATGGTGCCAATGGGGGAATCTTGCCAGTATACGTTTGCCCCGGCAAGTCCAATATGCTTGTTTTCCGTATTGGCCTCCATCACCATACCCTGAATGCTATCTTGGGCATTGATGAACATGGGAACCAATAAAAGAAGTAATAAATTATTTTTCATGTATGTATTGAATTGAATAAAAATTGGGTATAAAACACTAGGCCCGAATCAAAATTGAGACGGGTGAACCCTACTAATTCAATACATCAGATCAAGAAGACTTGGTCCAGGATATGAATGTCCTTGACCAATATAGGGGGCGGATATTTTTCGTGAGGGGCAGGAATTTCCTCGATCGGAACCAACAGATCCAGATAGGACTTGGTAAAAGCCACCAAAAAATGCTGGTGTTCCAAGTCAAAATCATTCCAAGATAGTTTTAAGTCATCTTGGCCTTGAACCGTAAACGATTCATCATCACAACAGGAATTCTGCATATCTTGGTCGTCCATAGCGGTCATGGCCTCCTCCATTGCACAATCATCCGCATGGACAAAAAGGGAAATATCCATGACCCGACCCATACAAAGGTGCTTGTCCACCGTCCATGAGACTGTGGAAACCAAGACCAAAAGGGCCAATAGGGATGATATGAACTGTTGCAAAGTCCGCTTCATTACCGCCAAAATTACAAAATATCAACGTTCATTGGTTCAATTAACAGAAGTTTAAAGAACTATCATATAAGACCGTAATCGGTTTTGATGGAAATCTGTCAATTCGAGTGATTTTGGAGTGAAATGACAAAATTGTATCGAGAATTAGGATTTCATCGGCATAAAAACAGTTCTCGATACTTTTCCCAAAAAGGAAAAACTCGAACTGACATTCCTTTCAAAATAAAGAACCCAAAATATATTATCCTTTTTGTAAGTTGGATCGCCTATTCCGTACAAATGTTCTATTCTATATTTTTGCAAAAAATAAATCCCATGCTGGACTCCCTAAGACCCCAAGTACTTTCCATCCTCAACGAGGAATCCAAATCTGTGGATACCCGTTTGGGTGAAATCTGTGAACTGTTGAAAAGCAATGTTCCCTATTACGATTGGGTGGGGTTCTATTTTAAAAATGGGGACAAGTTGGAGCTGAAGTTGGGCCCGTATGCAGGTGCACCCACAGACCACACCATCATTCCCTTTGGGAAAGGTATTTGCGGACAGGTGGCCTTGAGCAACCAGAACTTTGTGGTGCCCGATGTGACTGCCCAGGACAACTACATTGCATGCAGTATCACCGTGAAGGCCGAGATTGTGGTCCCCCTTTTTGTGAACGGTGAAAATGTGGGGCAAATTGACATTGATTCCAACACCCCGGACCCCTTTACGGAGGCCGATGAACGGTTTTTGGAATTCGTCAACCAAGAAGTCGCCAAAATTCTGTAAAACTTCCACTATTTTGTTGATAACCCAGTCTTCTTTTTGTGACAAAAGGGGTAATTTTGTGCGCTTAATAAATTGATTGTAAGACACAGAAGATGACTGCCAAAAAAGCCTCCGCTGCACTGATTTCCGTATTCCATAAAGATGGCCTGGAACCCATCGTAAAAAAACTGAACGACTTGGGCGTGACCCTTTATTCCACTGGGGGAACCGAAACATTTATCCGTGACCTCGGCATCGATGTGGTGCCCGTAGAGGATGTGACCAGCTACCCCTCCATCTTGGGTGGCCGCGTGAAAACGTTGCACCCTAAGGTCTTTGGAGGCATATTGAACAGACAGGACAACGAGAGCGATGTGGCCCAAATGAAGGAATTTGACATTCCGCAGTTGGATATTGTCATTGTGGATTTGTATCCCTTTGAAAAAACCGTTGCCAGCGGCGCTTCGGAACAAGATATTATTGAAAAAATCGATATCGGCGGAATTTCCTTGATCAGGGCGGCCGCCAAAAACTTCAAGGATGTCCTCTGCGTTTCCTCCATGGAAGATTATGCCGACTTTTTGAAGGTCATTTCCGAAGGAAACGGAACCACAACCTTGGAAGATCGGAAACGTTTTGCCACGAAGGCTTTCAATGTTTCATCCCATTACGATACTGCCATCTTCAATTATTTCAACAAAGACAAGGAAGAAACGGTACTAAAGATCAGTGAGACCAAGGGCCAAGTGTTGCGCTATGGGGAAAACCCACACCAGAAAGGCTATTTCTTTGGCGATTTTGAGGCCATGTTCACCAAATTGCACGGTAAGGAACTATCCTACAACAACCTTTTGGATGTGGACGCCGCCGTAAACCTCATCGGTGAATTCAAAAATGACGACCCCACTTTTGCCATTTTAAAACACAACAATGCCTGTGGATTGGCCACCAGAAGCACCATCAAGCAGGCTTATGTGGATGCATTGGCCGGAGACCCCGTTTCCGCATTTGGTGGCATTTTGATCTCCAATGTTGAAATTGACAAGCCTACTGCTGAAGAAATCCACGACCTTTTTTGTGAGGTGGTCATCGCTCCGAGTTATTCTGATGAAGCTTTGGAAATTTTACAAGGCAAAAAAAACCGGATCATCTTGGTCCAAAACGAAATAGAGCTCCCCGAAACCTTGGTCCGCACGTGTTTGAACGGCGTATTGGTCCAAGAGAAAGATTCCAAGACCGATTCCAAGGAAGACCTGACCCCAGTAACGGACAAAAAACCGACCCTGGAAGAAATCGAAGATTTGATTTTCGCTTCCAAACTGTGCAAGCATACCAAGAGCAATACCATTGTTCTGGCCAAAAACAAACAATTATGTGCGAGTGGAACGGGACAAACTTCACGTGTAGATGCTTTGAACCAAGCCATCCACAAGGCACAATCCTTCAATTTTGATTTGAATGGTGCCGTTATGGCCAGTGATGCCTTTTTCCCATTCCCCGATTGTGTGGAAATTGCGGACAAAGCTGGGATTAAAAGTGTGATCCAACCTGGAGGTTCTATCAAGGACCAGTTGAGCATCGATTATTGCAATGAAAATGGAATGGCGATGGTGATGACCGGGACACGGCATTTTAAACATTAATTTTAGTACATTAGCCGTTAATTTTTACCGTTAATTCGAAATAGACTTTTTTATGGGATTTTTTGATTTCATGACCGAGGAGATCGCCATTGACCTTGGCACCGCAAATACCCTGATCATCCACTTGGACAAAGTGGTCGTGGACAGTCCCTCCATTGTGGCCAGGGACCGTGTATCGGGAAAAATCATCGCGGTGGGACGCGAAGCCAGTATGATGCAAGGCAAGACCCATGAAAACATCAAGACCATCCGGCCTTTGAAGGACGGTGTGATAGCCGACTTCGATGCTTCGGAAAAGATGATCAACATGTTCATCAAGAACATCCCTGCACTGAAGAAAAAATGGTTTCCCCCAGCACTGCGAATGGTGATCTGTATCCCCTCTGGCATCACGGAAGTGGAAATGCGTGCAGTTCGAGAATCTGCGGAACGGGTAAACGGTAAAGAGGTGTACTTGATCCATGAGCCTATGGCCGCGGCCATCGGTATCGGACTGGACATTATGCAGCCCAAGGGCAACATGATCGTGGACATCGGTGGGGGTACCACCGAGATTGCGGTAATCGCTTTGGGCGGGATTGTTTGTGACAAATCAGTGAAAATTGCGGGTGACGTGTTCACCAACGATATCATTTATTATATGCGAACCCAGCACAATCTGTACGTGGGTGAAAGCACCGCAGAGGCCATAAAAATTGAGATCGGTTCCGCTACCGAGGATTTAAAATCCCCGCCAGACGACAAGTCCATCCAAGGGCGTGACCTCTTGACCGGCAAACCCAAACAGGTCCAGGTTTCCTACCGCGAGATTGCCAAGGCGCTTGACAAAAGTATCCTGCGGGTCGAGGACGCCGTTATGGAGACCCTTTCCCAAACACCCCCCGAACTGGCAGCGGACATCTACAATACGGGCATTTATTTGGCCGGAGGTGGATCTATGCTCCGTGGATTGGACAGAAGGCTTTCACAAAAGACCGACCTTCCCGTTTACATAGCGGAAGATCCCTTGAGAGCTGTGGTACGCGGTACAGGGATTGCCCTTAAAAACTTGGAACGCTATAAAAGTATTTTGATTAAATAGTTCCGTCTTCAGGACGGTTCCATTACCTTGAAGGCGTTCAAAATTTTCTTAACGATACGATTGCATGCAACGCATCATCAACTTTATCCTACGCTATAGAAATGCATTTCTCTACTGCTTTCTTGCGCTCATTTCGTTGGTGATGACGGTTAGGTCGCACTCCTACCATCAGTCTAGATTTTTCAATTCTTCCAAATGGCTTTCGGGGAGCATCTATGCCTCGGGAGCGGATGTCTCGTCCTATTTTGGCCTTCGTGAAGAGAACAGGAGATTGGTCGAGGAAAATGAGTACCTCCGAAAGTTGCTCTTCAATTTGGAGAATGATAGTATTCAGCCATTGGATTCCACCATGGTAAGTTATGAGGTGATCAGCGCCAAGCTCATCAAGAACAGTTTTGTTTCTCCCAGAAACTATCTTACCATAGACAAGGGAAGAAACCAAGGCGTCAAGCAGGACATGGGCGTCATCACTACTCAGGGCATCTTGGGCATTGTGGAAAATGTTTCCAACAATTTCTCCACCGTGCAGAGCATCCTCAACTCAAAGTCCAACATCAACGCCAAGATCAAGAACACCAATTATTTTGGGTCCTTGATCTGGACCAGTCAAGACTACACCGTTGCCCAACTGATCGACATCCCCAGATTGGTGCCTTTGGTGGTGGGCGACACCATCGTGACGGGTGGAATGTCCAGCATCTTTCCCGAGAACATACCCATTGGGACCATCAAAAAATATGACCTGAACGAATCCAAGAGTTTCTACAACATAGATGTGGAGCTCTTCAACGATATGGCGAACATCAAGAATGTGTACCTGATCGAGAACAAAAACCGGAAAGAGATCCAAGAACTCGAAGCAAAGACCACCAATGAATAGCACCATTGTATTGAACATATTCCGTTTTGTGCTTTTGGTCCTTGCCCAGGTCTTGATTTTCAATACCTTGAATTTCATGGATTTCATCAACCCGATGGTCTATGTCATCTTCTTTTATTGGTATCCCCTCAAAAGCAACAGGGCCCTTTTTATGGTCGTTTCTTTTCTGTTGGGGTTCATCATCGATATTTTTTCGGACACCTTGGCCCTGAATGCCATCGCCTCTTTGACCGTGGCCTATGCAAGGCCCGTGATCATGAGGTTCTGTTTTGGGGTGAACTACGAGTTCCAGAATTTCAGTTTCAAGAACACCACCAAAATCCAACGGGTGACCTTTTTGGCCTTGCTGATCTTGATCCACCATTTGCTATTCTTTTCTTTGGAAATTTTAAGTATCCCCCATTTCCTTTTAACTTTGAAGAAAGTTTTTGCCACAGGTATCGTAACTTTAATACTTTGTACGCTGTTCAGCTCACTTTTTAGTCCCAAAAGCGAATAAAATTGAAGTTGCTTCGTTGAAATACAAAGGACTGGGATCTCTACTCCGGTCGATTGATTATGAAAAAACTGTTATTGTCATCGATTATCGTCATCATAGGGTTCACCTTCATAGGAAGGCTCTCCTATTTACAGCTTTTTCGTTTTTCACCGGATCAGATCCTGGAAGATCCGGCCATCAAAAAAATCTATGATTATCCGGAACGCGGGTACATCTATGACCGGGATGGGAAACTCATGGTGGGCAACCAACCTGCCTATGACGTAATGGTCATCCCACGGGAAGTAAAACCTCTGGATACCCTCGAATTCTGTTCCCTCTTGGGCATTGACAAGGCTACTTTTGTGTCCAAGATGAATGTTGCTCGGCACTATTCGCCCCGACTACCCTCTGTATTGGTGCCCCAACTTTCCAAGGAAGACTATGCCAAACTCCAAGAGAAAATGCGCCATTTTACGGGCTTCTACATCCAAAAAAGATCGTTGCGCTACTACAACACCCACAGCGCGGCCAATGTGCTGGGCTATATCAGTGAGGTAAACGAATGGGAACTCAAGAACAATCCCTACTATGTGGCCGGTGAACTCAAGGGACACACGGGTATCGAAAAGCAATACGAAGAGGAACTAAGGGGTAGAAAAGGCGTAAAGCATATCCAGAAAGACCGTTTTAATCGCGATATCGGCCCATACAAAGAAGGGAAATTGGACACCTTGCCCAAGCCAGGAAATGAGATACAGATAACTTTGGATAAAGAGCTCCAGGAATATGGAGAGAAGCTCATGCATGGCAAACGGGGGGGCATAGTCGCCATAGAACCCAAATCGGGCGAGATCTTGGCCTTGATTTCCGGGCCAACCTATGACCCTGCATTATTGGTGGGGAGGGAACGCTCCAAAAATTACAGCAAACTGCATTATGATTCCATCGCCAAGCCAACTTGGGACCGTTCCATTTTGGCACAACCTTCGCCCGGTTCCCCTTTCAAGACGCTGAATGCGCTGATTGCCCTCCAGGAAGGTGTAGTGACCCCAGAAACCACCTTTAGGTGCTACCACGGTTTTTATGTGGGGAACACGCTGAGAGGCTGTCATTGTGGTGGAGGGGTAAGGGACATGAACTCTGGTATCTATCAATCCTGCAATGCCTATTTTGCCGGAGTGTTCCGAAAAATCTATGACAAATACCCTACAACGGACCAAGGAATGGATGCTTGGGAAAAACACATGAAAAGTTTTGGACTCGGTGGTTATTTGGGCACCGACCTCCCAACGGGGGCACCCGGCAGGATTCCTGACAAAGGTTATTATGACAAATGGTACGGCGATGGCAGATGGGCAGCATCCACCATCATTTCCAATTCCATAGGTCAGGGAGAAGTTGCTGCGACCCCTTTGCAGTTGGCCAATATGACGGCAGCTATTGCCAACCGTGGTTATTTTTACACACCACATATCATCAAAAAAATTGGAGGTTCAGGGGCCATTGACCCCAAATACACCGAGCCCAACTACACCACCATAGACCGAAAGCATTTTGATCCCGTCATCGAGGGAATGGCCAATGTATATGAATACGGAACGGCGAGATGGCTGAAGATTCCCGGAGTGGACATTGCGGGCAAGACAGGTACCGTGGAAAACTTTGTGCGTATAGACGGCGAGCGTATGCAACTCACGGACCATTCCGTGTTCGTTTGCTTTGCGCCAGTAGAAAATCCGCAAATCGCCATAGCCGTTTATATTGAAAATGGCTATTTTGGTGCACGTTATGCCGGGCATATTGCCTCTCTCCTCATTGAAAAATACATCAAGGGTGAGATTTCGCGGACCGATCTGGAAAAAAAGATGTTGGAAAAAACCTTGGAGCATGAATATGCCAAACCCTACAGTGGGGAACCTTTCAAAATAAATCAGCGTGAGTGGTAAGGGCCCCTTTGGCAGAATTGACTGGATATCTGTTATTTTATATTTGCTATTGGTCTTTATTGGGTGGATCAACATCTACTCCACTTCTTTGACCGAAACGGACAGTTCCATTTTTGATTTCTCCACGCTATATGGCAAACAACTGTTTTTTTTCGGCATTGCCGTATTGGGCATTATTTTGGTACTCTTTGTCGAATCCAGTTTCTTTGAGCGGTTCTCGTCCATTTTTTACATGGTTTCCATCGTACTGCTCTTGGGGCTTTTCGTCTTTGGAAAGACCATAGCCGGGGCCACGTCATGGTATGATCTTGGTTTTTTCAACCTGCAGCCCTCCGAGTTGGCCAAAATGACAACGGCACTTGCATTGGCCAAGTTCCTGAGCGATATTCAGACAGACATCCGGACCCGAAAGCACCAAATGTACGCCTTGGTGATCATTCTATTGCCCGCACTGCTCATTTTGCCCCAGCCCGATCCCGGTAGCTCTCTCATTTATTTTTCCCTGTTCTTTGTGCTCTTCAGGGAAGGATTTCCGCTCTATTATTTGGGAATTCTATTGGTCACGGTCGTGCTGTTCGCAACCACACTTATGTTCGGAACGGTCTGGGTCACCATAGGGTTGGTCATTCTGGCGTTGCTGATCTATACTTTTAAAAGAGCTTCCGTAAAGATTCCGGTTCTGCCCGTTGTGGGGGTCATCATTGTTTCCATTCTCTTCTCACTTTCGGTAAACTTGGTGTACGAGCATGTTTTTGAACAACGCCACAGAGATCGTTTTGCCCTTTGGTTGAGCTTGGAAAAGGATGAAAAGAAGTTGGAGGAAATCCGAAAGACCATCGGGTACAACACCTATCAGTCGGAAAAGGCCATCGAATCGGGCGGTTTTTTTGGAAAAGGCTTTTTGGAAGGTACCCGGACCAAAGGCGATTTTGTACCGGAACAGCACACGGATTACATTTTTAGTTCCGTGGGTGAGGAATGGGGGTTTTTAGGGACAGTGACCGTTATTTTACTGTTCTCCATTTTCTTTTTAAGATTGATCCACCTTGCCGAGCGTCAAAAAAGTGACTTTAGCCGAATGTATGGCTATGGCGTCATCTCCATTTTGGTGTTCCACTATTTCATCAACATCGGCATGGTGATCGGGTTGCTCCCTACCATTGGTGTCCCCCTTCCTTTCTTCAGTTACGGAGGTTCTGGGCTCATTTTTTTCTCGATGCTACTGTTCATCTTCCTAAAACTGGATTCCAACCGATTAAAGGACGGTATTTAGAACTTCCAATCAGAGACATCCACTGTTTTCTCCACCTCGTCCTGCCATGATTGGGGCTGTTTCTGAAAAAAATCCAATCCCGTTTTGGCCTCCAAACTGTCTATGGGCACCAAAAAACTGGCCAAAGGGGCCTCACTTTCCCTTCCGTCCATCAAAAAGGCCAAGGCTTTCATTTGTTCTCCTTCTTTCCGAAGGATTATTTTATAAAATGCCCTCGGCACATCCACATCCTCATCCCCTATCTCTTCCAATCCGTCTTCCAGCACACCACCCGTGACCACTATGAGGTCACCGTATATCCTGCACCAATACCGCACCTGCTGTTCCAACCGGTTCCACACCCCAGCATTGAATTCCTTGTCCTGCGGACTGATGTTACTGGTATAGAACGTCTCGTTGTAGGCCTGTTCCGAAAACCGCCTATCACCCGCTGGACATAAATGTCCCCTGTCGTAGCCAGAGCCCCTGTAATTCCTCCAATCGGCTGATTTGCGGGACACCTTGGGATCTTCGATAAAATAGGGCCGCTTTCGGTCATCATTGGTCAAATGGCTTTTTTTGAGTTCATAGGCCACCCATTCTGCCTGTTCATGCGGTTCGCTATAGGAAAGTGTATAGAATTCATGCCTGACCACTTCGCCGGTGGTGGAACTGGGCAAAAAATCCATGTTGGGGATATGGTCATTGGTGGGTTTTGGGCTGGAATAGGTATCCGGCGTATAAAAATTCTCAAACAGCCAAAAGCCGATGATGCAGACAACTATGAGTATGCTGTATAGAGTTTTCGCTTTCAATGGCACTGGGGTTTCATGGAAAAATAAAACCGACCCTAAAAGGGTCGGTCCTGTACTTTATTTGAAAACTGATCATCCTTTTACGCTGGCCAGTTTTCTTTCTTGGTTTTTGATGTTGTTCAGGTGAAGGTCCTTCAATACGTTGACCGCTTCTTCCACATAGATGTCCTTCGCCAGCTCCTTGTGCCATCTGTCCCTTTTTTCCCTGAGCACAGAGTCTTGGGTAAAGAGTTCTGTCTCATAATTGAGCGACCCAAAAGACAATTGGGAATCATAGTCCCTCAACGTCTTGAATTTCTCAGATTGCTGTTTGGCTTCCTCAGCTTTGCTCACATAGGCATCATAGCTCAATGGAATGACGTTTTCGTCTTGTTGCTGTTTTATCCATTTGGCATTTTCCTCGATCAATTTGATCTGTGCATTGTTGGCCATGCGTTTCTTGCTGTTCTCCACGGCGGACTCAAAATCGATGTAGCCGTCCCACTCCTTGTAATCGGCCGGTGTGATCTTGTCCCAACCCAATGGATTCTGTTGATCCCTTTCGCCAAGGTCGATATAACTGTACTTGTCCGGAACCACAATATCACTTTTGACGCCCTCCAATTGGGTAGATCCACCATTGATTCTATAGAATTTTTGGGTGGTCAACTTGATGGCACCGAGGTCTCCATGTTCATTGCCACGAACGATATTGTCCAAAGGAATCACGTTCTGGACAGTTCCCTTACCAAAAGTCTGCTTGCTGCCAATGACGACCGCTCTTTTGTAATCTTGCATGGCGGCAGCTAAAATTTCCGATGCTGACGCGGACAGTTCGTTCACCAAAATGACCAACGGACCGTCCCACTGAATGCGTTCATCCTTGTCTTCATGGATTTCCTTGCGCTGTCCTGAGGAGCGCACCTGTACAATGGGGCCATCCTTGATGAACAAGCCTGCCATTTCCACAACGGTCTTCAAGGAGCCTCCTCCATTGTCCCTCAAATCCAGGATAATGCCCTCGGCACCGGCTTCTTTGAGACGTTCAACCTCTTTGGCCACATCCGTAGCTGCATTGCGCTCAGAATAGTCTTCAAAATCCACATAGAATTTGGGAAGGTTGATAAGGCCGTACTTTGTGTCCCCACTTTCTATGGTGGCGGATTTTGCATAAGATTCCTCAAGCTCCACCACATCCCTTGTGATGGAAACGGTTTCGATGGTGCCGTCCACTTTTCTCACGGTAAGGTTCACTACAGAGCCCTTTGGCCCTTTGATCAACTTTATCGCATCATCCAAGCGCATCCCCACAATGTTGATGGGTTCTTCTCCTTCTTGTCCTACTTTCAATATCTCATCGCCCACTTCCAAGGTCTGGTCCCTCCAGACCGGCCCCCCGGAAATGATCTCGACAATCTTGGCCCCTTCGGGTTTTTTCTGCAATCTGGCACCTATTCCTTCAAACTTACCTGACATGCCAATATCGAACTTCTCCTTTTCATCGGGTGCAAAATAGAAGGTGTGGGGGTCAAACTCCTCCACTATGGTATTGAGGTATTGCACAAACCAGTCCTTACGCTCCAGGTCATCCACAAAATCAAAGAATTCATCCAATGTACTTCGGGTAACCTCCCTAGCTTCCTCTTCGGTCAGTGCTTTGTCCACGGTACCGGGGATATCGTTAAAGGCAACGGCATCATCGATTCCTGCATCTGCGGTCGCCGCATCGGAAATCCTATTTTCTATCTTGTCCTCGAAAACGGTCAGGGTGTTGTATTTGAGCTGTTTTCTCCAACGTTCCTTAAGTTCTTTTTTGTTGGAGGCAAACTCCTGCTCGGCATAATCGATATTGATGCTCTCATCGACCGTATAATCAAAAGGTTCGGAAAGCACTTCTTTATAGATTTCCTTGGCTTCTTCCATCCGTACCATCAAACGCTGGTACACTATATTGAAAAAAGTGATGTCGGTGTTCTTGATCTCATCATCGATCATGAACCTGTACTTTTCAAATTCCTTTACATCACTTTCGAGGAAATATCTTTTGGTAGGATCCACGATGTCAATGAAATCGTCAAAAACATTGGAACTGAATTCATCGTTCAGATCCTTGGGCTCGTAGTGGCCCCTTTCCAACACATAGGCGATCAATTCCAACAGCAGCTTGTCCTTGTCATCATTTTCAAAAGACTTGTTGGTAAAACTGCAAGAGGCAACTGCCACAAGAATTACCAAAAGTGCCAAGATGAAGTTCTTTTTCATAGATATGGTTTTTTTTCGGGAGCGAAATTGTCTGACCTCATACCGTCAAATCATCATTGCGTCATCCGTCGTTTCTACTTGTATGAATTCCCTAAGATACAGAAAAAACCGTGCCAGTTCTGTACGCTCCTTTTAATTTTTTGTTAAACGCCCAGGGCTTCATATCCTTTTGAAAAACGTATTTTTATGCCAATAATTATATAGCATGGAAAAACCGCTCATACTGGTCACCAATGATGATGGGATAACCGCACCGGGGCTCAGGGCCCTGATCCGCACCATGAAAGAGATCGGTGAGGTGGTCGTAGTAGCCCCGGACAGCCCTCAATCGGGCATGGGACATGCCATTTCTGTGGACAGTACCCTTTTTTCCAAAAAAGTGGTGGTGGACCAAAAGGAAGGTGCCCCCATTGAATACAGTTGCAGCGGAACCCCTGCCGATTGTGTAAAACTGGCCCTCCGGGTCATTTTGGACCAAACACCTGACATTTGTGTAAGCGGTATCAACCACGGGGCCAATTCTTCCATAAATGTCATCTATTCCGGTACCATGAGTGCCGCCATCGAGGCAGGAATCGAAGGGATTCCCGCCATTGGTTTCTCCCTCTGTGATTATTCCTGGGATGCCAACTTTGAACCATCGTTGGGGGCCGTCAAAAAAATCGTTTCGGAGGCTTTGACCAACGGGATTCCCAAGGGAACCGTGCTCAATGTGAACATTCCAAAAAGTGAAAAGACACCCAAGGGCATCAAGATCTGCAGACAGGCCAGGGGCAATTGGAAAGAGCAGTTTGACAAGCGTACAAGCCCCTCAGGGAAGGACTATTATTGGCTGACAGGAGAGTTTGAACTATTGGACAAAGGGGAGGATACGGACGAATGGGCCTTGGCCCAGGGCTATATCTCGATTGTCCCCACACAATTTGACCTAACGGCACATCATGCCATACCACAAATAAACAATTGGAACTTAAATGGGCAAGAATAAAGAGATTTTGATCGGTTTTATGGTGGGCATCATCGCAAATACCTTTGGTACGTTGCTCTATATCCTGATGTTTTCAGATCTGGGCATAATGGATACGTTCAATGCGGCAGTGGCCCAAGGACATATCGGCAGTCTCTTGGCACTGGGCGCCATCTTGAACCTGATTGCCTTTTTTGGCTTTCTGCGAATCAAACGGGACCTTAGGGCCAGAGGGGTCATGCTGGCCACCTTGGTCACAGCGCTGATCATCCTATTGTATAAAGTGATGTCTTGACCATAAAGTCCAAGAACAAGTTCAACGTTAATAGGTCTGACCGGAATTTAATTTTGAATTTGATGTTTCAATTTGAATTTGACACTTACCCATGAGATATTACATCATAGCCGGAGAAGCATCTGGGGACCTCCACGGGTCCAACCTCATCAAGGCCTTGAAGAAGGAAGACCCATCGGCCGAAATCCGTTGCTGGGGCGGTGATCTGATGCAAAAGGCCGGAGGCGAATTGGCCAAACATTACAAGGACATGGCCTTTATGGGTTTTCTGGAGGTCATCAAGAACATTCCCACCATCTTTAAAAACATTGCCTACTGCAAGGAGGACATCCAGAAGTTCAGCCCTGATATCATTATTTTTATCGATTTTTCAGGGTTCAATCTTCGGATAGCCAAATGGGCCAAGGAAAATGGGTTCAGGACCAATTATTACATTTCGCCCCAAATCTGGGCCTCAAGGGAGGGCCGGATCAAAAAAATCAAGCGGGACATTGATGCCATGTATGTGATCCTTCCCTTTGAAAAGGATTTTTATGGGAAAAAGCACAACTATCCCGTCCACTTTGTAGGCCATCCTTTGATTGATGCCATAGCGGGCACTCCGCTTCAGGACAATGAAACTTTTAGAAGGGAAAACGGTCTGGACCCCGACAAGCCCATCATCGCCCTGCTTCCCGGCAGTAGAAAACAGGAAGTGCAGAAGATGTTGGAGGTAATGCTCTCGGTCAAAAAGGATTTTCCCGACCACCAATTTGTCATTGCGGGGGCACCTAGCCTTTCGGATGACTTCTATGCGCCATTCCTGAAAGGGGATACCGTGAACTATGTTTCCAACAAGACCTATACCCTGCTCAAACACTCCCATGCCGCATTGGTCACCAGCGGAACGGCTACCTTGGAGACAGCTCTTTTTGGCATCCCTCAAGTGGTCTGCTATAAAGGCAACTGGATTTCCTATCAAATTGCAAAGCGTATCATCACTTTGGACTACATCTCCCTCGTCAACCTCATCATGGATAGGGAAGTCGTCAAGGAATTGATTCAGAACGAATTGACAACAAAAAACCTCAAAAAAGAACTTTCCAAGATCATTGAGGGGCCCGAACGTGAGCGGATTCTGTCCGATTATAAATTGCTCCAGGAAAAATTGGGCGGGGAGGGAGCCAGTGAATTGGCCGCCCGATTAATCGTTGAAAATGCGTAGTTTTATCATCCAAGAAAGTAAATCTATTCTTGGATGTTACGAAAAACCATAATCTTACTATTGATTTTTACCGTTGCGGCCTGTGGTCCCGGTAAAAAGAAACGAACCTACAGCAAGACCCGAACCGTTTCGGTAGAGGGGTCAACCGAAGACACCATCCCCATATCAAAACCCAAAAAAGAGGAGCGGAAAAAGGAAGAACGGAAAAATGATAAGGCCGAGGCCATTATTTCAACCGCAATGACTTTTTCAGGGACCCGGTACAAGTATGGGGGCACCACCAATAAGGGCATGGACTGCTCTGGTTTGGTTTATGTTTCCTTAAAGGAAAACGACATCCCTTTTCCGCGAGCTTCCCATCAGATGGCCCTCGAAGGCCAAAAAATAAGGGTGGAAGACGTGCAAAGGGGCGATCTGCTCTATTTTCAGACCTCAAAAACAGGAAAACGCATCAACCATGTGGGCCTTGTGGTGGAAGTGGATGGCGATGACATACAGTTCATCCACGCCACGACCTCAAGGGGCGTTTTGGTATCCTCGTTACGGGAAGGGTACTGGAACCATGCTTTTGTAAAGGCGATGCGTATCCTTTAGTGCAGCAACTCAATTTTGTGTCCATTAAACTCACGCTGTGGGTCATTTTGGGCATTTTTATCGGTTTTTATGCCGATGTCGCACCGCTCGTGCCCTTGACCTGTTTGGTGCTCTTGCTGCCCGTTCTTTTTTGGACGAGCAAAAGACAACCTAGGG
The DNA here is from genome assembly GCA_030148335.1 of Allomuricauda sp. Lineage (GTDB taxonomy): Bacteria > Bacteroidota > Bacteroidia > Flavobacteriales > Flavobacteriaceae > Flagellimonas. The sequence continues at coordinate 39,687 of JASBTQ010000042.1, read as the reverse complement.
AAGGGTTCCCGTATTTTGAGCTGGCGACCATGGCAACTTCATTGTGTCTGGGAATCTTCGTTGTTGGAATGAAAACATCGAATGGCATGCCGCGCCATTATTCCGACCAAGATCTGACCAAGGAAAGCCTGTGGCACCTAAAGGTGAGGGAAGTGCTCAAACCCAATCCATATACCCAGCGCTATGTTGTCCAAGTGAATTCTGTGGCGAACAACGAAAAGCGGGGCAACCTGCTCTTGGTACTTCCTTCGGATTCGGCAATGACCAAATTAAGGGTAGATGATGAAGTGTTTGTGCTTGCAAGGCCAGAGAACATCCAACCCCCATTGAACCCGTATCAATTCAATTACAAGGGCTATCTGGAAAAGCAAGGTGTCTATCATCAGATCAGGTCCAATCTTGAATCCATTGTCATTGAAAACAATCCATCCCCGACACTTTTGGGCAAAGCCCAAGGATTCAGGGAGCACATCATTTCAAAATTGAAGAAAGAAAATTTCGGGGACGATGAGCTCGCAGTGATCCAAGCCCTCTTGCTGGGCCAACGGGACGATATTTCCGAAAGCACCTATGAGAACTACAAAAATGCTGGCGCGGTACATATCTTAGCGGTTTCCGGACTCCATGTGGGCATTTTGCTGCTGTTGCTACAATTTCTTTTGACCCCATTGGAGCGCTTACCTAAAGGTAAAAACCTCAAATTGATCGTGATTGTCTTGTTACTTTGGACCTATGCCTTTTTGGCAGGGCTATCCCCTTCCATTGTGCGTGCGGTGACCATGTTTTCCTTTTTTGCCTATTCCATGTCCCTCAACCGTCCCACCAACTCGTTCAACATCATTGCGCTTTCCATGTTGTCCATACTGCTGGTGAAACCATTGTTCCTGTTCCAAGTGGGGTTCCAGATGAGCTATGCGGCGGTTTTTGCCATTGTTTGGATCTATCCAAAACTGCAACGGTTCTGGTTTCCGGAAAATATCGTCATCCGAAAAACGTGGCAGTTACTTTCGGTGAGCGTTGCGGCCCAGTTGGGCGTATTGCCCATCAGTTTGTTCCATTTTCACCAGTTTCCCGCCCTATTCTTTGTTTCCAACCTGCTCATCATCCCCTTTTTGGGATTGATATTGGGTCTGGGAATTTTGGTCATTGCATTGGCATTGGCCGATCTGCTCCCCGCTTTTTTGGTCGATGGGTTCAATTGGACCATCAAAATGATGAATTCCATTGTGGGATGGGTGGCCCGGCAAGAAGGTTTTATCATCAAGGACATTCCTTTCGATGGTGTACAACTGGTGTTGGGTTATTTCATTGCCATAGCCTTGGTCACTTTTCTGACCAGACCCAAATGGAAAATGGCCTTGGTGCTCTTTGGCGGAATCATGGCCTTTCAGGCTTGGAACATTTGGAACGAAGCCCAGCTAGGTGGAAAAGAGGTACTGATCCTCACTCACAAATCCCGAAACACGGTTTTGCTGCATCAAACTGGCAAGAACATGAAGGTTCTGTCATCAGACAGCACCAATCTGGGAAGTTTGGCCTTGGACTATGCTGTTGCGGAGCGCATCCAACATACGACCCTGTCCCCACTTAAAAACAGCTATCTCATCGGCAGAAAAAAGCTCTACATCATGGATAGCCTTGGTCTATTTCCTTTGGAGAAACAACTTGATTATGTGTTGCTCACCCAATCGCCAAAAATCAACATGGGGCGGTTGTTGGATTCCCTTGAACCCAAAATGATCTTGGCAGACGGCAGCAATTACAAAAATGTGGTTGCCCGTTGGAAAAAGACCTGTGCCCAAAAAGGAATCCCTTTCCACTACACGGGTGAAAAGGGATTTTATGTTTTCGATATGGAGGAGAATCAACCTCTTTCTATGGTTTCCACCTCATCTTCAACTGAGACCGTGGTTTCTTTGTCTTCCGCACCATGGGTCAATCGTTTCAATGGCTTCAAAAGAAGCAGGACCAATGTTCCAAAAAGGACGGCAAAAACAAAAAGTCCACCAAAAACTTTTAGCTCGCCCGCCTGTACCGAACTTTCCCCGACTATCCCGGCCACTTTGTTCCCCAAGCCTGTCGCGGCCCAATAGACCCCCATCATCAAGGCCATATATCTGGCTGGTGCCAATTTGGTAAAGAACGATAAGGAAACAGGTGACAGGCAGAGTTCTCCAATGGTATGGAAAAGATAGGTCAATACCAACCAATACATTGCGGAAGAACCAGAGCTTTCATATTGCAACGATGCAAAGACCATATAAATGAACCCTACTCCCATGATAATGACACCCACTGCCATTTTGAACAAAGAAGTTGCTTCCTTACCCTTAAGTTTTCGTTTGGCCCAAAAGTTGGCCACTACCACGGCAAAAAGAATGATAAAACCTGCATTTGCAGCTTGGAACAATGCTGCTGGGACCTCCCATCCAAAAAACATCCTATTTGTTTTCTCCTGGGCATATAGGTTCATAAGCCCTCCCATCTGCTCAAAGCTTCCCCAAAAAACAATGACCATCAAAAGGGAGATGAGCAACACCAGATACCTATCCTTTTCCACTTTACCATTCAAATTCTTGTAAATCATCATCATCATCCCGGTAATGAGCGACAAAAAGATATACAGTATGCCGTAACCCCAATTGTCTGGCCCCTCATAGGTAAATCCTGCATAAACGGAATAAGCCAATAAAATGGCCACAATGCCCAATTGCAGGGGAGACTTGAACAATTGCACAAACAATTGCCCTAGGCTTATATCGGAAGCCTTCTCTTCCATTGTGGGCTCATTACCAACGTGCACCAAAAACCTATGTCCATACAAGTACACCAAAAGCCCGATGAACATTCCTATTCCTGCAAGACCAAAACCATAATGCCAACCATAGACCGCAGCAACTATCCCTACTGTTATGGAAGCAAGAAATGACCCTAAGTTTATGCCCACATAGAATATACTAAAACCTTTGTCCCGCCTAATGTCGTTCTGTTTATAAAGTCCACCAACCATGGTTGAGATGTTAGGTTTTAACATCCCGACACCCAGAATCACAAAACCCAAACCTGTGTAATAGGCCCATAAAGCATCAATTGCCAAAACCCCATGCCCAATGGTCAGGAGAATGGCCCCAATGGTCACCGCTTTTTTCTGTCCCAAATACCTGTCTGCCAGAAAACCCCCTGGTATGCTCATCACATAGACCAACATGGTGTACCATCCATAGAGTGCCAGGGCTTCGGTGGTTGTCCACCCCAATCCACTTTGTGGGTCGCCGTCCAGCGTTTGGGCCGTCATATACAAGGTAAGAAGAGCTCGCATTCCGTAATAGGAGAATCGTTCCCACATCTCAGTAAAGAACAACACATACAATCCTACGGGATGGCCGAATAACTCTCTCTTATGGGCTGGTTTGGTTATTGCTGACATATAATTAGTTTTTGATTATAGATTTTCCTTAATGAAGTTGGTCATTTTGGTGTAAAGGTGCAATCTAGTGTTGCCCCCATAGATTCCGTGGTTCTTATCGGGATAAATGGCCCAGTCGAACTGCTTGTTGGCCTGCACCAAGGCCTCGATCATCCGCATGGTGTTCTGGACGTGTACGTTGTCATCGCCCGAACCATGCACCAACAGGTATTTTCCTTTCAACAATTCTGGATAATTGAACGGGGAATTATCATCATACCCACTGGGGTTCTCGTGTGGGGTCTGCATGTATCTTTCGGTGTAAATAGTGTCGTAGAATCGCCAAGAGGTCACGGGCGCCACGGCTATGGCCATTTCAAAAGTATCGTTGCCCTTCAAAATACAGTTGGTGGACATAAACCCACCATAGCTCCACCCCCAAATACCGGTCCTGTTCCCGTCGATATAGGGAAGCTCGCTCAATTTTTGGGCCGCGGCAATCTGATCTTCCACTTCATATTTGCCCAATTCCTTTTGGGTCAATTTTTTAAAGTCGCGTCCTTTCAGACCGGTTCCCCTGCCATCCACACAGGCCACGATGTAACCCTCGGATGCCAAAAGCTGGTGCCAATAATCGTTACTGCCCATCCAACTGTTAGAGACCGATTGGGAACCCGGGCCACTGTATTGGAACAGGAACAATGGGTATTTTTTGCTGGGGTCAAAATCGGCGGGCTTGATCATGTACATATTCAGGTCATACCCATTAATGTTGATGGTGGAAAACTCTTTGGGAGCAATTTCGTATCCTTCCAGTTTGTTCAGCAAAGCTGAGTTGTCCTTGATTTCCTTGACCAATTTACCGCTGGATGCATCGTGCAATGTGAACCTGTAAGGAACGCTCGCACTTGAATAGGTGTTGATGTAATAGGTAAAATCGCTGCTGAACGCCGCTGAATTGGTTCCCTCTTGAGTTGATAGGCCTTTTTTGCGCTTCCCATTGGTGGAAATACTATAAACACCCCGATTGATGGACCCGTTTTCCACGGACTGATAAAAAATACGGTCGCGTTTTTCATCGTAACCATAATATCGTGTCACTTCCCAAGGGCCCTGTGTGATCTGGTTCTTCAATTTTCCATCCTTTCCATAAAGGTAAAGATGGTTGTATCCGTCAGTCTCGCTGGTCCAGATAAAACTGTCATCGTCCAAAAAAGTCAGGTCGCCATCAACGTCCACATAGGCTTCATCGGTCTCTTCCAACAAAACGGATGTTGAATTATCGGTTGCATTCACTGCGAAGAGTTTCAAATCGTTCTGGTGCCTGTTCAAGGTCTGTACGCTCAAGTGGTCGGGGTTGTTCATCCATTGGATTCGTGGGATATAGTATGGATCCTCCATGTCCACATTTGAAATTTTGCCCGACGCCACATCATACATGTGAAGGGTTACCACGGAATTCTTCTCGCCTGCCTTGGGATATTTGAACTCATGCTGATAGGGATAGAGTTCCTTTCCATACACATCCATGGAAAAATGGGGAACTTCGGTCTCATCAAATCGTAAAAATGCGATTTTCGTGCCGTTACTGTTCCACTCAAAGGCGCGTACAAACCCAAATTCCTCCTCATATACCCAATCGGTGACCCCGTTAATGATAGTGCCCTTGCTCCCATCGGTGGTCACTTGCTTTGTGGTCCTTGCAGAAAGGTCCAAAATATAAAGGTTATTATCCAGCACATAGGCCACTTTGCTTCCATCAGGGGAAAGTGTGGGTTCTTGTATCTTGGTCTCGGAGATTTTCACCAAATCCTTGGAGGCGATATCATACACATAGAAAATGCCCAGACTGGAACGCCTAAAAATAGGCTCCACCTCTGTGGCCAAAAGCACCTTGGATTCATCATCACTGAAGGAGTAAGATGAAAAATAGGGCACACTTTCCGAAGAGGCCACAATGGTCTCCACCTTCTCCAAAGTCTCGTAATCGTATTTGTCCAGACTGCTGGAACGTGGGGAATGTTCGGTATTCAAAATGGTATATTGTGTCCCGTTGTTCATGGAGCGGAGCACGTCCATGTATTCGGTCCTGAATTCCCCGCCCCAAATTTCTTCAAGGGTTATTTTTTTCTTTTGTGCTGTGGAAAAAGTCAAAAATCCCAAAAGGAGTAGGACTAGGAGAGACGGTTTGTTCATGAAGTGAAAAAATTGATTAAAAACTCCCAAGTTTACTAATATTTATCGGAAAAATAAACTTTAATGTTGCAAGCGCAACAAGAACAGGGCTTTTGTAACAGATCAACCACACCCAATTGTTATACTTAGTACGACCAAAGATGGTATTATCCTTATATTTGATTCCTTTAACCCAACTTTATGAACACTCCCGTTGAAGGATTTTCCAAGTTGTCCAAAACCCAAAAAATCGATTGGATAGCCACTCACTGCACTAAGGATGCCAAGGCCACGAAGCAACTTTTGGAGCAGTATTTGAACATGGACCCCCGAGTCCAAAAATTGCACGATGAGTTTATAGAAAATACCGTTTCCAATTACTATCTGCCGTTTGCCATTGCGCCCAATTTTTTGATCAACGGTGATCTGTATGCGGTTCCCATGGCCATCGAAGAGAGCTCTGTGGTGGCGGCGGCCAGCAAGGCGGCCAAGTTTTGGTTGGACCGCGGCGGATTCAAAACGGAAATCTTGGGTACGGAAAAAATCGGCCAGGTACATTTTATATACCAAGGTGACCCCAAAAAACTAACCGAATTTTTCGAATGGGTAAAACCAAAGCTCCTGGGAAGTGTTGCTTCCATCACCCAGAACATGGAAAAACGGGGCGGCGGCATCAACACTATTGAATTACGGGACCTCACTGACAAAATAAAGGGCTATCACCAGCTCCATTGCACCTTTGAGACTTTAGATGCCATGGGGGCCAACTTCATCAATTCCTGTTTGGAACAATTTGCCAAAACTTTTAAAGAGCAAGCGCTCCTTTTTGATGCTTTCACCGAAGAGGAAAAAAACATAGAAGTGGTGATGAGCATCTTATCCAACTATGTCCCCCATTGCTTGGTAAGGGCTGAGGTAAGTTGCCCCATCGCTGATTTGGGAAATAAGGATATGCCCGCAGAAGTATTTGCTGAAAAATTCATAAGGGCCGTTGACATTGCCCAAGTGGAGCCCTATCGTGCCGTTACGCACAATAAAGGCATCATGAACGGTATTGATGCCGTTGTCCTTGCTACCGGGAACGATTTTAGGGCAATCGAGGCAGGCGTGCATGCTTATGCGGCAAGGAGCGGGCAATACTCGAGCTTGACGCGTGCGAAGATCGAAGATGGTATTTTCACCTTTTGGATAGAGGTGCCCTTGGCCCTTGGCACGGTAGGCGGGTTGACCTCTTTGCACCCTTTGGTGAAATTGGCCTTGGAGATCCTCCGGAATCCATCTGCAAGGGAATTGATGCAGATTGTTGCTGTTGCGGGTTTGGCCCAGAATTTTGCGGCCATACGGAGTTTGGTCACCACTGGAATACAAAAAGGTCACATGAAGATGCACTTGCTGAACATGCTCAACCAAATGGGTGCTTCGGAAGATGAAAAGCAGCAACTTGTGGAACATTTCAAGCACCATACAGTGACAAATGCTTCGGTCAAGGAGGCTTTGGAAAAGATGAAATCGCAACAATGAAAAAAGCCTTTTACAGCAACGGCAAACTATTGCTTTCTGGGGAATATGCCATTTTGGATGGGGCATTGGGACTGGCCATCCCCACCAGCTATGGGCAATCGCTGCATGTGACCCCGACCACATCCGGGATATTGGAATGGACCAGTTTTGATGAGGACAATACTATTTGGTTCACTGCACAATTTGATCTTGCGGATCTGAAAGTAATATCCACTTCCGATGAAGCGACTTCCCAAACATTGACCACCTTGCTTTTGGAGGCCAATGCACAAAACCCTTTATTGTTGACCGATAGTGATGGTTTTCAAATAGAAACGCATCTTACCTTTCCCAAATCATGGGGATTGGGCACATCCTCGACACTCATTAACAATTTGGCGCAATGGGCACGAGTGGATGCCTATCAACTTTTATGGAACGCCTTTGGTGGAAGCGGGTATGATATTGCCTGTGCTCAATACAATTCACCGATAACCTATCAGTTAAAGAATGGCGTCCCGCAAGTCGAAAAAATTGATTTTGACCCCCTGTTCAAAGAATCGCTCTACTTTGTACATCTTAATGAAAAACAAAGTAGCAAAGAGGCTATCGCTAATTATAGGAAGCAGCAATTTGATGTATCGGAATTGGTCAAGAATGTTTCCAGTATCACCAAAAAATTGATAGCTGCACCTACTTTGGCCGGGTTCGAGGTCTTGATGGAAGAACACGAAGCTTTGCTTTCCAAAGTCTTGAAACTGAAACCCGTGAAGCAACGTCTTTTTCCCGATTATTTTGGCACGGTGAAAAGCCTTGGGGCCTGGGGCGGTGATTTTGTGTTGGCCACGGGTGATGAAAAATCCTTGGACTATTTCAAGGCAAAAGGGTATGAAACCGTTATCCCTTATTCAAAAATGATCCTGCAATGAAAAAATCGTTGTTTATCCTATTGACTTGCCTTATCCTTCTTTCATGTGGGAAGAAAGAAAGACAGATTGCCCTTAAAACGGACACGCTGGAAATAGTGCCGCTCACGGAGCACACCTACATGCATGTTTCTTATCTGGAGACCGAGAGCTTTGGAAAGGTGGCCTGCAACGGGATAATCGTGGTGGATGACGGGAAGGCCATAGTGCTGGACACCCCCGTGGACAACATGGTATCGGAGGAACTCATCAATTGGTTGGAATCACAAAACATTGTGATAGAGGCTGTGGTGGCGACCCATTTCCATGATGATTGCGTTGGCGGCCTCAAGACATTTCATGAAAAAAGCATTCCTTCATACGCCCATCAAAAGACCCTTGCTTTACTCTCCGAAAAAGAAGGGAAACGTCCGCAACATGGATTCGCTGGTTTTATGGAATTACAGGTAGGGGATGAAATAGTGCTTCTGGACTATGTCGGTGAAGGCCATACCCGTGACAATATCATTGCCTATTTCCCCACTGAAAATGTGATGTTCGGGGGCTGTTTGATCAAATCCATGGGGGCGGGCAAAGGAAATCTAGAAGATGCCAATGTTTCGGAATGGTCACAAACAGTTACCCAAGTAAAGTCCAAATACCCCAACACCATGACTGTTGTGCCTGGTCACGGCAAAAGTGGGAACAGTGAACTTCTTGATTACACCATAGCTCTTTTTAAGGAGTAATTTTTTAACATTTCCCCCAGCTTTTCATCTATCCGTCAATCCAAACGGGTCATCCGTCAATTGGGGGTCGATCATCTGGAATATTGCCCTTATGTTTGGCACTGTTCATCAAACCCTTTGATCGATATGACCCAAATCCATACATCATTGGTGCACAAAACCCTTTGGGCGACACTATTATTTTTACCCTTGGCCACCTTTTCCCAACGGGATGGCTCTGCCATTAACCGTCTGGACCAGTTCATGAGGGAAAGCTCTACCACCACCTATCGGGAAGTATCCCCCGACTCTACAGCCCAGGTTCTAAAATATGCGGTGTACCACATCACCCAAGAAACCAAAAACCTCTATGGCAGCAAGGACACGGACATCAATAGGATGATTGTAATCGACACTGGGGAAAAGGTAAACAGTTTTGAGCAGATCCGCGGGGACACCGACCTTCCAAAATTCAAAAGTTACATCCGGGAAGATTTTAGGCTTACGGAACAGACGGCTGTTTATTTTCAAGGTGTGCTGGACCTTACCTATCCCCTTCCTTCATGGAAACCGGACAAAAGGGAGTTTTTTTTCACCAACGGCAAGTGGTATTTTCTACGGGATGCCTATTTCCGGACCAAGCAGGGTTTTGAGGTGACGGTTGATGCCGAGGGAAAAATCCTTTCCATTTGCTATAAGATGAAATGGGACCAGCAGGAGAGTAGGTAATAAGCACTGTTCATTGAATGAGGATACAAAAAAAAGCCCCTTTAAAAAGGGGCTTTTTTTATATCTATCTGTGCAAATCCTAATAGAAAGTGGCGCGGTTGTCCTCTATCTCTGCCTTGTCCTTAAGGGCATTATATACCGAGCCGCTCACCCTGGCTGCGGTGCTGGCCCGCAAGCTGTTGGCATAGGTGCTGTAGTTCTCCACGTTGGGAGCTTCTTCTTTTTTGGTCACTTTCAGCATGTAAACCCCAGTCTCACCTTTGATCAATCCGGAAGTCTGGCCTTGATCAAGCGCAAAAGCTGTTCCCACGATCATAGGCTCCCTACCTGCACCTGGCAAAGTTGGGGACTTTACGGTCAGTGCCGATGCATTGCTCGTAGTCACATTGTTGCTGGTAGCAATGGCATCCATCGCCTTTCCTTTGTTGGCGGTAATGATCTGTTCCGCTTTGCGCTCTTTCCTGATTTCGGGCAATGCTGTTGCTGAAGCATCCTCAGGGGACATCAGGCCTTTATCGTACTTTTTGGTCAACTGAACCACGGCATAGCCATTGTTCACATTGAAACGTCGGATATCGCCCACCTTGGTGTCCTCATTAAATGTCCACTGCACTATGCTTCTTTGGGAACCAAGACCGGGAAGGTTCTCGTCCATTTCCTTGATCTTGTTCACTGGTCTTACGGTATAATTGCTTTCTCTTGCAATGTCACCGAAATTCTCAGCTTCGGAGTCCAAAGCGGTCATTTCGAACTTGGTGGCATCGGTGAACAGGGTGTTGATGGTCTCTTCGGAAGGTTCGATTTCCCGTGCCAATGTGGCCACCTGGATCACATCCTGCTTATCATCAATTTTGATGATGTGGTAACCAAATTGGGTCTCTACCAATCCGATGGTACCTGTTGGATTTCCAAAACTGAAATCATTGAACTCATCGGCCATGATGCCTTCCTGGAAGTATCCCAAGTCACCGCCACGAGGGGCAGAAGGTCCATCCGAATTGTCCCTGGCCAATGAAGTAAAGACCACATCCTCCTTCTTTGCCTCTGCCAAAAGCTCCTTGGCCTTGGCTTCCGCTTCTTCCTTGGTCCTTGTAATGGCGGGGTTGGCACGTTCCGCACCTTCCCAAGCAATCAGGATATGGCTGGCTTTTACGGTTCCGTTGGCCTTTCTGTCCATTACCTTGGATATCTTATAAAAATTCCCATCCTTGTAGGGTCCATAGATTTGTCCCACCTGCATTGCCATCAACGTATCGGCAGCAACAGAAGGGAGGTCATTTTTTGCCTTGTATATGGTATCGAACTTGGTATCCGAATGTCTATCCAAGAAGGCCGCCATGTCCGTGGTGTTCCTGAATCCGGCAATGGTATCATTGGAATCGGTTTCCTGTGAATACTCCACGGTATCGTCAAGCAGTGCGGTAATGACCTCTTTTACACTGCTCTCATCTGCTGCTGATGGTTTTTCCTCAAAATATACGAAACGGATGTCGCGCGCCTTTTCCTGCTCAAACCTTTTCTTGTGGTCGTTGATGTATTTTTCAATTTCGCTCTTGGAAACCTCTATGGTACTGTCTGCTATAGAAGAATAAGGAACACGTACATATTGGATGTCCACTTTGTCATTGGCCAATTTGTAATCAAATTTTCCTTCTGAAAGTGTGGCACCCACGCCTCCCTTGATCAGGTTGAAGTACAAACGCTCCTTGGCCGCCTCAATAATGGCTTTTTCATCCTGCAACCAAGCATCGTAGCGAAGTGGGTCGTTGGCCCTCCAATCGGCAATGGCACTTTTGAACACTGCTTCATTGAAGATCCCGTTCTCGTCCTGGAAGTCGGGTATCTGTGCGTAGCCTGAAGTCCGCACAAATTCGATGATCTGATCGCTCTCCACATCGATGCCCAAATCCTCGAACTGTTGGTTCAAAAGGGCTTTGCGCACTTCCTGGTCGTACACCATGTTCACCAATTGCGTGGAAGAGAAGTTTGGACCATAGCTCCTGGAAGCGGTCTCCACCTTGTTCCTAAATTCGTCAATGGAAATATCCTCCCCATTTACCTCGGCGATCGAGGAACCTACTTTGCCCCCAGCAAAATCCTTGCTGCTGAAGACGCCTGATATTACAAATGCGAACAACGCCAAACCGATGATAAGGATCAGAACGGTGGTCCGTTTTCTAATATTCTCTAATATTGCCATTTTACTGCTAGTTTTCTTTAAATTCAGTGGGCGAAAATACCACTTTCTTTTCAAATAGGAAAGCGCAAAAAGATGTGGAAACCATTAATCCTCAGTATGGACCCGCACGCTCACCAAGTCTATTTTGGTATTGGACACCTCTAGGATCTGAAAGGTGAAATTGTCGATGGTGACCTCTGAGTCCTGTTCGGGTATGTGGCCTGTCTTGTTCACGATAAGGCCACCCAAGGTTTCATATTCTTCCCCTTCGGGCAGTTCCAGTTTATAGTTTTCGTTGATGTAGTCCACCTCCAACCGAGCAGAGAACTTATAGAAGTTTTCCTCGACCCGTTCTTCATGGAAGTCGATGGTGTCGTGCTCGTCCTCTATCTCCCCGAAAAGTTCCTCGATGATGTCCTCCACGGTCATGATGCCCGCCGTTCCCCCATATTCGTCCAAGACGACCGCCATGCTCTTTCTCTTTTTGGTGAGTACATTGAGGATGTCCTGTATCATCATGGTCTCCGGCACAAACTCCACCGGCATCAAAATGCTCTTGATGGTCTTCGGTTTTTTGAACAGTTCGTAGGAGTGTACATACCCTATGATCTCATCGATGCTGTCCTTATAGACCAAAATTTTGGAATAGCCGGTCTCAGTAAAGAGTTTTGTCAGATTTTTTGGGGTATCGTTCAACTCCACTGCGGTAATCTCGGTACGCGGCACCATTACCTCACGTGCCTTTACGGTGGAAAACTGTAAGGCATTCTGGAATATCTGTATCTCCGAATCCACCTCGTCCTCTTCTTCCACGGTCTCCATATGTTCTGTGATGTAATCGCCCAGTTCCAGCTTGGTAAAAGAAAGTTGCACCTCATCGCCGTCCGTCTTGAAAAACACACGCAGTATGAAATCCGAAACCTTGATGACGAACCACGATATGAAGGAGAACAGCACATAAAAGAAATAGGCGGGTATGGCCAAAATCTTCAATAGGGTGTTGGAATAGATCTGAAAAATCACCTTGGGCAAAAACTCGGCAGTGAATAGGATGATCAAAGTGGAGATCACCGTTTGGGAAACCAGACTGAAATCCGTCAACAGTGCATCCAAAAAAGCCACGTTGGTAGGCACGAGACTTTGGAACCATCCCATGAGCAGATCTCCCATGAACATTCCGTAAATGACCAGGGCAATGTTGTTGCCAATGAGCATGGTGGCAATGAACTTGGATGGCTTTTCCGTGAGCCAAGTGAGTACCTTGGCCAAGATGCCTTCCTGCTTTTTTTCAATTTCTATATGGATCTTATTGGCGGAAATGAAGGCAATCTCCATTCCTGAAAAGAATGCCGAGAAGAGCAAGGAAAGAAGTATGATGGTGACCGAGGTGTCCAAGGCTATTTCTGGTTTTCCTTTTGTCGTTGTTCAAAACGCTTGCGATATCTTCTTCTGAAGACAAACATGGCAATCGAGACGACTGCAAAGAAGATGAAAATATAGGTTTCCTTGGGGTCGATGCTCCAAAGTGTCACGATCTTGTAGATGGATACGACCGCGACGGCCAAGTATAGGTATTCGGTGTACTTTAAAATGTTGATCATTCCTCTTTTTCTTTAATGGTCATGAGCCCGAAGGTCTTGTGGGCCTTGAAAAAACTAAAATCCTTGTTGAAATCCATTCCCTCCCCGTCCATCACTGTACCGTCCTCCGGATTAGTGTATGTAAATTTGGCCTCGGTAAAGATCCAGTTGTTCTTTCGATCAAAGAACAATTGCTCTGACTCCAATTTCTTTCCATCGTGGGTCTCAATGACCACATTGCCCTGCAAATCTATCAAATTGGTCTGTGAATATACGATACCATAGTCGGCAGTGATCACACTTTTTTGGTTCTTGTCATCAAAAAAATCCACTTTGAGTCCTTCAGGAAAGGTACGGAATTTAAAGGCTTGGTTGTCAAAATCCTCTGAGATGGGGCTGCTGAGCACAGCGATCACCTTCGATTTTGCCGAATCCTGTGCGTTCATGGCCTCAAGGGTCTCCGTGTAGGTGAGTGTGAAATTCTGTGCCACCCCTTGTGGAAAAATGGGTTTTACTGCTTCCTCGCCCACCCTCTCGTAGTCGTCCCCACAGGACATAAAAAGGATTGCCACGGTGAAGACCGTGGCAAAACACTTTAAATTATTTTTGGACTTTCGTTTCACATTATAGGCTTGGCACCGTAACGCTACCTCCCACCCAACAGCTGAAAGTGATGGTCTTTCCTGCCATTCCGGAACTGAAGATCATTTCCTTGGTAGGTGCCTTTGCATCGTAGCTGGCCGCAGTTTGGCTGGCCGTTCCGCTCAAGGCGGGGTCTACCCTTCCTGCTTTTCTGGCCATGTCGGCAGCCTTCCAGTAGATGGCCCTCTTTTCAAATGGAGTGCTTCCACAATCGTTGGCACTACTGGCATAGAGATTGGCAATCAACAAATAGGCTTTACCGTTGGCCGCATCGGCATCGATGGCCTTAAGGGCATAGTTCCTTGCTTGGGACTTACTGGTCTTTCTGACCGTAGTCGCAATCTTATATAGGATATTGGATTTTTTATAGGAATCCGTTTCCAGTTCCACCGCTTTGTTGAAGTCCTCGATGGCTCCCTTGTTGTCCCCAGATTTCTGCTTCAACGTTCCTCCATATAGGTAGGCACTGGCAGAGGGATCCAAAGCCAATTGGGCCTCGAACAGTTTTCGGAACATAGGGTCATCGGTACAGTCTTTGGAGAACATCCTTCCAACAGCTCCTTTTACCCAGTTCACGTCTCCTTTTCTGGACTCAAAGTTCTTCTCATACAAAGGAATCAAGTTGTCACAATCTGCAAGTCCACCCAATTTGGAATCGACACTGCTGGCCACTTTTCCATAGGATTCAGAGTTGGTACTATAAGCACTAAGTGTTTTTTTCTCTGTAGAGGTTAATGTTCCCAAGGAATCTTTGGGAAGCAACTTGGTGATGACATCCGTAAGTTTTTTATTCTCCTCCTCTATTTTCGCAGTGACATCGTCATAGGTATCAAACACATCCTGAAGGTCTTTCTTGCCAGATCCGTGCAGATCCACCAAGGCAGAGAAATAAAGGTAAAGCGCCCTAGGGTTGTTGAAATTGGCCCTGTCTTCCTTGAATCCAGCGTCCAACATGTTGAAAATCTGCTCGTCGGAGGCCATTTTGTTCTCATAGAGCAAAAGTGCCTTGTCCATGGCCACTCCGGCTTTGGTGAACTTGGTGGGGAAATATTTGAGACTGTTGTCATAGAGCGACATCAGTTCTTGGACATATGCGTCCTTGTCCGCCCCTGTGGAATTTTCTATTTTATGGGAAAGGATCCTTTCTCCATAGGTGAAGTTGGCCCTATTGATGTCCGGGCAACTTTCATACACCATTTTCCAGGGTTGATAGGCGGCGTCGTAGTTCTTCACCTTTGCATGTTCGGCGTAAATGGAAAGATTGGTCATGCACTCGGGATTCTGTGCCTGGGCCATACTTAATCCTGTCAACATCACGACCGTTATCATTGTTAAGTAGTGTCTCTTTTTCATCTTTCTAATTTTAAAGTGGTTAAAGTACAAATTTTCATTAAAAAATCCGCTTACTGGATTTTTTATGGGTGGTTATTTATCAATTTTTCAAAAAAAGGCTATCTCAATTTATTTTTCTTTTCTGAAACCATCTGTCATTTAGGGATAAGCCCACGTTGATCTTCAGATAACTTTCTTCTATGAGCCCTGCATCGGTTGTCCCCCTTCTTCCCAATTCAAAACCTAGGTTCAGGTTGGAGAAGTAGGTATCGAACGTTGCACCGCTCAGTGGTAATCCAAGACCAAAAGTTATGCCAAAGTTGTTTATCTCCTTGTTGTTCACCTCTAGGCCCGTCTTATCATAACGCAGTCCGGCCCTATATGTAACGCGCTTGAAGTAGCCCGTGAGCGATGTATGGTCCGGTATCCAATAGCCCCCAAAGGCCATGGTGCTGGCATTGTTGTAGGTCACATTGTCCAGTCCCAAGAATCGGTTCTCAAAATCGCTGAACTGCTGAAAGCTGTACTCCCCTCCCAAAAACCACTTTCTGTCTTCACCGAAACCGAGGCCCACGGTGGTCCTAGTGGGTATCTTAAGTTCGGTGTTCCTCAAGTTGGTGGCATCCAGATCCACATCGATCACTTCTATATTGCTTCCGGTCGATACTGAAAAAGATCCCAACGTCTGGGTGTTCCTTGAAACCAGATTGCCCTGGGTGTTCACCAATATCGATGTGTACAGTGTGTATTTGTCCTTTATCCTTGGGGTATAATTGAGGGCATATTTGAAGTCATACCCATTTACCCGTGACTCCCTATTGTCCACCGTGCCGAACTGGACGCCCTCAACACTTTGTATCCTTTGGTATTCCAAGGTCCCAAAGTTAAAATTGGCGGTGATCCCGAGACTAAGGTTCTTTATGGGCTCATAACCAATGGAAGCATATAGCCGGTTCAGGCCTCCTTCCCCGTTATACACATTGATTACCTCCGCCCCATTGTTGGTGGTCTCGTCCCTCAGGTTATAGCCTACCGACGAAAGCGGCATGAGCCCAAAGCCCACGCCCATATTCTTGGCCACGGGAAATCCAATGGCAAGATAGTCCAGATTGGTCACCGAGGTGTTCTGCTGCTCCGACCAGTCCTTCAATCGATATTCTGTGCGAGAAATCCCTGCCGTGTAAGCGGTGAGCCTCAACTTGGAATAGGCCGCAGGGTTGGAGAGGTTGATGTGGATGCTGTCGCCATACATGCTGACGCCCCCCATCATCTGATTTTCAACGGAACCATTGTCCCGAAGGTCTCCGATTCCAAAATATGAATATGGGGATATGGTGGCATTTTGCGCAAAGAGCCCATGGGCGCCCATGCAAAAAAAAGCGATCAAAATTTTTTTAACCATCTAGCTTTTGTTGTATTCCAGCAAGTAATTTAGACCCTCCAAGAGAAATTTGGGGTTCGCAAATATGGTGTTTTTTAGCCTTTTGGCAAAAAAATGGGCGTCACCGCCTGTTAAAATAACTGTTAAATCTTGAAAGCGGGAGCGATATTGGTCCACAATCCCGTCCACTTCCTGGGCAATTCCATTGATTACCCCACTGTGCATGCACGCCTGGGTGGAGTTCCCGATAAAGTCCAGGACCTCCTCGGGCTGGAGCAATGGCAATCCCTTCGTCTGTTGGTGCATGGCTCTGTACCGCATCTGTACTCCGGGGGAAATGGCACCTCCCACATACTCCCCAAAATTGTTGACCATTTCGTAGGTGATGCAAGTGCCGGAGTCGATCACCAGGGTGTTTCCGCGCGGGTTTTGGTAAAAGGCGGCAGTGGCCAGTGCCAGCCTATCCACCCCCAAGGTCTGTGGAGTGGCATAGCTGTTCTTGAACGGCACCTTGGAGGCGCTGGAGAGCACATGCACCTTGCAGAAGAGGGCCACGATGTCGCGGGCCTTCTTGTCCAATTTGCCCACGGAGGAAATGAGTGCATGGTCGGTTTCGGGGAACTGCGCAAAAAGCTCCTTGACCTTGGACAAAAAAAGTCCCGACTCCGAGCTTTCGTCATAAATGAGCCTGCCGTTGCGAAAAACCGCATACTTTACCAAGGTGTTCCCGATGTCGATGACCAGATTCATGGGGCAAAGGTCGGGAAATGGAAAAAAATCACTGCCTTTTTTCCTGTTTTTGTTTGTATATCCTATTTTTGAAATTATATTTGCAGCCGCTTTAGCGCATGGTACCTTAGCTCAGTTGGTAGAGCAACGGACTGAAAATCCGTGTGTCCCTGGTTCGATTCCTGGAGGTACCACAAAAAAACCCGCAAACTATGTTTGCGGGTTTTTTGTTTTTGGAACAAAATGGAATCGAAGTGTAAGTTGAGCAAAAACGCTGTTTTTTGTCGAAGCAATGTCTTGGAGATACAACAAGATGCCATCTTGCCAGAGTAGCATGGTTTTACAATTCTACGGTCCACTATTATATTTTTTCCACTTATTTTACACTGAAAAAAGTAATAATGTAAATTTTTTCGTTATTTTACAACAACGAAATTAAAATTGTAATTTTATGGGCATATGAAAAGTTTTAAAGCAGGCCAATATATTAATCAGGGGTATTATAAAAGTTTTCAGCCCGAGCCCATCAATAGACAATGGTTTTTGGAAGACATGGAGCTTTTACAACTGTTATCGCAAGCCGATAGGCAATTAGGGCGGTTGGACATGTACAGTGAGCACATCCCTGACATTGATCTGTTCATTAGCATGCACGTTCTTAAAGAAGCTACCCAGAGTAGTAAGATTGAGGGCACACAGACCAATATGGAAGAGGCCCTGCTTGACAAAGAGGACATAAGCCAAGAAAAAAGGGATGACTGGGAAGAAGTGCAAAACTACATTCTTGCCATGCAAAAAGCGATTGAAATGTTGGAAAAAATCCCATTTTCCAGCCGCCTGATAAAAGAAACCCATAAGATATTGCTACAGGGCGTGCGGGGAGAACATAAACTGCCCGGCCAATTCAGAACAAGCCAAAATTGGATTGGGGGCGCCACCTTAAAGGATGCCGTGTTCATTCCACCCGTGCACAACAGCATTGGAGCACTAATGGGTGATTTGGAAAAATTCACGCACAATGAAGAACTGTTCTTCCCAGACCTGCTTAAAATTGGGCTCATACACTATCAATTTGAGACAATCCATCCATTTTTGGACGGAAACGGGAGGGTAGGCCGGTTGTTGATCACCCTATATCTGGTAAACAAGGAAATTCTAAAAAAGCCCATCCTCTATCTATCAGACTTCTTTGAACGCAACAAGACCTTGTATTACGACAATTTAATGCGTGTACGGACCCATAACGATTTAAAACAATGGTTCAAGTTTTTCTTGGTAGGGATCATTGAAACCGCCAAGAACGTGGTACAGACCTTTAACGACATCCTTAAATTGAAGCAAAAGGCAGAGTTGAACATCCAAACACTTGGCTCCCGGGCCAACAATGCACAAAAAGTCTTGAATTATTTGCTAAAGAGACCGCTTATAGATGTAAACAAAGTTGTGGAGATAACGGGTGTCTCCCAAAAAACAGGCTACAATTTAATAGATGACCTTGAAGAACTTCAAATACTGACTGAGATTACAGGGGGCAAGAGAGGCAGAGTGTATGTTTTTAAAGAATATCTGAACCTTTTTAATTGATTATCGTCCCAAATTTAGCTTATGTTGCCCATCAACTAAGGGCTACATGCTGAGCAAAAAACATTGCTTTTGTTGAAGTAATACCCTAGAGGTACCACAAAAAAACCCGCAAACATAGTTTGCGGGTTTTTTGTTTTGGGCTTGCCTGTAATACCATTCGACATAGTTTTGCAGAGGAATTACCACTTGCCTTTTTACAAGCTTTTTATTCGGTCAGAATATTTGTGTTTTATAAATAATCCTATCCCAAAAATTCCCAGACAAAAAGTCACTAAGAATCCAACTCTTGAAAGTGATTTAGATTCATTAAAATCATAAAGTATTGTCCCATTTCTATCAGCTATTTGGAAAACTGTCGGCTTATATTCTTCTTTTTGACTTTTCTTTACCCATACGGTCACTCTACCCGAATTATTTAATTGTCTTTCTAATTTTTCAAATCTTTCATTATATCTACTCTGCCCTATATTTTTCATTAAAACATAAACGCTTTGCGTCGAATTCAGAGTAAATTTTAGTTCAGATTTAATGCTTTTTGCACCTCTTGAACTTTCTACACGAGTATAAATAACTTTTAGATATTCGATTTCTCCGTTTTGTTCAACTAGTGAACTTTTAAAAGTAAAAAGGGTTGGTCCAAAAAAATAAAAAGCGCAAAAAAGCGCTGTAATTCCAATAAACAATCCTCTTTTTGCGTAATATGCTTTATTCATTTATTTTTTCAACTTTCCCGCAACAGTCTCAACTATAATTTTGGCTCCATGAAACCACAAGAAACAATCTTGCAGGAGCGGAGGATTAATTAAGCAGCTCATTTGGGGAAAATCCTACCCAGATAATTACTCAATAAAGCCGCAACAATAAAAAAGATTATCACATAATGTATTCCAAACATCCATTGGGCAGTTCTACTTACTGGCTTCATATTATCAGTAAACAGTGAGGTAAAAACGAAAGGCAAAATCTTGTTGTAATCCCAAAATTGGTCTTCCAACTCAATTTTTTTCCTATTCAATTCATATTGAATAAGTCTTTCATTCGAATAATCGGCAACTTCGTCAATGAAATCAGATAACTGTTTTCCTTCATCAATAAAATTCAATACTGAAGGATGATATAAACTGGTAACAAATGTACCCGTGCTGTCACAAACAACTAGTATATCCCTGATTTTTGAGCTCTCAATAGGAGGTGGAGTTGTCATAATTGCCGCCTGATTTATTTCATCATCCAAAGTGTTGTTTATGGTCAAATATCCTTTGTACAGCAAATACTTGTTGAGTACCAAAATATTATTATCACTAAAATAAGAAATTGGAGAGTCAAGTTTTCTGGTGTTATTAAATTGAATGTCCTTGATTAGTCTTCTATTTTCACTTAAGTTTTTTGGAGAATAAATTTTTTGAAGATTCTGGAGAGCAATTTCCTTTTCGGATTTTGTAATCTTTTCGTAAAACTCAATTCCTTTTGGTGTACGATTTAAATGATAAAGATAGATGTTGGGAAAAATTCCCAGATGAATTATAATAAATAAAGCTACCGTTTTAAACAACGGGCCAAGCTTTTTACTTTTCGAAGAGATTACAAAAAATATAATCCCCAATATCAAAAGAAAAATCATGGTGGTGTTATCCTCAAGAAAATCCCAAATAAAAATTCCAAGAATAAAGACTAATAGAAAGACTATTGCTACAATTGACTCAACACCCTTGTGTTTGGTCAAAATTCGTTTTTCCAATTCCGGATTTATTTCCTCATCCACACTTTTAAGTTTTCAAATAATACTTTGTTTATCATTTACTTAGCTAATTTATAGATTTTTATCGGTTAAGATTAGGCATTATCAATATTGAAGTTTTGTTATGGTTTATTTATCAAAACCTTCAGCAAAAAATTCAGTGATGCTTAAATTAAAATAGGTAGAAATTCTTTTGATGGTGCTGAATTTGGGATCCCACTTACCCGTTTCTATACGGCCAAAATGGATTCCAGTGTCGTTGTAGGCGTCTTCTTGGGTAAGATTTCTAGCCTCTCTCAACCCCTTGACCCGTTTGGCCAAATCCTTTAAAAAATCAACATTTTGGTCGTCGGTGTCCATCATACGACAGCAATGTCAAAATTTTGAATGTCGAAATTAATGACGTAAACGTCATTTTGTGTATTTTTACAATATCCCAAAATCTAACAATCTACTATGCCAACTACCATTTTATCCGCCATCACCAACTTCCTCCACCAAAGTTCCCCTGCCGCATTGCAGATCACCTTTGCCAGCCTGGAAATTTGTAGCCATCAAAATGAACAATTGTTACGTACGGTGCAACGGCAACAGAGCCGTATCATCATCCAAAAAATGTCTCAAAAAGGGTTGGCGGAGATTACGGTGCTGGACAATCTGGTCTTCAGCTTTTCCTTCCAGTTCCAGTTGCCCAGTGCCCCCACCTGCCATGAGGTGGACATGCGCTGCCTGCCCCGCCCCTTGGACCAGGGCAGAATGTATTTGGATGACGAAAAATTGCAGCTTTCTTTTCGGATAGATGCCCCGGA
Source organism: Allomuricauda sp. (assembly GCA_030148335.1). Taxonomy (GTDB): domain Bacteria; phylum Bacteroidota; class Bacteroidia; order Flavobacteriales; family Flavobacteriaceae; genus Flagellimonas. The sequence goes on along the minus strand of JASBTQ010000042.1, from coordinate 18,270 downwards.
CCCTTCCCTTCGGGTGCAGGTCACGCAGGTGTACCGCGGTATCCTTCACTTGGAACGCCGGCATCCAACGCTTTGCGGGCAACAAATCTAACGGGGTGGATCAGCCGGCGATGGCCATATCCATTCTGCCGTTCTTGAACTCGCTGGGGCTTATCCCATATTTTTCCTTAAAGATCTTTGAAAAGTAGCTTCGGCTCGTAAACCCGATGGAGTACACCACTTCCGAGATGTTCATTTCGGTGGTCTCGATGTAGTCACGGGCCACCTCTAGGCGGGTGTTGCGGATATATTCGGTCACGGTCATGCCATACAGCAGTTTAAAGCCTTCCTGGAGTTTGGCCTGCGTCAGCCCCGTTTCGTTGGATATGTCCTCCAACGTGAACTCCTTGGCAATGTTCTTCCCGATTTTTTCGGCATATTCCCTGATCGTGTTCAGCTCCCTTTTCAGCAAGGAAGTTTCAGGGCCCTTGTTCTGCACCTCAGCATTGTGCTGCATAATGTGCATGGAAAGGATCTGGTACACCAGCCCCTCTATCTGCAAAATGCGGATCATTCCCTCGGCAGCAACCTTCTGTATGGACGATACCAAGTCCGCCATTTTCAAATTGTACGAGCCATAATAGGAAAAAACATTTTTGTGGTCAGTGTCCAAAAACACCTTGTACAGTTGCTCGTTAAGGGCTTCGCCCTTGTTCATGCGCCTGCTCATGAACTGGTTCCTGCGCACGCGGATCACGTTGATCTTCAAAGGGATCCCGGCAGGCAGATACCCATGGTTGAACCCATTGGCCCTGCTGGATATGATCACCGATTGGTATTGCTCCATGATCTTCAGCTCGGCCATTTCCTGGTGCCCGAACTTGTGGCCGCAATAGCCTTCCAAGCAATACACAAAACTGATGGGATTATAGGTAGAGGTGTCCGCAATGAGCGTGACCTCATCAAAAAAAGTGATATCGTATTCCAAAAGACTGGCGCCCCAACCAAAGTTGAGCAGCCTGATTTCCCCTTTGGCCTTTTCGTTGTCCACTGAAAGGACATGCTGCCCCCATTTTTCCGTGATTTCCCCTCCTATAAAGTTCTTGATCTGTTCTATGGTTTCGGAAGCATTCTTGGCGTTTACTTGAATGGTGATCATAGGTTGTACAGTTTTTAAGGTGGATACAGAAAATTACTGTGTTTAATTATTTACGGGAAACCATGGACAAAAAGTTGTCCTTTCACAAAACTTTCACATACGGTTACCATCACGATTAATAGGTTATGAGTTAAGCCTTTTGGCCAAAAAATGGTTGTTTTGTGTTGTTGTTGAATATGAAGAATTGAAGACTATGATCTATAAACTTTCCAATGCCGTTGAGAGAGAACTGATAGAGGCAGAGTTTGGAATACCCTTTAGATATCCGCACATATACACCCCGAGCCTTATCATCAATGGCTTCAACGAGACCAACTTGAGCGTTGTGACCATGGAGGCCCCACACGAGATCAACTATGCCATTTGGGGGCTCATGCCCCAGAACTTCAAGGAAGATTGGCATATTTTCCAAAACAACGCGAATACCCTGAACGTCAGCCTTTCCGATCTAGAAGACATTGCCTGGATGAAGGAATCCCTGACCCAGAGGAGGTGCCTGATCATCGTGTCGGGCTTCTACACCCATCTGCTCCACAATGGGGGCACTTCCACCTATCATCTGTACAAACCCTCACAAGCTCCTTTCTTTTTGGCCGGCACCTATAATGTGTTGGAGGACGGGTTTTATTGCAGCGCTCTCATCACCAGCAGTAGCAACACTCCCATTTCCTCCTATCACGACCTGAGCAATAAGGTGCCCGTGGTGATCCGCAAAGAAGATATGGGGTTCTGGCTCTCCGGCGAAACCTCCCTTGACCAAGTGAAGGACTATATCGAAAAACCGCCCAAGGTGAAACTGAATGCCAATCTCATCACCAATGGCTCCTTCACCCGAAGCATGGCCTTCCGTTCCAAAATCGGCTCCATTAACATAAAAGATTAAATTATTTTTCTTAAAAAGGCATTTTTGCTGCGCATTATTCAATCAAAATCAAGTTTTTATAATTTTTTTGATCTTTTGAGTTAAAAGATAACCCGTTAAAGACAACCTTATCACCCCCACATTTGCACCTTTGTAGTGTACCGTTTAAGAGATAACCGGACATTAACTTAAAACTTTAGACATGTTACGTTGGACCATCACCTTTATAATCTTGGCCATTGTGGCCGGAATATTTGGATTTGGAGGAATTGCCGCAGGTGCGGCCGGTATCGCCAAAATATTGTTCTTCATTTTCATTGTGTTGTTCATAATTTCACTGATAACAGGAAGAAGAAAGATATAGGACCGCAAAAATCAATACGCATAAAATCATTAACCCAAAAATTGAAAATATCATGAGAAAATCAATAAGTATATTCCTATTGTTCATCGCCATGGCCTTCACCATGAGCATGAACAGTTGCAGGGAAACCAAAGAGGACAAAGCAGAAGAGGCAGTTGAAGATGTGAAAGATGCTGCTGAGGACGTCGGGGATGATGTGGAAGATGCCGCCGACGAAGTTGGGGACAAGGTTGAGGACGCCACGGACGACAACCCTTAACCATTGATTATAAAAACTCCTTTTGACTCTGGCACTAAAGTGCCAGAGTTTTTTTATGCCTCCATTGGGGGGCCAAGGCACCTGAAAAAGCAAAACAGGTCCCTGATCGGCGGTTTTTTTAAAATTTTCGGAGTAGATTGTACCCACGGCACACCTTGCCCGCTACGATATGAACACCTCCTTGACCATTACGCACATTGTGATATCCCTTTGGGCCGTCGGTGCCATAGTTTACCATGGCAAGCGTCCGTCCCGTTCCATCAGTTGGATCCTCACCATCATAGCAATTCCGTTTTTAGGGGCCATTCTTTACTATCTTTTTGGGATGAACCGTAGAAAGTTCAAGTTCTTCAACAGCAAGGAATTTGAACGGAGAAGGAACTATCACTATGATGGGGCGACCAAGAAGGAGGATGCGATCCCCGACTTTGGCGCGGATACCCGAAAAAAAAGATTGAGCCGACTGGTAAGTGCCTGCTCCGAAACTCATCCTTCTTCGGGGAACAAGATCACCGTGCTGCAAGATGGGGGCGAGACCTTCAATGCCCTTTTCAAGGCCATGGAAGAGGCCAAGGAATCCATCCACGTGCAGTACTACATTCTGGAAAGGGGCGCCCTTTTGGACAAAATGTTGGACCTTTTCCAAAGGAAAATAGCCGAGGGCGTGGTGATCCGGATCATTTATGATTCCTTTGGCAGTTACAGGCTCAGGGGGCGGCCCAAGAAAAAGTTTCGGGACATCGGGGTAAACATCCATCCCATAATGCCCATCCGGCTCACCAACCTGCTCTTCTCCCTCAATTTCAGGAACCACAGAAAAATTCTGGTCATCGACAATAAGGTGGCGTTCACGGGCGGGGTAAACGTGTCGGACAAATACATCAAACATGGCGATGGCCTGGGCAAATGGAAGGATGCCCACCTGAAAATGGAAGGGCCCATTGTGAACGACATCCACCTTGTGTTCCTAAAGGATTATTTCTTTGCCAGCAAAAAGGAGCATTTCGAGGTAAGGGACCATATTTCGGAACAGCCGGCTATGGGCAAAGTGGATGCACAAGTGGTGGCCGGGGGACCCGATTCCACACTCCCCAACATCATGTTTCAATATATAGGCATGATGAACCAGGCAGAAAAAACCATCTGCATTGCCAACCCCTATTTCCTGCCAGGCGATGCTTTTTTGCAGACCTTGAAGATCGTCGCCCTCGAAGGCGTGGAGGTTTCCCTTCTGCTCCCCAAAAAATCGGACTCCATTGCAGCAAAGTTTGCCATGTTCTCCCAATTTGAGGAATTGTTGGAGGTGGGCGTGAACATTTACCTGCGGAAAGATTTTTCGCACAGCAAGATCTTGATCGTGGATGACGACCTGGTCTCCATTGGCTCCGGAAATTTTGATATCCGTAGTTTTGAACTCAACTATGAGGCCAATGTCCTCATCTACGATAGGGAAACCAGTATCGAATTGAAAGACGAGTTCCTCCGTATTTGCAAAAATTCCGAGCCGGTCACACTGGAACGGTTCAGGAACAGGTCGGTTTGGCAAAAGTTCCTTGAAGGTCTTTTCAAATTCTTCAAACCGTTGCTTTGATCCTTTAATGAAAAGTTAAAATTTTATCGCTGTAAACCGGTCGTTCTTTGCCCACACCAAGGCCAACGAAAGGTCCCCGATTTTTCCAAAAAGGAAAGACTTCTTAATGTTTTCATAAATATGAAAATCAAATAGTTCCATAGTCATAAAGTATGGAACTAAGACTTATATTTAAGGCACACAGCATAACTTTAAACAAAAATGACCCACGAGTTACTAGCAAAGGCAGAAGAGTTTGAGAGCAGACCCATGAGCCACATGTCCACCAGCGACAGGGTAGAGGCTTCAAGGGAAGCAAAACGGTTGATCCTATCCATCAACGAGATCTATAAAAAGACCAAGGATTCCAAATTGATGGACATCATGAAGAGTCTTACCGAAAAGAAACGCAAGATTGAAAAACGCCTTAAAGGCACTCCCTTGGTCTAGGGAATATCATATAACATCGTACAGGAAGGAATAGGCACTTCGCCACAAATGTCCTTCCTGTTCTTTTTTTGCAATACATTGATTTTCAACACTTAAATCAATTGTAGTCATTATCCTACACAACATTTCCCCGCTAGTTTTTCCATCCACAAAGTATTTTTGACCAGTTATATCCTTTTTCCTGCAACGAATAAAATTGTGGATTGCAGGCACAGGTTTTTGACTAATTTCGAGGGAACAATCAACTAAAACACTTTTGAAAAATGAACACTGTAGAAGTAAAGTTGGGGTATTTCTTTTGGTATTCCGTGATTGCCATTTCCATACTTTCCCTCATCAACAACCTGTACCATTACATTTTTTGAGTTATACTGGACACTATCATCAATCAAAAGCTTTTTAGTTAATAATGTCTCTCTACAAAAGGTACTTGGCAGGTACCTTTTTTTATTTATTGTCGCGCCATATCGAATCCATCCTCTTTATGGGATCCAACTGGATTTCTGAGGTTTCATCCTTGTTTTCAATAATCAAGGTATTATAGGGTGCTGTGGGGAAAACCTGTTCGGTCATTACCAAAAGGCCATGATCGAGGAAAATTTCGATGGACGACCAATCCAATAAAATTTTCATTTCATATAGATCTTCGCCCAAGAGCCCAAGGGGCATAAAATGTTCTTTGTTGCCAAATTCCTTATGAAAACCAACTTTGCCGGATTTTCTTCTATCCACCATAAAAGCACCGTTCTTCCCGTCCATTGTCAGTTCCAACACTTCGTCCAGATCATTTTTGAACAACAGTTTGAAATCCTTGGAAGCTGTTTTCAGCACCAACTGGGATTGGTTCAGTCCTTCAACCTTCAAAGTGTCAGAGCTAGCTGCGGCAACCTCTATCTCTTTGGTCAATTTAGATTGGGCCAAGGTATCCATCTGCTCCAACGGAAAATTGGCAAGGACATATTCGCTTCCCGTTTTTCTAAGGGATAATTTTCGAGGAACCGTCATGGCACTGCGCCATCCATCTGTGGGTGTATGCATGGCATAATCCCAATTGCTCATCCAACCAATGAAAATCCGTTCCCCATTCGGGGTATTGTTATAGGTGACCCCAGCATAATTATCCGTCCCATGGTCCAGCCATTTCGGTTCATTCTGTTCCGAAACAAATCGCTCCCCGTCAAAATCGCCAATGAAATATTGGGTGCCACTGCCCCCGTTCGGCGCACCCGGATTAATACTGATGATCAACACCCACTTCTGCTCATCGGAGCCCTCCACCTGTAACGGAAACAAATCAGGACACTCCCAAACGCCCCCATGTGCGCCCTGCGACTTTCCAAAGTCGCCCGAAAGTTCCCAATCCTTCAAATTCTTGGATCGGTAGAATTTGGCGTGGTCGCCCGCAACCAATGCCATGATCCAACTTTGGGTGTCCTCGTGCCAAAAAACCTTGGGATCTCTAAAATCTTTGATTCCCTCATTGCCAATAACGGGATTGTCCGCATACTTTTCCCAAGTAGCTCCATTGTCCAGACTATAGGCTATACCCTGTGTCTGAAAATCATTCCTACCCGCTTTTTCACCCTCCATCGAATGGTATGTGAAGATGGCCACCAAAGGTGTTTTTCCGTTTTTGCCAAAGCCGGAAGTATTGTCCTTGTCCACCACGGCACTGCCCGAAAAAATAAGCCCGTGCTCATCCGGATACAAAGCGATGGGCCTATGTTCCCAATATATCATGTCCTTGCTGGTTGCATGCCCCCAGTGCATAGGGCCCCAAACGATGTCATCCGGGTAATATTGATAAAAAAGGTGGTAGATTCCTTCATGGAAAACCAGTCCATTGGGGTCGTTCATCCATTTTTCCGTAGGGGAAAAGTGAAACTGAGGCCGATACGGTTCTGAATATTCCACTACTTTCACTGGCTCCGCCAACGACTCTTTATTGCTTTTTTTACAGGAAAAAAACAGAGCAACACATATACAACAAATGATTCCTTTTTGCATTTTGGCAGTCTTGGTTGATTACTCAAGATAACCATTCCATTCGATTGAATGTGACCTTGACCCTAAAAACAGCAATTAAAATGAAAAATAGAACCTGCTGCTTTTAATGTTCAAAAGTAAAAACTGCCTATCTTTAAACAGCATAAAACAGACCTTCTTAAAAAAAAACATAGTTGAGCGACAGCCTACTTTTGATACTTACCCGAAACCCTGAACTCGGCAAGTGCAAGACCCGTCTCGCCGCAACGGTGGGCGACAGGGCAGCGTTGGAAATCTATCAATTTCTCCTGCAGCATACCGTTTCGCTCACAAAACACTTGAAGGTGGAAAAATGGGTGTATTATTCGGAAGAAATCTGGGAAGATGATATGTGGGACAATGCCCATTATCAAAAAAAGCTTCAGATCGGGAAAGATTTGGGGGAGCGCATGCAAAATGCCTTCAAGGATGGGTTCCAAGCAGGGTTTGAAAAGGTCATCACTATTGGCAGTGATATGTACAATCTTGCCCAGACCGATCTCGAAGAGGCTTTCTCAAAATTGGAGACACATGACTACGTAGTGGGCCCCGCGGAAGACGGCGGCTACTACCTTTTGGGTATGAAATCGTTGAACCAATCCCTTTTCCAAGATAAGGAATGGGGAACCGACACCGTTCTGGCCGATACCTTACAGGACCTGAAAACCGAAAGCGTGGCCTTGTTGGACGAGAGAAACGACGTGGATTATTATGATGATATTAAAGATATCAAGGCCTTTGCGCCTTTCATCAAACATATAAAGCAATGACACAGAAACAACTTAACGAATCTGTAGAATATTTGAAAAAGAGGGGCTTCGAAGCCCCTGAAATTGGCATCGTGCTCGGAACGGGATTGGGACAACTGGTCGATGGCATAGAAAACCCCATCGAGGCCCATTACAACCACATCCCCCATTTTCCCTTGGCCACGGTGGAATTCCATTCCGGAAAGTTGATCTATGGCACTCTTGCCGGAAAAAAAGTGGCAGTGATGCAGGGGCGTTTCCATCTGTACGAAGGCTATGACTTTGTGGACATCACCTATCCCATTCGGGTGATGCACCAATTGGGGATCCAAAAATTGTTCGTGTCCAATGCGGCAGGGGCCATCAACCTCGACTTCAAAAAAGGGGACATCATGCTCATCGAGGACCATATCAACCTTCAGGGAGGGTCGCCATTGGCTTTCAAAAATGTATCCGCATTCGGGGACCGCTTTGTGGATATGAGCGAACCGTATGACCTGGACATGCGCAAAAAAATCGAGGCCATCGCCCAAAAAGAGGGTATTTCCATCAGAAAAGGGGTATATGCCTCCGTGGTGGGACCCCAACTGGAAACGAAGGCCGAATACCGCATGCTAAAAATGGTCGGTGCGGACGCCGTGGGAATGAGTACCGTCCCCGAAGTAATTGTGGCCAATCATTTACGACTACCCATCGTAGCGGTATCCGTTTTGACCGACGAATGCGACCCGGACAACCTCCAACCTGTCAATGTGCAGGAAATCATCGCCATCGCCGGAAAAACAGAGCCGAAAATGATACAATTGTTCACCGAATTGATAAAGCAACTATGAGCTACCTAGACGCCACACAAGACCTTTACAAAGAAGCGGCAATTTCCCCCAACGTGGGACTTTGCTGCACCACCACGCCCATCTGGCAGTTTCCCGGACTGTCCATCCCCAAGATCATGCAGGAAATGAACTACGGGTGTGGGAGCACCGTCTCCGCACAGGATTTGGTGAACGATCCCAAGATCCTCTACGTAGGTGTGGGCGGAGGCATGGAACTGCTACAGTTCTCCTATTTTTCCAGACAGAAGGGAGGAGTCACAGGAGTGGATTCCGTAGATGAAATGCTGGAGGCTTCCCGAAAGAACTTCAAAATTGCCGAGCAGGAAAACGATTGGTTCAAAAGCGAATATGTGAACCTGGTCAAGGGAGATGCCCTGAACCTTCCCATCCCCGATGAGAGCATGGATGTTGCCGCACAGAACTGCCTCTTCAATATTTTCAAGATGGAAGACCTGCAAAAGGCCGTTGCCGAAATGTACCGCGTGTTGAAACCCCACGGCCGATTGGTCATGAGCGACCCCATCTGCGAACAGCCCATGAACGATGAACTGCGCAACGATGATCGGTTGAGGGCGCAGTGCCTTAGCGGCAGCATTCCCTTAAAAGACTATGTAAAAGTGTTGACGGATGCCGGATTTGGCACCATAGAAATCAGGGGGCGAAGGTCATACAGGGTATTGTCCCCCAACCACTACCCAACGGACGAACTCATCCATATCGAATCCATCGAGATTGCCGCTATCAAAGACCCGATGCCTGAGGACGGCCCTTGCATGTTTACCGGGAAAACTGCAATCTATTATGGCAACGAGGAGTATTTTGATGACAACAAAGGGCATATACTGCTCCAAAACCAGCCATTGGCGGTTTGCGACAAAACAGCTTCGGCACTGGCGAAGGCATCAAACGAAATCCATGTGAGCGAGAGCACTTGGCATTACAACGGCGGGGGCTGCTGCTAAATCAACTGGGTTATTTGGCGATGAATGTTTTGGAAGACTCATAATCCATAATGATCCCTTCGGATATCCATTTGGCCAAAGCCTGTCTATTGTCCGGGTCCAAGATCCGGCGTTGGTCCTTTTTGCTCCTGATGTTTCCTATTTCGATATAGGCCATGGCCGGAAGCGTATTTTTCACAACGTAGAGGTTGCGGTCCATAAACGTGCCGTTGTACAATCGGTTGGGTTGGAATTTTTTGTATTTCCTCAAAAAAGTCTGGTGGATGCTCTCGGCCAATTTCTTGCCGTTCTTGCTCTTTTCGTGATGGTAGAAGAACACATCGATGTTGGTGCCTTCACCCCTGCTGTCCACATGGATCACCAATAATCGCTGGTGTTTGCCCACATTTTTTCGATAGAGCCCGTTCACCGCTTCGGTCCGCTGTTTCAGACGTGCCAATTGCCCCAAGGGAAGAGGTTTGGAAAGCACGGTTTCGTCCGTATCCAGTTCCAGCACCCTTTGGTCCCTGATCCCATCATTATCGTCCTGCACAATGATGTGCACTTCCGCCCCATGTGAGATCAATTCCCGGGCCAACCTGAGCGTCACATCATAGGCATATTCATCTTCTGCGATAAGCTTGTCATCGTATTTTTCCACTGCCCCGGGGTCGGGACCCCCATGCCCTGAGATCAGGTAATAGACCGTATCGTCCAACCGCTTGCTCGCCACATCCACCTTAGCGAATTGTTCGCCAAAAATGAGGTATTCGGGTCTCTTATCGGTTTCTTCCACCTTTGTGGTTTCCAAGGTATCCGGCAGAAAGTAGGAGCGCCCCATCAGCAGGGACTCATCCTCCCCCAAATGTTCGGCGTTCAACGCCACAAACTTGTTGTAGAATTTTGTCGGGCTGATGCCATGTCTCCGGAGGAGCGAATAGATGCCGTCCCCTTCCTTGGCCACCGCCTTCAGATTGGCCTCTTGGGCCAGTCCAATTCCTTGAAAATGAACAAAAACAAATAAAATGGATATTCTTAAAAACTTCATTTAATTCTCAATCTGCAAATCAACAAAATCGTTCATGATGCCATCACTGATCAAGCTCGCAAACTGCTTCTTGTCCGGACGCACTGCTATTTTTTGGTTCGATGTTTTGGAAGCGTTCTCCAAGGTGAGCAAGCTGATGGCCGGAAGAATATTTCGGGCCAGGTACAGGCTGTTCTTGTCCTCAAAGATCATATCCACATCCTTGTACGACCTGCTCGAAACACTGGTCCGCTTGAACATGCTTTGGATATTTTCTGCCAATCGTTGGCCTTCTTCACTCTTTTTGTCATGGTAAACGGCAACGTCCATATCCTCCTTGCCCGATACCCCATCGGCACGTATCACCAAAACGCGTTGGTACTTTCCACTGTTCTGTATGTAACGCTTATTGATGACCTCAATGTAGCTCCCCATTTTTTGTGTCGCTGACAGAACTTCGCCATTCGAAGGTTCGGAAACGCCATCGCCCATGATATAGACTTTGGCCCCGTGGACCATCAGATCGGCGGCGAGGCTTTCCGCCACATCCTTCACATAATCGTTTTTGGCATTCTGGGAATCTTCGGTGATGATGTAGTATACCGCATCTTTCAGCTTATCACTCTTGAGGGACATTTGGGCGAGTTCCCCATCAAAGATGGGTTCTTCGGCACCTTCGCCCGTGCGGACCGCCACGCCTGTTTTTTTGAGAGCATCTGATGCCTGTGGAATTTTGTAGGCCGTTCCCACTTTCAGAAAGCTGCCGTCCTTGATGTTTTCAGAATTGAGCTTGACAAACGCTTCATAGTGCTTGGCCGGGTCCAGCCCCTGTTTCCGCAGTAGGGAAAAAATCCCGTCACCCTGTTCCGCCTTCACCATGTAATAGGATGCCTCTTGGGCAAACAGCATGGCACAGGCACATACCCATAACAAAAGGAATGATACTGATTTCATTATCGCATTTTAATTGGGAGGGTGCACTGCAAAGATGGGAAAAAATTGCCAACCAAGTCCTTCAATCACGGGAAAAATCCGACATTTTTCACTCAGCCTTAGAGACTTGACTTTTTGATCGATGCATAACGCTGCCTGATGACGGATTCGGCGGGCTTGTTCTGTGGGGTAAACCTGTTGTCGGCAATCCCTCCGGCCCTGTCGTGATGGGTGAACCACTTCCAGACAAAGCCTCCGGCAAACCAGTCCTCGTCCCAAAATTCATCAAAAAGGACCTGCGTGGCGTCGGCCTGGGCTTTGAGGTTCACTTTTTCCTCGTTCCTGTCCACCAGCCAGGGTTTTTTGCCCGTGTAGTCCATGCTCCTGTACCCAAACTCAGTGAAGAGTATGGGCCTGTCCAATTGTTCGGCAAGTTCCATCATCTTTGTTTTCCAGGGTTGCCAACCAGCTCGCAAGGTTTCTTTGGTGGGGTTCTGCCTTTGGCAGAGGGGAAAGTAAGCATTCACTCCGATATAGTCCAGCTCGCTCCAAAAAGGGGTGTTGGCATACTCGTCCCAATTGGCCGCATAGGTGAGTTTTCCCTTGTACACCTCCCTGACCTTGCCCACAAGTTCGCTCCAGAATGCGGGGCGGTTTTTCACAAATGTGGCGAGTTCGGTGCCAATACAATAGATATCGGCATGGGTCTCCTCAGCGAGATTGGCATAGTGCAAAATGAACTTGGCATACGAATCTTCCAATGCTTTCCAATCCGCTTCAGACTGCATGGCCATGTTCCCCGTAAACTCCCCCTTCCAGATCCAGATCTGGGGTTTCAGCATCACCTTTACCCCATTTTTATGGAGCATTTCGATGTACTGCTTGGCCCCTTTTCGGGTTTCCCCGAACCATTGCCGGTCCGTATCAAAAAGAAGGTTGGGCGTGTGGGGATCTTGCATAAAGCCAAAGGGCATGATGGCCGCAAAATTGGCATGGATGTCCAGCACGGGGTCCACATGGGATTGGGCGACCTCTTCCCGGGACGCCACAAAACTTACTCCGTTGATCTTTTCGGGTTTATGTCCCGTACAGGAGAGCAATACCAGACCGCATATCAAAATCAGTTTTTTCATGTTGGGCCATCAAGTGCCTCTAAAATAGTGCTTTTAGGGGAAAGTTTTGATGATAAAACAATAGTTGGGGGTTGGGTTTTGAAAAATCATGACCTATCTTCAAAGGTTAGCACGGAGAAAGAATAACTTATGGCCATTGTCATATAATATTTATAGTTTTTTTAATGATTTTTCAATTATTATATTTAATTCCGATAATTGATGTTTTCTCAGTAACTTTTTTTTGTTTTTTTTACTTTTTATCTCTTTTTTAATTAGAGAACTTAATTCTATAAGAGTCTCTTTTTCTTCTAATTGTTGGTTTTCTATAGTCCGATTGGAATATGTTTTTTCTGGAAAATACCTGTATTCAATGAATTGTATAAATCTAAATATAGCTTCGTTATTTAAACTAAAAATCACTTCAGCAAATTTTTGAGGTTCAAGTTTAGATAACATTGGTGTCCTCTCTATTATATTTTCGAGATTATTATCATAGTTTTTAATCTGTTCGTATAACTCATCAATGTTTGAATTTGTTAATCCGTAAAAAATGTCTTCAATTATCTGAGATGATTTTTTTACTTTAATTTCATCCAATTTATTTTGAGTATAATCTAAAATTGATTTAAACTCTGCTGTTTCTCCTGAGGAATACGCTTTTTGCCAAGAGCCCCAAGTCAGAGAAGAGAAACCTCTACTGTCTTTAAATTCCGATAAGTCTAGTTTGTCAATAAGTAATTTGGCTCTGTTTACAACTTCCTCTTTAGTTTTATCGAAATATAAATTTGTGTCTATAAGAGAAAATAAAATACCTGAAATATGTAAAATTTCGGTTATATGGAAATTGTTCTTTTGGAAGAAATCAGTAGTAACATTTTCTAATAGTGTTGAATACTCGTCATCCTCTAATAGTTTCCAATACCATAGTTTTTCCCAGTCTTTTTCCTTTTTTCCAGTAGCATAAATCGAAGAGTTATTAATTTCATTTATTAAGTTTTCATAATTTCCATTTGAAATGAAGTCAGTTAAATTATCAGGTGTGAATAATTTTGAGGAATGAATTAATCCATAAGTGGCTACTATCTCTTCGTAATGAGAAAAGTTGTTTTCCTTTTCTTTATTTGAAGCAAATAACAATTGTTGAAAAGAAGAAATGTCTTTGTTTCCTGTTTTTATTTCGAGAAAATAAATCAAAAAGTAAGCTAAGTAATTATTGAATAGTATTTTATATTTTTCTGAATCTTCTGCTAGTTTTGAGTCTATAAATTTGAATAATCTTTCGTAATCGTATATTGCTCTCTGTAGAACTCTTAAGTTTTCCTTTTCTGAGGCTTCAAATATTTTAATGATTAAATCCCTAGAATCTTCTAAACTACTTTTTATATTACTGGAAACTGAATTTATAAAAAAATCAACTGCTAACTCAGTATCAGGTTTTATCTCGAAGGTTTGACCAATTATTTTTTCTTTGAATACAGAGTATTCATATTTACTCTTACTTTTTTCAATTTCTTCGTCTTCAATTTTCTTTTCATCAGAAATTAGAATTACTTTACATTCAGAGTGTTCAACAAAATCGTTTACATACCCATATAGTTCATCAATCGGAATCTTACAGCGCTCAATATCATCAAATATTAAAATTCTATTACCTTTGATTTTTTCATTTGACGATTTGAAAATTGAGATTGGATCAAAACCGATATCTATACTTCCATCCTTTTTATCGTCATTATCATAGTCAAAATCAATTTTTAAGGCAGATTTAAAAAATCCTTTTAGTATACCTGTAGCAAATTTTGCTCCTTTAGAATACAGCAAAGGTGTTATTTGAGCTTTAAGAGAATCTATAATTTCTCTTTTTTTTGATACACCATTAAGCGAAATATATATTGGTTTTAAATTTACTTCTGATTTTGATATTACTTGTTTGTTATTCCATTCTTCAATAATTCCTTTTATGAAATATGTTTTTCCTGCCCCCCATTTTCCTTTTAGTATAACTGCAAAATTTGGGTTGTTGGATTCAACAAAATAATTTAGATATTCTTTGGTAGTTTTATTTATCATAAGTTTCGTGGAGATATAACAGCTGACGTTAAAGATATCATTCATTTTAAACAAATGACATCTGCCTAAACAGAAACCAATTTCAGTACAATCAAGTGAAGTTAATGATAATCAAAACACTAGGCCCCATAAATTTGTTCTCGATACCTGCCTATACCGGCAGGTAGGCAATTTTCTAAAGAAAAATCATTCGAACTGACATTTCTTCAACCTGCTAAATCCTTAAAAACACCTCAAACACAAATTAAATCCTTTCTAAATTGGGGGCCGGGGTTAAGTTCCTATCTTTAGGTACGACACAAGACCCATAATCCTTCTTTCATGGAGCACATTGTCATCATTGGAAATGGAATAGCGGGAGTGACCGCCGCTCGGCACATCCGAAAGCTTTCCAACAAAAAAATCACCATCGTTTCCGTCGAAACAGATTATTTTTTCTCCCGAACCGCCCTGATGTACGTGTACATGGGCCACATGAAGTTTGAGCATACCCAACCCTACGAAAACGCATTTTGGAGAAAAAACAACATCAACCTTGTTCGTGCAAAGGCCGAAACCATTGATACCCAAAACAAGAAGATCCATGTTAAGGGTCGCCCCACTAAATTTTACAACAAAAACATCCATATCCCTCCAGTGGATGGCGAATGGATTTCCTACGACAAGCTCGTCATTGCCACGGGATCCAAACCCAACAAGTTTGGGTGGCCGGGCCAGGATTTGGAGGGTGTCCAAGGACTGTATTCCAAACAGGACCTTGATCTTTTGGAAAAAAATGCCCCGAACAATGACCGTTGCAAAAGGGCAGTGATCGTGGGTGGTGGGCTCATCGGCATCGAGCTGGCCGAAATGCTTCGGACACGTGACATTCCCGTCACTGTTTTGGTGCGGGAAAGTAGTTTTTGGAACGGTGTTTTACCCAACGGGGATTCCCACATGATCAATGAACATATTCGGGAGCACCACATCGACCTCAGGTTGAATGCCTCTTTGAAGGAAATTGTTTCCGATGGGAACGGAAAGGTCAAATCGGTGATCTTGGAAGAAACCGGGGAGGAAATCCCTTGCAATGTGGTGGGATTGACGGCCGGAGTGACCCCAAATATCGATTTTTTGAAAGGTTCTGGCATCGAGCTGGGACGTGGCGTGAAGGTAAACCGCTTTTTGGAGACCAATTTAGAAGATGTTTACGCCATTGGCGATTGCGCGGAACAGCAGGAGGCCATTGGCCACCGAAAACCTGTGGAAGCCGTTTGGTACACGGGCAGGATGATGGGCGAGGTACTGGCGCAGACCCTTTGTGGCAAACGTATGGAATACCGTCCGGGCCACTGGTTCAATTCGGCCAAATTTCTGGACATTGAGTACCAAACCTATGGTTGGGTGTTCCCCGAACGGAAGAAAACGGATTCGGAAATCCATTTTCATTGGCGACATCCCCAAGAAAAAATCTGCATCACCGTGGCTTTCGAGAAGGATTCCGAAACCTTTTTGGGCATCAATACCTTTGGTATCCGGATGCGACATGAGGTTCTGGACCGTTGGCTTACTGAAAAAAGGAACATGGACCATGTGATGGCCCATTTGGCGGATGCCAACTTCGACCCGGAATTCTACAAAGGATTTGAATCCGAGATCATTTCAAAATACAATGCTGATTTTGGAAAATCCATCACCCTGAAAAAGAAAAGTCTCATCAGAATATTTCAATAGGAAACAACAACCCATGAACAGTCAAACACACAACCCAAGCATGGCCCTGACCGGGGAACCTCCAAAAAGCCTGAGTACCGGCCAAAAAATGGCAACCCTTTTGGGAATGGTAGGACTTGGAATCCTATTGTTGGCCGTGTTCAATGTCAATTTCCCGAACCAAACCTTGTGGTTGATCGTTTCGCTCTCCGCCATCAGCATCGGGACCCTTTGGTTTTCTTGGGATGCCTATGCCCAAAAATTGCCGGGCATCAAAAATGACGGCGTGTGGTTCAAATCCATTTCCAGTCGGGGTTTTTGGGCCTGGGTCGTCGGCTTGGCACTCACCGGTTTTTACATCGTGCTCTATTTTTACCCTGAATACCTCGGACTGGTGAGCGGCGGGGAAAACCGGGGCGTCATTGCGCTTTTTGATCCTTTGAGCAAATTGCTGAGCGGCAATCCCGCCAGTCAATGGTTTGTGTATGGCACGCTGTACACCGTCGCCATTTTGATTTTTGGGGCAAAGTTCCTTTGGAAATACCGACATAGTCGTTACCAACGATTGCGCACTTTTAGTGTCATGTTCTTTCAATTGGCCTTTGCCTTCACCATTCCCGAATTGATGGCCCGGCTGAACGGCCACAAGATCTTGGATGGGGGAAGCCTGCCCTACTACGATCTTAAAAACGTCTGGCCCCTTAACTACTATAACTTTGAAAGTTACCGCATCAAAGGATTTTTAAGTTCGGGGGATATTGGCCTTGCCCTGCTCATCTTTGGGATTCTTTCCATTTTTGTGATCACTCCGATATTGACCTACAAATATGGAAAACGATGGTACTGCTCCTGGGTCTGTGGCTGTGGCGCACTGGCCGAAACCGCCGGGGATTCCTTTAGGCAACTCAGTGATAAATCCACTTTTGCCTGGAAAGTGGAACGTTGGGTGGTGCACAGTGTGGTCGTTTTTGTCACCTTGATGACCACGGCGGTCGTCTATTCCTATTTGGGCACGGACACCAGCAAATATTGGCTCACCAAGAGCACTTTTTTGATCGGGGTGGCCGTGTTGCTCACCCTCGTTTTTGGTTGGGCAATGCTTTTTAAAAGGGACCAACTCCAAAAAGATGCCCAATATGGGGCCATCGGCTACTTTGTGATCATCATGGCCTTGATCGGGTTCCATTTTTTTAGTGGAGAGGGGCAGGTGTTCCTTTTCAAGTCCGAGACCCTTCGGAAATCCTATTCCTTTTTGATAGGCAGTATTTTCTCCGGTGTCATCGGCACAGGGTTCTACCCCATTTTCGGGAGCCGGGTCTGGTGCAGGTTCGGATGCCCCATGGCGGCTATTTTGGGCTTCCAGCAACGGTTGTTCTCCCGTTTCAGGATCACCACCAATGGCGGTCAGTGCATTTCCTGCGGCAACTGCTCCACCTATTGCGAAATGGGCATCGATGTGCGTGCCTATGCCCAAAAGGGCGAGAATATTGTCCGTGCCAGTTGTGTGGGTTGCGGGATCTGCTCTGCCGTCTGTCCGCGGGGTGTGCTCAAACTGGAAAATGGCCCTTTGAAGGGACGGATTGACAGCAACCAAGTACTTTTGGGGAATGATGTGGACCTCATGGCGCTTGTCAACCAAAAATAACGGACAACACATTTCCTTTACCTTCATTTTATGTGGATGGACCCTAAAAATCCATGGAAAAGTTTAGTTTTGGCTACTTCAAGCAAAAACTAGCTCTTCAGTGGCGGACATCAAGGTCATTATTCCTGCGATCAACGAAGGAGATTCCATCGGAAAGGTGGTCTCCGAACTTCCCAAACACGTTTCAGAAATCGTAGTGGTTGACAACGGTTCCAAGGACGATACCATGGCAAATGCACGGAAAGCAGGGGCCACCGTCATCACTGAAGACCGCAAGGGATATGGCTCTGCCTGCCTCAAAGGATTGAATTATATTTCCGAACAATCCAAAACACCCGACATCATCGTATTTATCGACGGAGATTATTCCGATTATCCCGAGGAGTTGGATAAGGTGGTCGCCCCGATCTTGGAAAATGAAGTGGATTTTGTGGTTGGTGCACGAACAAAAGCGCTTCGTGAACCCGGTTCGATGACCCCACAACAAGTTTTTGGCAACCAATTGGCCACTTTTTTGATGAAATTGTTCTTTAGGTCAAGATTTACGGATTTAGGGCCATTTAGGGCAATTAAATATGAAAAACTCAAAGAATTGGA
>JASBTQ010000025.1 GCA_030148335.1 Allomuricauda sp. | reverse complement strand
ATGAGCTTCGGATTTTTGCATAAAATGGTTTACCGTTTTGATGGAGGCTACTGTAAGGGTTGTGTGGAACTTGCGGCCATCTCCATGGAGCACATCAAAATTTTTGATGCCCTCGCATACTTTCTCAATGGCTTCTTGCTCCCCATACTGTTTCAAGTTGATCCAAGCCAATCTCAAATGGGCCTCATGGTCGAACATACTCGGAGGAAAGTTTCCAGACTCAAATGCATTCAAGAATTCCAGATCGTTCATTTTTTTGAAAGGGTTGTTAGGATGGCTTCCTGTACCAATTTCTCCATCACGGCATAACCAGCCTTGGTCAGGTGCACTTCATCCGTGGTCAACTCTTTGGGAAGCCCATTGCGGTCATCGGCCATGGCCGAAAAATAATCCAGGTACATGATTTCTTCCTGAGCTGCCATTTCCTTGATCAAACCGTTCAGTTCTGGGATTTTGATGTTGGGCTCTTTTCCGGGCCGCCATGGGTAGTCGTAGGCTGGAAGTACCGAACAAACAATGGGGGATATGCCGTTGGCTTTGGCCAGTTGCACCATGGAAAGGATGTTGTCCCTGATCTGTGCTAAGGTCATGGGGCCGGTATTTCCTGCAATGTCGTTGGTCCCCGCCAATATGACCACAATTTTAGGTTTCAGGTCGATGACATCCTGCCGGAATCGCAACACCATTTGGGGTGTGGTCTGCCCACTGATTCCACGGTTCACATAAGGGTTGTCATTGAAAAAATCAGGGTTGGCGCCCGACCAGCCCTCGGTGATGGAGTTGCCCATGAAGACTACTCTATCCTCATCAGCCGCAGGTGCGGGCAAAGCGGCATTGGCCTCCCTATACTTTTCCAAATTGGGCCAATCTTGGGCCGTGCTTATCATCGGGTTCAAAAATCCTAACAATGCGGCCATGGTCCAAATCAAGGTTTGTGTTCTCAACATCTTTGTTTTTTGTTAAATGTATGGTTTTATCAAAAAAACAAAAAGCGGCATGAAATAATTTTCACGCCGCTCAATCATTTATTTTTTGAAAATCGAAGAATCAATACTTCGCACTCTTTCCATTGGCCTGAGTCCGTAGGATGAAGGCACGGATATCATCATTGGCGGTTTTGAGGTCCTCTTTCCTGAGGTACATCATGTGTCCGGAACGGTATCCCTTGAACTCGAACCTGTCCTTCATGCGTCCGCTGGGATCCACTTGGGACATGGTATATTTTGCCGCAAAATAGGTACAGGCCCCATCATAATATCCGGATTGCACCAATACGTTCAGGTAAGGGTTCTGCGCCATCGCCTGACGAAGGTTTTCACGCACATTGTCGTCATCATTGTTCCATGGGTGAACAGGTCCGAACATGTTGTATTTAATGTCCGTTTTGAAACCTAACTCCTCCTGCAGGTAGTAATTGATGGCAGGGGTGAAGCTATGCAGCCATGAAGTCAACTCCGGGGAATAATCCGGTTGGGAACCAAAAAGTTGTTTGTCAATTCCCAAATAGCGGCTATCCAAACGTCCGATGGTATATCCGCCTTCCTCTTTCAAAAGATTTTTCCAGAAGAACTGGGTGGGCACATCCAAATTATGATCAATAATATCCTTGGCATCCAACCCGGAATACCTGGCCATTTTATCGGCAATGGCCTTTCGCTCTGCATCTGGGATAAATCCTCCTTTGGCGATGGCTGGCAACAACTCATTGATGGTGAATGCTTCCACTTCCGGTAAAACGTCCAAAAGATCCTTGCTTTGCAAATCGGAGGGCAACGCCTTGTGGTGCCATGCCGCTGCGGCAAAATAGGGAAGGTTCAGCGCACTGGAAACTGGGTCGTTGTCCCGGAAAACTTTATAATCTGCCGGAGAGACCATTATCACCCCGTTCAGGTACATCCATTGCTGGTTCTGTAATGCCAAGGATAGTCCCATCACTCGGGTACCGCCATAACTTTCCCCAACAATATATTTTGGAGATCTCCAACGGTTGTTCCGGGTCACAAAGGTATTCAGCCATTCCGCCAAATATTTGGTATCGGCATTGATTCCAAAAAATTTATCACGATCCACTTCTTTCCCTGTTTCGGGAATGGTGCGGGAATATCCGGTATTGGCCGGGTTCACATAGACAATGTCGGTCACGTCCAACACAGAATAGGGGTTTTCCTTTGCACCATAGGGCTGCACAGGATACCCCTCGTCATCGATTTTGAGGATACGGGGACCCGTGTAGGCCAAGTGCATCCACACGGAACCTGAACCTGGTCCTCCATTAAAGGAAATCAATAAGGGACGCTCGGCCCTGTCCTTCACATCATTTTTGGTGTAGTAGGTGTAGTGCAGCGATGCAATGGGTTTTCCCAGTTCGTCCCAAACAGGTTGTGTGCCCGTCGTAGCGGTATAATTGATGCGGGTCCCGTTGATGGTTACCGCATGTTGTGTGGTCACCGTAGTGTCCACGGGCAATTTTCGTTCTTGGGCAAAGGAAATCGAGGCACACAGAAGTATGCCGAATAAGTAAAGGTTTTTCATTTTGTTTTAGGTTGAATCATTACACGATGCTAAAAATACATATTTTGAAACTTCCCAATTTGTTAAAAGATTCGTAAAAGAAACCAACGTCTCAGAATTTAGGAGCTAATGTTTATCTTTAATACTTCACCAAAACCACAACACATGAAAACCATCACCCGCCGGAATTTCAACACGGTCATCGCCAAAGGAATGGGCGGCGCAGCCCTACTTTCTGCCGCACCATTTGCCTGTGCCATGGGGAGCAATCAGGATAAAAAGAAACTGGGCATCGCCTTGGTGGGGCTCGGCAGTTACAGCACCTATCAATTGGCCCCTGCTTTGCAGGATACCCAACATTGCTATTTGGCAGGAATTGTGACAGGAACACCTGAAAAGGAAAAAATCTGGGCCGACAAGTATGGCATTCCCAAAAAAAACATTTACAACTATCAAAATTTTGATGACATCGCCAAAAATGATGACATTGATGTGGTGTATGTGGTGCTCCCCAACAGCATGCATGCGGAATTCTGTATCAGGGCTGCCAAGGCGGGCAAGCATGTCATCTGCGAAAAACCCATGGCTGTCAGTGTTGAAGAGTGCGATGCCATTATTGAAGCTTGCGAGAAGGCGAGCGTGAAATTGGGAATGGGCTACCGCTTGCAATCGGAACCCTATACGCAGCAAGTAAAGGAGTTTGTGAAGGAAAAGACCTTTGGCGACATCCAATTTGTTTCTGCAGAAGCGGCCTATCGTTCCACGGGAAATCCGGACCAATGGCGGTTGAACAAGAAATTGTCCGGTGGCGGTGCCCTCTTGAACATGGGCGTCTATGCCATCCAAAGTGCCATTTATGGCACAGGTGAAAATCCTATCTCCGTTTCGGCACAGGAATTCAGTACCCGTCCTGATTATTTTAAGGACACGGACGAGACCATCATGGCCCAATTTGAGTTCCCGAGTGGTGCCGTCGGCAACATTTCTACCTCGCATAATTTCAACGCCAACAGCATGTATGTTTCCGGGACATCGGGTTGGTTCCAGCTTCAGCCTGCCAACAATTATGGCCCTTTGAGCGGACGTACTTCCAAAGGTGACGAGATCAAATTTCCGCACGAAAGCCAGCAAAAATTACAAATGGACGATTTTGCCAAGCATGTTTTGTTCGGCGAACCCAACAAAGCCCCCGGCGAAATGGGTAAGCGGGACATGATCATCTGTGCAGCCATTTATGAATCCATTTCCAAAGGAGGCCAGAAAATTGCATTGGATTTTACCCCTGGTTTTGGTTTTGGCGGCTAAACCGACCTATGCCCAAAGTAATGGATTAAACCTTTTGTTCCCCCTGTTGTCTTACTGGCAAACGGACACGAAAAACATTCCATCTGGAAAAAATATTGCTCCGAACATATACATTATGAGGAATTTAGCGTTATTTGTGTCAACAAATCTTATCCATTATGAAAAAACTGATGATACCTACATTGGCCATACTCTTGTTTGGTTGTGACAAAGAAGATGTGAAAAACGAGACCCCCTCAGATTCTGCCGTTGATGCTTTGGTGGAGTATGTAACGGTAAGCAAAATATTCCAGGATATTGGGAACAACAACGGCGATGCGATATTGACGGCTGAAAGTGAGACAAATGCTTCACAGGCCAAATCCATCGAGACCACTTCTGAAAGCCTGCAGATCACCATTTCCCCAGCCGATTTTGTCACATTCCCCAAAACCATTACCGTAAATTTTGGAACAGGTGTTCTCGGCAAGGACGGGGTCACCCGCAAAGGCATCGTGACCATTGTTTCCACGAATTGGTACGGACAACCCGATAGTGAGCACACCGCCACATTTACCGACTATTATCATAATGAGTACAAAGTGGAAGGAACGCATGTGGTGAAAAATTTGGGCGAAAATGGAGACGGGAACCTAGAGTACAGTGTGGTCATTGAAGATGGAAAAATCACCACACAGGCCGGAGCCGTAATCGAATATCAAGAAAATTCCACAAGGACATGGATAGCTGGCAGCGACACACCTCTTTACATCTGGGATGATGAATATTTGTTGGATGGTTCACAAAACGGGACCAGTTCTGCCGGTCTGGATTACACGTTGACCGTCGAGGACCCCTTACATTTTGTATTGTTCCCACGAAATATTGAAGCAGGTGTTTTGGATGTGGATATAGCTGATATCAAAGATATCAAGATTGATTACTCCAATTCTACCATCACGATTTTAGGGACAACCTATCCGTTTACGAAATAAAAGAAGTTTTCAGGCATATTGTTTAAAAGGCCATGACATTTGCCCTAGTTGGATCTGGGGTTAATCTGTCATGGCCACAAAAAGCTTGTTCCGCAATTCTTCCAGTTGTATGTGCAAGGGACTGTAGGTCACGGTCCCTATGTTGATGGCGATGAACATATAGCGATTGGATTCCGGGAAATATCGGAGTTCACATCCAGCACCAATACCACCACCGGAATGTCCATAATACGGATGCCCGAAAACATCCCCATGGCCCAAACCCAAACCATAGGCGGGTTTGCCTTCCCTATTGTTGACCCAGGTTTTCATGAGTTGCAACGTGGATTCCTTCAGCAATTTGCCTTCCAGTAACCCTTTTAGGAATAGAATGGCTTCAGAAGTGGTGGTAACGATGCCATCGTCACCCACCATATGGGTTACATTTTGTTTCTGGATATAGGTTATATTTTCCAAAATCCCATCACTATATCGGTCCCAATAACTACTTGTAAGCGTTTCACCCGCCAATTTTTCATCAGAGATACGGTAATAGGTATGCTGTAAACCTAAAGGTTTAAATATGTTCTCTTCCATATAGATGCCGTGATCCCCTGTAATCGAATCCGCTATCAATGTGAGAAGTACATAATTTGTATTTCGATAGGAATACTTGCTCCCAGGATCAAAGGTGAGTTTCTTTCCTTTAATGAACTTGATATAGTCCACAGCCTTAAATGGCGTTTCCGGATGCTGGAGCAAGGTGCTGGCATAGTCTGGATCAAAGTTATATTCTGGTATGCCAGAGGTATGGTTCAATAA
The DNA here is from genome assembly GCA_030148335.1 of Allomuricauda sp. Classification (GTDB taxonomy): domain Bacteria; phylum Bacteroidota; class Bacteroidia; order Flavobacteriales; family Flavobacteriaceae; genus Flagellimonas. Next base: position 72,558 of record JASBTQ010000025.1, on the reverse strand, counting down.
CATCTTAATGCTGATCTCATCCGCTCTGTCCAACATGTTGGACACTTCCGGCGCCAAATATTGGGTAATGGGGTCGTCCAACTGGAGTTTACCTTCTTCATACAGTTTTAGAATTGCGACTGCCATATAAGTTTTGGTCACGCTTTGCAGATAATGCAGAAACGTATCCTCCATTTTTTGTTGTTCCTCAATGTTGGCAAATCCTTCGCTTTGCAACCACCAGCCATTTTCATCCAAAAGTGCCAAACTTGCACCCGGACACCCATTTTCCACTAGTGATTTTAGTATAGGCGAGACCTCTTTCCCCTTCGGATGGTTTGGATTGAAATCAATTTGGGACCATCCAAAATAGCATCCAAATACCAAGAAAAAAAATGTGATTATCTGTTTCATGTTGTTCGTTTTTATAAGATTAAAAATGTACACGACTTCCAAATTCCATGAGGGTAAAGGGAACCAATGGCATACTCTCATTATAATTGGTAGCCAATAAAAACTGATAGTTGGCAAATGGGGAGACATAGATACCCTCATCATAGGTATCGTAGCCCAGCCCAATGCCAATGGGCACCACAAGCATTCCTTTTCCTTTCTTGCCCACATTTTCCCACCCATTTTTTGTGGGTTGATAACCCTCCTTGGGGCGTTTGGCAATTAGGTAGCCAATTCCCAATTTTACTTCCGAAAAAGCATCCCCTACTATATCGGGGCGCCAAACGGCTTGCGTGTGTAGCAATAGTCCTCCACCTACGGTCTTGTTGCCATACCAGGTCATCTTGAATTGTTGCACCCAATTTCGGTTGCCATTATAGCTCACCTCGGTGCCCAAACCTATGCCCACATTCTTAAAAAGGGGCCTTTTGTTTTTGAAGGGAAGGGATAGGGAATGAAATTCAATGCTGATAATTAGCGGAAAGTTTCTGTGGTTTCCCTCATCAGCCTGCGACCAAATGGATTGCATCACTGTCGCGCATAAAAAAAGGGCCATGGTAACTGTTCTCATTTTTTTGAATGATTTGATTCGCCAAAAGTAGGAGTGAAGCCCCATAAAGTTGAAGCTATGGAAGTGGTTTTTCCCTAAAGTGTGGTGAAATTTGGGGTGAAATGTCAACCCAAAGTCCTAAACCAGCGTTTAAATGCAGGGGCCTTGGTACGGCTCACCGGGATTTCGGAGGGAAGTACACTTTCCTGCATCACCGAAACACTGATCTTCCCATTTTCAAGCTTGGAAAATCCGGTAATTCTGTTGCGGTTGATGATAAATTGCCGATTGAGCCTAAAAAATACATCCGATGGGAGCTCGGTGGCCACTTTTTCAAGCGTGGTGTCCAAAAAATACTGTTTCCCTTCGGAAGTATATAAAACCACATATTCGCTTTCCACGGAAAACCCCATAATATCCTCAAAAGGAACCTGTGTTTCATTTTTCCCTTCCTTCACCAAAAAACCGGTCTGCAGCTTTTGCTTTTCCAGCAGCACCTTTTGCTCTGTGCCCTGCCATTGATAATAATAATGAATCATCACATAAATGGCGTTGATGAAAAAGAACCAAATGGCAATGATGAACAAATCATAATTGTAAAAGCTGGGGTGGGCCCATTTTCCTTTTACGATAAGGCTGGAAAGCTCCGTTAAGAAACTGATGATGAAGAGTCCAACAAAAGTGGTCAGAAGAAATTGGAGTATTACCCGTTTTGCAAACCGATCGTATGAAATTTTTCGGTCCAGCCATAGAATGATTCGCCTTACCGCCAACCAAGCGGCATAGCCTATCAATGTATCGAGTGTGTAGGTGAATACAAACCATCCATTGAATTTTACATTGGAGTAGGTTAGATAGTAATTAAAGCCACTTATAAAAGGAATAAGTATCAAAAACAGGGGGATATCGGGGTAATAGGGTGACTTTCTTTTTGTTTCCATGGTTCTCTGCCTGGGATAAAAATAAGCTTAAGACGCGAAATTGAAAAGCAGATTTCCAGAATTAGAATTTCTCGAAAACCCCTAGGCCGAACAGCGCAAAATCATACTTAACAGGATCGGAAGCATCGAGCTTTCGTAAACTTTTGTCCAGTTCCTGAAGGGCTTTGGCATCGTTCTGTTTGCGCTTGAGCAATTTTAATTTCCTTGCCACATTGCCAGAGTGCACATCCAAAGGGCAGGAGAGTTTGGCGGGGTCGATACCTTTCCAAAGCCCAAAATCCACTCCCGTAGCATTGTCGCGAACCATCCATCGCAGAAACATATTGATACGTTTGGCCGCCGAACCTTTATTCGGGTCTGAGATGTGCTTTGTTGTTCGCTGCTCATACTCCAGTTCAAAGAACACTTCCTTGAAATGGGAAATGGCTCCTTGCATGGAATCCACAGTTTGGTGTTGGGTAAAAACACGCTCCAGACCTCCATGGTTTTTGTAGATATTTTTCAGACTGGTTACAAAGTAACCAAGGTCGGCCCCATTGAAAGTACGGTGTACAAAAGAGACGAGTTTTTCCAGATCATTTTCGGAATGGTTCAGCACAAAGTCATAAGGTGCGTTGTCCAAAAGCCCCATCAATTTTGTGGCATTGTTGATGATGCTCTTCCGATTGCCCCAAGCTATGGTAGCCGTTAAAAAACCACTGATTTCGATGTCTTCCTTTTTGGAAAATCGGTGTGGGACCTGAAGCGGGTCGTCCTCCAAAAATTTGGGATGGTTGTATTCCTGCACTTTGGTATCCAAAAAATCCTTGAGTTCTGTTTTGGTCATATCAGTCTTTGGAAACGATCAGGCCATCCACCATGGTGAGCTTGCGGTCGGCCATATCTGCCAATTCAAGGTTATGGGTCACCAGAACAAAGGTCTGTCCGAATTCATCCCGAAGCTGAAAGAACAGTTTGTGCAGGTTATCCGCACTTTCAGAATCCAGGTTTCCACTGGGTTCGTCCGCAAACACCACAGAAGGATTGTTCATTAGGGATCGTGCCACGGCAACACGTTGCTGTTCGCCCCCGGATAGGGCATTGGGCTTATGGTCGTAGCGATCTTTCAACCCCAAAAAATCCAACAGTTCTTTCGCACGTTTTTCAGCTTGCTCTTTCGGTGTTTTTTTGATAAATGCTGGAATACAGACATTTTCCAGGGCAGTGAACTCCGGCAGTAACTGGTGGAACTGAAAAATAAACCCGATATGCTCATTCCGGAATTGGGCCAGGTTCTTGTCATTCAATTGATTGACGTCAGTATTGTTGATCAACAACGTGCTTTCCCCTTTGTTGGTAGGGGAGTCCAAGGTGCCCAAAATCTGCAATAAAGTGGTTTTCCCTGCACCGGAAGCCCCCACAATGGAAACCACTTCCCCTTTTTGGATTTCAATATCGACCCCTTTCAACACCTTGAGGTCGCCATAACTTTTTTGGATATTTGTAGCCTTGATCATGAAAAACTGCTTCGCTGGGTGAAAGTAATGATTACTGCTGATTGGACAAAGATTACATTTTTATAAATAAAGTTTTTGGTTAGGATACCGACTAAGCCTAAAAACATTTTATTTCAAAATAGACAAAGAACAATCTATTTTGTTTAACTTTGACGAATAATGAGTGAACAAAAAAATGATTCAGTCGAGACCGCCATTTTTGCTGGCGGTTGTTTTTGGTGTACCGAAGCTGTTTTTCAACGACTCAACGGTGTAACAGCAATAGTTCCTGGCTACACGGGCGGAAACATCAAAAATCCGGCCTATCGGGAAATCTGTACGGGTAGGACAGGCCATGCCGAAGCTATCAAGATTACTTTTGACCCTTCCCAAGTTTCGTACACGGAACTTTTGGAGGTCTTTTTTGCCACGCACGACCCCACCACGCTGAACCGACAAGGGAACGATGTGGGCACCCAATACCGCAGTGAGATTTTTTATACGACCCAAGAGCAAAGGTATCTTGCGGAGGAATTCATTGCCCTTTTGGAAAAAGAAGGCATCTTTGCATCACCGATCGTGACCGCCATATCCGAAGAAAAACCATTTTATTTGGCCGAGGAGGAACACCATAATTATTATAACGGTCACAGGCAGCAGCCGTATTGTCAGTTCATCATCGATCCAAAGATCAAAAAACTGAATGCCCTATTATCACAAAAAAACACTTGATGGCACCATATACAAACCTTGAAGAGTACAACATAGAGATTACCAATGAGGTGAAGGACCACTTCGCCAAGATCATGGACGACCTTGGGGAAGACGTGACCCGTGAAGGTTTATTAAAAACGCCAGAACGTGCTGCTAAAGCTATGCTTTTCTTGACGCAAGGCTACAAGCAGGACGCCGAGGAAATCCTGAAGGGCGCCATGTTTGCCGAGAAGTATGACGATATGGTCATCATTAAGGATATCGAGTTGTACTCCCTTTGTGAGCACCATATGCTTCCATTCTTCGGGAAGGCCCATGTGGCCTATATTCCCAATGGACATATTGTAGGTCTGAGCAAGATTCCAAGAGTGGTGGATGTGTTTGCCCGTAGGCTCCAAGTCCAAGAACGCTTGACGCATGATATATTGGAATGTATCAACACCACATTGAAACCCAAGGGCGTTGCCGTGGTGATTGAGGCCTCGCACATGTGCATGATGATGCGTGGGGTCCAAAAACAGAATTCTGTGACCACAACCTCCGGTTTTAGGGGACAGTTTGAGAAAATAGAGACGCGCAACGAGTTCCTGAAACTGATCAGTGCCGATTTGTCCTAAACTTCATTTTTTCAATTCAAAGGGAATTCCTATTTTTCCTTTATGGCAGAAGAAAAAGATAACAAGTACCGCAACCTTCTTTTAGGGTTGTTGTTCGATGGCATCGGGATGATATCCTACGCCATACCTGGAATAGGGGAGTTTTCCGATGTAATCTGGGCACCCGTGGCCGGATGGCTAATGACCCGATTGTACAAGGGCAGGGTGGGGCAGGCTGCCGGTTTGATCACCTTTGCCGAGGAACTTATCCCCGGTCTGGATGTGATTCCCACCTTTACGCTCACTTGGATTTATACTTATCTGTTGGCTTCAAAGAAAAAAGGCCAACCTAAAAAGATTGACCTTTAATTTCACTATAATTCCTGTTTTGGATTTGTTTACAGCGGAATGCTTAGGTTAAAAGCAATGTTCCTGCCCATGTTTGCAATGCCGTCCGTCTTCAAACGGGACAAATGGGAGATATAGTTTTTATCAAAAAGGTTGTTCGCGCTGATTTTATACCCAATTTTTTGATCAAAAATCCTCACATCCCCGCCAATACCCATATTGAATAGGTTGTATCGGGGTGTTGGGGTTTCAAAATCAGCCACCTTGTTCTGGTCAAAATGGGTCTGAAGGGTCACAAATGCATAGCATCTGTATTGTGATGCCCTTTTATTCCATTCCACCCGGAAGGTGTTCGTCCATCGGTTGGCAGGAATCAAGGGTAGGTTGGATTTGTCCTCCAACTGTCCATAAACAATATCGTAACTGCTCTCCAAATGGAGCCAATCCAAAGGATGGGGATGCAAATGGAACCCAAATTCGCCTCCGTACAGGGTCGCATTCTGTTGCTGAAAGTCATAGATCGGGTCTTCCTCCCTAAACTCTCCCGTAGGTTGCAAGTAGATATAATCGTTTACACCATTATAAAAGGCATTGATATAGGCTTCAAAATGTTTGTTGTTGTATTCCAGAGCTACATCCACCTGAAAATTTTGCTCACTTTTTAGGTCAGCATTCCCGATCTCCACACGGTTGGCACCACTGTGCAGGCCGTTGGACGTCAATTCCGATAGGTTAGGGGCCCTGAACCCAGTCGCAAGATTGAATCGGCCTATGATATTTGGCGTAAGGTCCATACGAATCCCAGCTGATGCATTGAAACTATTGAAATTCCTGTCCAAAGCACCAATGTAGGTTTCTTCGCCGAGCAAGCCACTTTCTTCCCCATTGATGGAACGGAGGTCATACCGTAACCCCAATTGCAGGTCACTTCGGTCAAAATGGATATGCGAGGTGGCCAAAATACCAAAGTCGTTGGTAATGGCATTCGGAATCAATACTTCTTCTCCAAAGTTTTCATTCTTTTGGTGCATGCCCTGGATTCCAAAAATAGTAGTCATTTTGCCCCACTGTGGGTTGAATTGGATATTATAGTTGAAAGTGCTCAGCTCCATATGCAGTGCGGGGCCTTCTTCCTCATGCTCTTCTTCATGTTCTTCGCCTTCTTCTTCTTCGTGATGATGATGTTCCTCAAATTCCTTTCTGTCGTTGATTGTATATCCGAAGGTGGCTTCCAGGCTCGATTTTTTAAAGAAAAAGTTGTTTTTGGAACTGATGATGTGCGTGGAGAGCTCTTGGTTGGGCAAAAGCGGATCACGATCGTTGTTCTGGATGCCTATTTCTTCAGGAATACCAAGTTTTGACGCATTGTAGTTGTACCGAAGCTCTGATTTGAATTGGGTCGCCTGATAGGCAAGACCTGTTTTGAAATCCGCTTCATTGAATCTTGAATTGGTGACGCCTATTCCGTCCCCCGTTTCATAATCGGCGTTGGAGGCATAGGCCCCACGTGCCAAAAACTTGAATCTCTCCCCTGAAGTCTTGAAACCTGCATTGGCCCCATAGCCCAAGGTATTGGTGAAATAGTTCAGGTTGACATCCCCTGAGGTCTGTCCGGGCAGTTCAAAACTTTCTGGGTTCAAATACAGTACGCCTCCCAAGGCATCCGAACCATACAATAGCGAGGCAGGCCCTTTGATGACCTCTACACTTGATATCCCAGCGTCGTTTATGCCCAGACCGTGCTCACCGCCAAACTGTTGGTTTTCCAAGCGCACCCCTTGGGTATAGACAACCACCCTATTAAAACTCAGACCCCGGATGACGGGCTTTCCGATGCCCATACCCGTGGAAACGGAAGAGACCCCGGGAATATTGGTGATTCCATCGGCAAGGGTGATGGCGCCATTGCTTTTCAGCTCCGCAATGGATTTCTGCTCCACTTTCATCACATTTTCGCGTTCCAATTTGTGGAAAGGGGTGGAGAGGACCACTTCATCGATTTCAATGGCTGATGGCACCATCTGGTAATCAAATTGGTTTGCCCCGGAAACGATCTGAAAAGAAGTGGAATAGGTTTCATAGCCCAGATAGGCAACGACCAATTTGTAGGATCCTTCTGGAAGTCCCTTTAGCGTAAAATCCCCGTTGACATCGGTCACGGTTCCTTTTTCCAGTTGGGGAAAGTAAACGGATACCTGCTCCAAAGGGCCATTGGTTTCTGAATCCGTTATTTTGCCCGTCAATGTGTTTTGGGCGTATATAAATAGAGGTGTCAATGCCAAAAGCATTGAAATATAAAATTGTTTCATTCGAGGATGATATAGTTTTTGAAATTCAGTAAGGGTATAGGTTTTTATGCCACTGGAGGCGCCCTTGAAGCCGAGTGCTTAGCTGAACAAGATTCAAAAACTTTGGAAAAGTAGGTGCTGGAATACACAATGTTGGGAACCTCCACCGGTGTGTACACGAATTGGGAGGAGAACAAAACTTTGGATGCCAGCGTAAAATCGTGGAAATCACAGTCAAAATCTGAACTGTGGATATGGTTTGTTCCATAGGACACGCATTTCTTCTCCGAATTGTGCCCATGCAAGGCATGTCCCAACTTTATCATGGAAGGGGCCAAGATGGCCACGGACATGATCAGGGAAACAATAATGCCAATGCGTTTTTGGAGGAACGAGGTCATACCCAACAAAGTAACCAAGCACTTGGCATAATCCATGTTAAAAAAAGCATAAACTATGGCAGCAGAAAGCCCAGACCCATTCGTCGGAGCATTTTTTTCTCAAATTCCCAAAAGAATCTGAACTGCCCGAAGAGCCATCCCACAATGACCAAGATGATTTTATAAATGGGAAGGATAAGGACAATCCGTGCGGTCCAATACAAAACGGGATGTGTCGCTTCTCGCCCCAGACCCAACAATTCCACCAGTGGCCCGGCCAATTTGCCGGAAAGGGACCCAGTAATGGCAAAAACAATGAAAATGGCGATCATTTCCCACTTATAGGTTACTTTCCATCTGTTCTCCAATTTTTTGAAGCACCATAGGAAAAAGCGGACCAAGCCAAAAGATATCATCATGCAAAAAGCGATAAGAATGACCCATTCATAGCCACTGTTTTCCACACCAAACCATTTGGGTGAATTCCTGACAATTAGAAAAGAAGCGAAGATTGTCAATAGGACACCAAGAACAGGGAAAAGCAACTGCCAGTTTTCCTGGATTTCCCAACGCTTTTTCAATTTTTCCATTGCCTAGACATAGTTGTCACAAAAATAAGACATTATATCCTAGGAAAGAAAGGGCCTAAACGTTGGTTGTATTTTCGTTGGAAATAGACAAAGTAGTTGTAGAGCTTGTAGTTGACCTCATAACCATAGTCGATATTGGGGTCGTAATTGATCTGCATTTCGTACAGATTGGGATTGTACATAGAGGGTTGCAAAACCCGTTGGTTCCAATTGGTGACCAAAATGGCGTTCCGGTTTTCCAGAAAACTCTGGGAATAATAGCCTTCCGGCCTTGCAATGGACTGTAGCCATGTGTAAAATCCGGGCTCAATGATGATGATCTCATATTCCGTTTCTTCATCCTTGATCTCCACAGGCTGTTCATCATCGGAATTGAACACGGCCTGTTCCTCATTCGAAACATCCACGGCTTGCTTCTGGGTCGTGCAGGACACCAAAAAAAGAGCCGAAAAAAAAGTGTTTGATAAAAGTTTTAAATAGTTCTTTTCCATATCATTAATATACAAAAAAAGCCGTTTGAATCTTCAAACGGCCCTGTTAAATATCGTTAAGTGGACTTTATTTCCCGAAAAGTCCGCCGAGCATACCGCCCAATCCGCTTTTCTTGGTATTTCCGCTATTCAGTACCATTCCGGCCAAATCATCAATGACGCTGCCATCACCATCGGAATCCAAAAAAGTCTCGATAAGGGATTGTTGTTTTGCGGCCTTTTTGTTTCCGCCCATCAAACCTCCCAAAAGACCATTGAGGCCATCGGGACTGTTCACGTTTTGTTGACGGGTCTGTTTGCCCAAATAACCCAATAGGATAGGGGCCGCAATTTTCAATATTTGGGATATGGTCCCGGCATCCAGACCGGATTTACTGCTCAGGGCATTTTCCACTTGTGGCTGTTTGGATCCCAGTACATGGCCAAGTATGCCTGCACCATCGTTCACCACACTTTGGTCCACGCCACCGCCAAAAAGTCCGCCCAGATCGTTCAAAATGCTACCGTCATGTTTGGAAGACAGGGCATCCATCAGTCCCTGTGCGCCACCCGGTGTTGAAGCATTTTTTTTCATGGCACCCATCAAAAGGGGCATGGCCATGCTCAATACATCTGCTGTCTTGCTTTCCGATTGTCCTGTTTGGTTGGCAACCCCGCTGATCATTTGTCTGCCCATGGGGCTGTTCAATAAATCCAATAATCCTGACATCTTTTCTTTACGTTAAGGTTAGAAGAACAATGTACAAAAAACTAGGTTTTGAAGTTCTAATCAGACAGTAAAAAGCAGCTATTTTAGCAATTTGATCACTTGTTGGGCCAATTCCACACCAATGCGTTGCTGTGCCTCGACGGTAGAGGCGCCGATATGAGGCGAAAGGGATATTTTGGGATTCATCAAGATCTTGATCTCCGGCTTCGGTTCGGATTCGTACACATCCAATCCGGCAAACGATAGGTGTCCACTGTCCAAAGCATCCACAAGGGCCACTTCGTCCAGCACGCCACCCCGGGAAGTATTGATGATTCCTGCCCCATGTTTCATTTTTGCAAGCTCCTTTTTCCCGATAATGTATTTTTCCTGTGCGGGCACGTGGATGCTCACAAAATCGGATTGTTTCAGCACAGCATCCAGATCCACCGCTTCCAGATTGAAATTTATGGACTGTCCGTCATAAAAAGAGACGTTCAGCGTGGCCTTGTCGGTATGGTGATCCGTGAAGATGACCTTCATTCCCAGTGCCAATGCCATTTTGGCCGTGGCCTGACCAATTTTACCAAAACCGATAATACCCAAGGTTTTGCCTCGCAGTTCAACTCCTCCTGAATAGCTTTTCTTCAGCTGTTTGAACATGCTATCGCCATCCAAGGGCATATTGCGATTGGAATCGTGAAGGAAACGGACTCCATTGAACAGATGCCCAAATACCAGTTCGGCCACTGATTCTGAGGAGGCTTCGGGGGTATTGATGACATGGATTCCCTTGGATTCGGCATGCTTCACATCAATATTGTCCATACCCACACCACCACGACCGATCAATTTCAGGCCAGGGCATGCATTTATGGTTTTCTTATCGACCTCCGTAGCACTACGCACCAAAAGACCGCTGATTCCGTTCTTGTTGATAAAGTTGGCCAGTTGTTCTTGGGCAACATGAGTAAGGTTTACCTCAAAACCAGCTTTTTCAAGCAAAGAAATGCCTTCATTTGCCAACCCATCGTTGGCCAATATTTTCATCATTATATTATCCTTTCTTTTCCAATTCGCTCATGATATCCACCAAGACCCCAACGCTTTCCATGGGCAGGGCATTGTACATGGAAGCCCGGTAACCGCCCACAGATCGATGTCCATTGATCCCACTGATTCCAGCTTCTTTACACATGGTATCAAAAGTGTCCTTCAACGCATCGTCGGTGATGTTGAAGGTCGCGTTCATGAGGGAACGGTCTTCCTTGGCTGCATACCCAGAGAACACAGGGTTAAGGTCAATCTCCGAATAAATCAGGTTGGCCTTGCGTTCATTGATCTCCTCAATGGCGGCAATTCCACCAAGGTCCTTGAGCCATTGCAGTGTCAGCATGGACACATAGACCGCAAAAACAGGAGGGGTGTTGAACATGCTCTCCTGCTTCACATGGATGGAATAATCCAGCATGGAGGGAATTTTTCGGGATACTTTGCCCAAAATATCTTCCTTCACCACCACCAAAGTGGCCCCAGCAGGACCCATGTTCTTTTGCGCTCCGGCATAGATCAGGTCAAATTTGGAAAAATCGAGCTGACGGGAAAAGATGTCCGAGCTCATATCACAGACCAATGGCACATTGGTTTTGGGAAATTCCTTTATCTGTGTACCAAAAATAGTATTGTTGGAGGTCAGGTGCAGGTAATCTAGGTCCGACGGCACGGAATATCCCTTTGGGATATGATTGAAATTTTGTTCCTGTGAGGAAGCGACTTCCATCACATCACCCAACAAACGGGCCTCTTTGATGGCTTTTTGGCTCCACGTTCCCGTGTTCACATAGCCCGCTTTTTTGTCCAAAAGATTGTAGGCCGTCATCAAAAACTGCAGACTGGCCCCTCCATGTAGGAAGAGGGCTTGGTACCCTTTTCCCTCAAGACCCAATAGTTCCAAGACCAAGGAACGGGCCTTTTCCATGATGGCCACAAATTCCTTGCTGCGGTGTGAGATTTCAATGAGCGAAAGACCGATGCCATCCAGTTCCAGAACGGCCTCGGATGCCTTTTGCATTACCTCTTTGGGCAAAATGCAAGGGCCTGCGCTAAAGTTGTGCTTTTTCATTTCCTTGGTTTAAGGGGTAAAGGTCTAAAAAAAACTTGGATCAGAAAACGAATCTGATGGTTAGGATTTCCTTAAAGTTTCAAAAGAAAATCCATGGTGTCCACACCATCGGCATAGTCATGAAGTTTTGGCTTTTGGGTCTCGCCAAAACCGATGCCTCCTTTTTTGGAAACAATGCATTGGATCTGTTCTTCCTGTGCAGTCAATTCCTTCGCCAGTGTTTCTTCCGAATCATAATACGCATAAAAAAGCACCGAAATAGGGGAGGCTTGTCCATCATCTTCCTTCAATATCAAAAAGCCATTGTCCAGGATCTTAAAATTGCTCATCAGGTATACCGCCTTGTTGTAATCGTAATTGTTGGCATACTTGTGCTGGTCGATGATATCCTTGTACGAGAAAATGGCATTGAAAAAAGGTTCAAAATCATAGCCCTTCGGCACATAGATCTTGGACACGTTTCTGCAGCCCAGGCCATAGTACCTAAAAATATCCTCTCCGAGAGCGGTCAGCTCCTCGGTAGATTCCTTTCCAGTCAATATGGCGACCGAGTTCCGGTTCTTTCGGATGATGTTCGGTTTTTTTCCGAAATAGTATTCAAAATAGCGGCTGGTATTGTTACTCCCTGTAGCGATAACTGCATCAAAACCTTCCATTTTTCCTTCGGTGAAGGCAATACGGTCGGCCAGTGAGGGTTCTTGTTGTATCAGATAATTTGAAAGATAGGGCAACAACACCTTATCGTTGGACGACAGTTTCGCCAATACGTTGTTCCCGGAAAGCAGCACGCACAAAAAATCGTGAAACCCGACCAGAGGGATGTTTCCGGCCATTACAATGCCCACCGTTTTTGGTGAAGCTGTTTTTTTGATGGGGTAGTGGGACAGCCAATCCGTAAGGTTTTCTTCGGTCAACAAAGCACCCCATTGCGCCAATGCATGCAGGATATTGTCTTTGGTGAACCAACCGTTCATCTGCCTGGCCCTTGCGACGACTTCGTTGAAATCCGCATCCAAATTTCCATCATTCGAATAACATTTTTCACAAAAATCCGTTAGGTGTTTTCCGAGTTTAACAAAAGCTTGGATGGTTTCCATATACGGTGTCATTATATTTGTACACTAAATTACTAGGGTTTATTTTTGTCAAAAGTAAGCATGCTGAAAAGAATCAACCCAAAAGGAAAGGAAAATTATGGCGATAATTATAACAGATGAATGCATAAACTGTGGTGCTTGTGAGCCAGAATGCCCAAACACTGCAATTTATGAGGGTGCGGACGAATGGAGGTACAGTGATGGGACTTCCCTCGAGGGAGATGTGGTCCTGCCCAATGGAAAAGCGGTGAATGCCGAAGAGGTGCAAGAGCCCGTCAGTGACGAAATATATTATATTGTTCCTGATAAATGCACAGAGTGCAGGGGTTTCCACGAAGAGCCCCAATGTGCAGCGGTCTGCCCAGTGGATTGCTGTGTGCCCGATGAGGACCATGTGGAAAGCGAAGAGGAACTTTTGGGCAAGCAGCGTTTTATGCACCCGAACGGATAAGCAATAAAAAACATGTAATTTAGCCCCGGACCTTAGTTCGGGGTTTTTTATGGAAGAAACAGAAAAAGAATACGGCGGAATATGGAAACAGGCGGGGTGCATCCTGTCCTTGGTGGCCATTCTGGGGATCATTGTCCTGTTCGGTATCGGCATCTATCTTTTACTGAAAGGATTTTAAGCTCCCTATCCCAAAACTTCAACTTATATTTGCAGCCTCAAAAATAGAATAGTATTCAATGAAAGCCGGTATTGTAGGATTGCCCAACGTAGGAAAATCAACTTTGTTCAATTGTCTTTCCAATGCAAAGGCACAAAGTGCCAATTTCCCATTTTGTACCATTGAGCCCAATATTGGCGTGGTGAACGTGCCCGACCAGCGTTTGGAGAAACTGGAGGAGTTGGTCCACCCCGAGCGAGTGGTTCCTGCAACGGTAGAGATCGTGGACATTGCCGGATTGGTCAAAGGAGCCAGCAAGGGCGAAGGTTTGGGCAACCAGTTTTTGGGAAATATCCGCGAAACCGATGCCATCCTACATGTGTTGCGCTGTTTTGACAATGACAATATCGTTCACGTGGATGGTTCCGTAAACCCGATCCGTGACAAAGAGACCATCGATATGGAACTCCAACTCAAGGATCTGGAAAGTGTGGACAAAAAGCTTGAAAAAGTAAAAAGGGCCGCCAAAACAGGGAACAAGGAAGCCCAAAAGGAAGAGGCGGTGCTCAATGCCATCAAACAAGGCTTGGAGTCTGGGACTTCGGTCCGTGCCATCGAAATCAGTGAAGAAGATCGTGACGAATACGTCAGCCCCATGCAATTGATTACCGACAAACCCGTCATGTACGTGTGCAATGTAGATGAAGGTTCAGCCACTACGGGCAATGCCTATGTGGAAAAGGTGAAGGAGGCCGTGGCCAATGAAAATGCCGAGGTCATCTTCCTGGCCGTAGGTACTGAAGCCGACATCACCGAGTTGGAAACCTACGAAGAGCGCCAGATGTTCTTGGAAGATTTGGGCCTTTCCGAACCAGGTTCAGCCAAACTCATCCGTGGCGCCTATAAATTATTGGATTTGGAAACCTATTTTACTGCTGGTGTAAAAGAGGTGAGGGCGTGGACCATTCCCGTTGGTGCCACTGCGCCACAGGCCGCGGGGGTGATCCATACCGATTTTGAAAAAGGCTTTATCCGTGCCGAGGTCATTTCATACGATGACTATATCAAATACGGCAGCGAATCCAAAGTAAAGGAAGCTGGCCGTATGCGGGTCGAAGGCAAGGAATACATTGTGAAAGATGGTGATATCATGCACTTTAGGTTCAATGTGTAAGCACTGACCGTTGTAATTCCATCCATTTCCATTCGCTAAAAATTTGGACCAAGCATAGCTTTGATGTATGTCAGTCAAAAGCTTGGGTATTTTCTACGGGATTTTTGGGGTGATTCTCTTTTCCTCCAAGGCCGTCATGGTCAAATTGGCCTACGAATACCATGTGGACACCTTGGACCTGCTCTTGTTTCGAATGCTCTTTTCGCTTCCGTTTTACCTTTTTATTCTCTTTCTGATTCGAAAGAAAAAACCATCCGTCCAAATCAAACGAAAGGATTATGCGTGGCTGTTCCTTTTTGGGTTTGTGGGTTATTACTTGGCCAGCTATTTTGATTTTTTGGGGCTGAATTACATCAAGGCAGGCTTGGAACGGATCATACTGTTTGTATATCCCACTATTGTTGTATTTCTCTCTTGGCTATTTTTCAAACAGAAAATCACCAAAGTCCAGACCGTCGCGATTATTATCACCTACATTGGCGTAGTCATCACCTTTTGGAACGAATTGGACATAAGTGGAAATGGGGTGTTATGGGGTGGCTTTTTGGTACTGTTGAGTGCCATCACCTACGCTTCCTATTTGGTGGGCAGTGGTTGGTTGATCCCAAAATTTGGGATGTTGCGCTTTACGTGTTACGCCATGATTGTTTCCACGGGATGTATCCTTCTGCATTACCTCATTGCAGGAAACTGGCAACTTTTGGAATATCCTTTGCCGGTTTACTTATACGGCATTGCCATGGCCATTTTGGCGACTTTGGTCCCTTCTTTTCTGGTCTCGGCATCCATAGAACGCCTGGGAGCCTCCAATTTTTCCATCTTGGGAAGCTTAGGTCCGGTTTCCACCATACTTTTGGCTTTTGTATTTTTGAACGAAAGATTGACGTATGGTCAATTACTTGGAATGATGGTGGTGATTTTTGGGGTCACTTACCTCTCCATACAGCAAAAAAAGAAGGCCAAGGCTTGATGTATATTAACAATTGAAGGTTTTCATTGTTGATTACTTTCTTGGTTCTTCGCCTTAATTTTTGCCCCTAAATTTTATATTAGCAAGGATTAACCCTTATTAGATTCATGGCAGAAACCCAGTATACAGAGGATAATATCCGTTCCCTGGATTGGAAGGAGCATATTCGTATGCGACCCGGTATGTACATTGGTAAATTGGGCGATGGGTCGTCCGCAGATGATGGCATCTACATATTGCTCAAAGAAGTGATAGACAACTGTATCGATGAATTTGTCATGGGTGCAGGGAAAACCATCGAGATCACCATAAAGGACAATTTGGTGAACGTGCGGGATTATGGACGGGGCATTCCTTTGGGCAAAGTGGTGGATGTGGTCTCCAAAATGAACACCGGGGGCAAATACGATACCCGTGCCTTTAAAAAATCTGTCGGATTGAACGGGGTAGGTACCAAGGCCGTAAACGCCCTGTCTTCTTTTTTCAAAGTGGAATCCAATAGGGATGGGCAGTCCAAGTCCGCTGAGTTCAACATAGGAAACCTCGTCAATGAAGAGCTTTTGGATGAGACCTCCCGAAGAAGGGGCACCAAGATCAGCTTTACGCCGGACGATACCATTTTCAAAAATTACAAATACCGAAACGAGTATGTGGAACGCATGCTCAAAAATTACGTTTACCTCAATCCCGGGCTCACCATTATTTTCAATGGGGAAAAATATCAGTCTGAAAATGGGTTGAAGGACCTTTTGGAGGACAACAACAACGAGGACGACTTCCTCTACCCGATCATTCACTTGAAAGGGGAGGATATCGAAGTGGCCATGACCCACAGCAAGACCCAGTACAGCGAGGAGTACCATTCCTTTGTGAACGGGCAGCATACCACACAAGGCGGAACGCACCAAGCCGCCTTCAGGGAGGCCGTGGTGAAGACCATCCGCGATTTTTACGGCAAAAACTATGATGCTTCAGATGTTCGAAAGTCCATCATTTCAGCCATTTCCATTAAAGTGATGGAACCTGTTTTCGAAAGTCAGACCAAGACCAAACTCGGTTCCACCGACATGGGTGGCGACCTGCCCACGGTCCGCACCTACATCAACGACTTTTTGGGCACCTATCTAGATAACTACCTGCACAAGAATCCCCAGACAGCGGAAGCACTTCAGCGCAAAATCGTTCAAGCGGAACGGGAGCGCAAAGAACTGTCCGGAATCCGGAAATTGGCCCGTGAACGCGCCAAAAAGGCAAGTCTTCACAATAAAAAATTACGCGATTGCCGTGTCCACCTTCAGGATATGAAAAGTGACCGACGATTGGAGAGCACCCTTTTCATCACCGAGGGCGATTCCGCATCCGGATCCATCACCAAATCAAGGGACGTGAACACCCAAGCCGTGTTCAGCCTTCGTGGCAAACCGTTGAATTCCTACGGGATGTCCAAAAAAATCGTCTATGAGAACGAGGAGTTCAACCTGCTACAGGCGGCCTTGAACATCGAGGAATCCATGGAAGACCTGCGATACAACAATATCGTGATCGCTACCGATGCCGATGTGGACGGGATGCACATTCGTTTGCTGTTGATCACGTTCTTTCTCCAATTTTTTCCGGAATTGATCAAGGAAAACCACCTCTACATTTTACAGACCCCACTTTTTAGGGTGAGGAACAAAAAAGAAACCATCTACTGCTACAGCGAAGAGGAGAAAAGGAACGCCATCACAAAATTGACCGGAAAACCAGAAATCACAAGGTTTAAGGGATTGGGCGAAATTTCTCCGGATGAGTTCAAGCATTTCATAGGTGACAATATCCGTCTGGAACCTGTAATGCTCGACAAGGCGATGAGCATTGACAATCTGTTGGAGTTTTATATGGGAAAAAACACTCCGGACAGGCAGGAATTCATCATAAACAACCTTAAAGTAGAACTTGACCTGATTGAAGAAAACCAACTATAGAACAAATAAATGCACATCCTTCTAAATGGAAGAGAACGAAGAACTGAACGATGAAGGCCTAGGGAACCCCGACAATTCCCAGGACAGCTTGGTGAAGGTGACGGGCATGTACAAAGACTGGTTCTTGGACTATGCCTCTTATGTGATTTTGGAACGCGCCGTGCCCGCTATTGAGGATGGCTTCAAGCCAGTGCAGCGCAGGATTATGCATTCCCTCAAGGAACTGGACGATGGGAGATACAACAAAGTGGCCAATGTGGTGGGGCACACCATGCAGTACCACCCCCATGGCGATGCCAGTATTGCTGATGCCATGGTACAGATAGGTCAAAAGGATTTGCTGATCGATACCCAAGGGAACTGGGGAAATATCCTGACAGGGGATGGGGCTGCAGCACCCCGTTACATTGAGGCGAGGCTTTCCAAGTTTGCCTTGGAGGTCATTTACAGTCCCAAAATCACCGAATGGCAACTTTCTTACGATGGCAGAAAAAAGGAGCCCGTCAACCTTCCTGTTAAATTTCCGTTGTTATTGGCCCAAGGAGCCGAGGGAATTGCCGTGGGACTTTCCACCAAAATATTGCCCCACAACTTTATTGAACTCATTGATGCATCCATAAAACACCTGAAAGGACAACGATTTACCCTCTATCCTGATTTCCCGACCGCAGGCATCATCGATGTGACCAATTATAATGAAGGACTACGAGGCGGAAAAATTCGGGTCAGGGCCAAAATTTCGACCTTGGACAAAAATACGTTGGTCATCAACGAAATACCCTACGGGACCAATACGTCCAGTTTGATCGATTCTATCCTGAAGGCCAACGAAAAAGGCAAGATCAAGATTAAAAAAATAGAGGACAACACGGCGGCGGAAGTGGAAATATTGGTCCACCTTCCCCCAGGATTGTCCCCCGACAAGACCATTGATGCCCTTTACGCCTTTACGGCATGTGAGTCGTCCATATCGCCATTGGGTTGTATTATCGAGGACAACAAACCTCTGTTCATCGGGGTCAAGGAAATGCTCGAACGTTCCACTGACAATACCGTGGAGTTGCTTAAAGCAGAACTTGAAATACAATTGGATGAACTGGAAGAACAGTGGCACTTTGCATCTCTTGAACGTATTTTCATTGAAAACCGGATCTACCGGGACATTGAAGAAGAGGAAACCTGGGAAGGCGTGATCGCTGCCATCGACAAAGGTCTGAAACCGCATACCACACACCTAAAGAGGGCAGTGACCGAGGAAGACATTGTCCGGTTGACCGAGATCCGGATCAAACGGATTTCCAAATTCGATCTGGAAAAGGCCCAACAACTCATCGAGGGCCTCGAAGAAAAGATTGCCCAGACCAAGCACCATTTGGCACATTTGGTGGAGTTTGCGATCGATTACTTCAAGGAACTCAAAAAGAAATACGGTGACGGCAGGGAGCGTAAATCAGAGATTAGAATCTTTGATGACATCGAGGCCACCAAAGTGGTTATCCGCAATACCAAGCTCTATGTGAACCGGGAAGAGGGATTCATTGGAACCTCTTTGAAACGGGATGAATATGTGGCGGATTGCAGCGACATTGACGACGTAATCGTCTTTACTGAAAAAGGGGAGATGATGGTCACCAAAGTGGACTCCAAGGTCTTTGTGGGTAAAAATATCATCCATGTGGCCGTGTTCAAGAAAAAGGATAAGCGGACGGTGTACAACATGATCTACAAAGAGGGCAAGGGCGGCCCCAGCTACATCAAAAGGTTCAATGTCACCAGTATCACCCGGGACAAAATGTATCCCTTGGCGGGCGAAAACACCTCCTCCGAAGTGTTGTATTTTTCAGCAAACCCCAATGGTGAAGCCGAAGTGGTCACCGTATTGCTGCGCCAATCGGGCAGTATAAAAAAGCTGAAATGGGACCTCGATTTTGCCGATGTGCTCATCAAAGGAAGAGCATCTAAGGGCAATCTGGTCACCAAATACCCGGTCAAGCGCATCGAACTGAAAGAAAAAGGCGTATCCACACTCAAACCCAGAAAGATTTGGTTCGATGATATTGTCAGCCGATTGAACGTGGACGGAAGAGGGGAACTGCTCGGAGAATTCAAGGGCGATGACCTATTACTGGTCATTGATCAAAAGGGCACGGTGAAGACCATACTGCCCGACCTGCTCACCCGTTTCAGCGATAGCATGGTGGTCCTTGAAAAGTGGAATCCCAAAAAACCCATTTCCGTTGTCCATTACGAAGGAGAAAAAGAGCGCTACTATCTAAAACGCTTTTTGGTGGAAAGCCCCAACAAGGAAGAACTAGTCATCTCGGAACATCCAAAATCCTTTATGGAGCTGGTGACCACGGACTGGAGACCTGTTTTGGAAGTTGAGTTTGTGAAACCCCGCGGAAAAGATGCCAAGCCCAGCTTGGAGGTGAATGTGGAAGACTTCATATCCATCAAAGGAATCAAGGCTTTGGGCAACCAATTGACCACGGAAAAAGTGAAGAACATCAATGTAATGGAGTCCCTGCCTTTTGAAGAGCCCGAGGAGATGCGCACAGAAGATATCGAAGTGGTGGATGAAGAGTCCATAGATGACCCCAATGACGATATCGAGACAAATAATGACACTTCTGATCAAACCACTTTGTTTTGACGCTTTTTCTACCTATTTTGTCACAAGAGTTACATATACACATCTAAAAAAGTTATCTTAAAACCTCTTTATGGATTTCACCAACCCGCTGGTTTACGGCGTACCTGTATTTATTGCCTTTATTTTACTGGAGTTGACATATAGCAAGGCACATGGGGACGACCACATTTACAATTGGAAAGATTTGGCCGCCAGCGGCTTCATGGGAGTAGGGTCCGCCATTTTGGGCCCACTGTTCAAAGTGGCCTTCGCCATTGTCCTGTTCGAAGGCGTCTACGAACTCTGCAACCCTGTGGTCAATGGGGTAAGGACCAATTTTTTGGGCTACGAATCCTTTGGCTACGCTTGGTATATCTGGATCATCTGTCAAGTGGCCGATGATTTCACCTATTATTGGTTCCACAGGGCCAACCACGAGATCCGTATCCTTTGGGCCGCCCATATCGTGCACCACTCTTCGGACAACTTCAATTTGGGGACCGCCGTTCGGAACGGATGGTTCACCATTCTTTACAAACCATTTTTTTACGCATGGCTGCCCGCCATTGGTTTCCCGCCCGAAATGGTGGTGGTTTGTTTGGGCATCGAAGCCTTGTGGCAGTTTCAACTACATTCGGTCTATGTGCCCAAATTGGGGTTTCTAGAAAAGTTCATGAACACGCACACCATGCACCAGGTACACCACGCCCAGAATGTGGAATACTTGGACAAGAACCACGGTGGGTTTCTCAATATTTTTGACAAGATGTTCGGTACGTGGAAAGAACTGGATGATGATATCGATGTGAAATATGGGGTGATCCATTCACCGGATTCCTATAATCCGATGGTCATTTTGACCCATGAGTTCAAGGATATTTGGAACGATGTGAAAAAAGTGGACAAATTATCTCACAAGCTTATGTATATTTTTGGTCCTCCAGGCTGGAGCCATGATGGAAGCACCCTTACGGTCAAACAGCAACAACGGATGTGTAAAAAACACAAAGAAGCCAACCCAGAACTTCTGTTCCAGCGACCGAATTAGATCCGTTTAAACCTTATTGGATTTTGTGGGCAGTGCCCTTGAATTTCTTGGTATCCCCAACCACGCCGTATTCGAATGTATAAGAAGACTCGGTGGTGCTCAATATCTTTATGTGGATGGATTTTTCCTCGGCTTTGTTCTTCGGGTTCAGATTCTTTAGTACATATTCGCAATCATTGATCCATCGGATGGAGGAAGAATCCTTTTTGCCCTCAAACTCATCCACTTCGATATCCAAAGTCCTGTGAAAAGTGGTCATTTTTTCCTCCCCATTGATGGTGGCGGTAAAGATGAACTTGCCTGTTTTAAAATCGGTACAATTGCGTTGGGGAGCTTCTCCACATGCTGAAAAGAACAATAGGACGAGTCCAGAAAAGAGATATTTTACCATAGTGCAAAGAAACGGAAAGAACTCGAACGGGTCAATCTTTTTTGCCCTTGTAGGTTTGAAAAGTCCCGTCCTCAAACAACAGGACAATGGTATGCGGCGCTTTAGGGACAATTTCCTTTACGGGTGATGGCGGAACATCAACCGATTGGCCGGCTATCTCTTCCTCTGGCACAGGAATTTTAGGGCTTTCCGGTTTTACATCTTTACTTTCAGGAAAGCTGCCCTCACCCTTTAGCAGCCAATACAAGTTTACCTCAGGGTAGGCGTTCACCAGTTTCATTACAAAGTCCAAACTGGGTTTGTTCCTTCCGCTGAGCAAATGTGAAATGCTGGAACGCTGTACCCCGATCTCATCCGCAAAAGCAGAAACCGATAAACCGTAATGTGCGATCACAGTCTGAATCCGGGAAATTATTTCATCATCCACAAATGTAAATTTTCATATTTCAAATGTACAAACCAGATTTCTAAAGTGAGAAATAAATCTTTGAAATATTTTCAAAAATTAAAACAAGTGCATCATATAAATTGACATATATAACTGATATTTAAATAATTAGATGTTTATTGATTTATGTTGTTTACAAATGTGTTCAAAATCAAGAATGTCATTCGCCAATAAGTATACATATGTAAATGTTTGAAATATTGAATAGTTACAATTGTAAAATAATACATGGTTATTTTTGTGGCTTATTTGCAAGCCCGTGATTGATCATTCAGCCTATAAAGAGCTCTCGATAAAAGGAAGGTACATTACCCAAGCGATGTTGGAGGAAAGCTGCTTTTCCAAACTATCCGCTCCTTTGATGGAAATTGGAAATGCTGTCAGCGGCAAAACCCTATATGGCTTCTCTCTGGGGAAAGGCAGCAAAAAGATATTGATGTGGTCCCAAATGCACGGGAACGAGTCCACGACCACAAAAGCGGTTTGGGATATGGTCAATTTTTTACAATCTGATGAGGCTCTCGCAAAAAGTATATTGGAGCATTGCACACTGATGATCGTACCCATGCTCAACCCAGATGGTGCCAAGGCATACACGAGGGTAAACAAGAATGGAGTTGACCTGAATAGGGACGCAAAGATGCTCACCCAACCGGAGAGTGTGGCATTGCGACAACTCTTTGAGGAATTCCAACCTGACTTCTGTTTTAATCTCCACGACCAACGGACACTTTTTAGTGCAGGTGCAACGGACAAACCCGCCACGGTTTCCTTTTTGTCCCCCGCCAGCAACGAAGCGCGGGATGTGACCCCCACACGTGAGACGGCCATGAAGATCATTGTGGCCATGGATACCTTGCTCCAAAAACTCATTCCAGGGCAGGTGGGGAGGTACGATGACGGTTTTAATGATAATTGCGTAGGCGATGCCTTCCAGATGACAGACACACCGACCATCTTGTTCGAGGCGGGGCATTTTCCAAAGGACTATGAAAGGGAAAGGACCCGGGAATTCATTTTCCATGCCCTTATCGAAGCGCTGAAAACCATTGCCATGAATCTAGTGGATAATTTCACTCCAAAAGATTATTTCAAGATTCCCGAAAACAATAAACTTTTCTTTGATGTTCTGGTCAAGAATCCAAGCGTGCTGAACCCGGAACTGGACGAAGAAATGATCGGAATTCGATATAAGGAAGTGCTGGAAGGTGAAAAAATCATTTTTGAACCTGAAATCATTGAAATGGGCACGCTTGAAGGATTTTACGGTCATGAAACAATAGAATGTATTGATTTAAAGGATTTTGGACTTGTGCCGGAGCATCATAAAATTGTTAATTTATTGCTCCAAATCAAAAATTAAGTAACTATCCACAAGGCTTTCTTGCGTTTTATTTAAAAAAGAACCAATTTTATTACGTAAATTTCCTCAATTCACTAATTTTGCTGAAAATTTCAAGATAATGAACAAAGTTAAGTTAGACGAAGTCGACCACCAGATATTGGACATGTTGATAGACAACACCCGGACACCTTTTACCGACATTGCCAAAAAGTTGTTGATTTCGGCGGGCACGGTCCATGTTAGGGTCAAAAAGATGGAAGAAGCAGGAATCATCCGTGGTTCTTCACTTACCCTCGACTATGTAAAACTGGGCTATTCCTTTATAGCGTATGTGGGCATTTTTCTGGAAAAGACCCATCAGACCAAGTTTGTGCTCGAAAGGCTCAACCAGATTCCCTACGTTACCGTTGCCCACATCACCACAGGAAAGTTCAACATTTTCTGTAAGATCAGGGCCAAGGATACCACCCATGCCAAGAACATCATCTTCAAGATCGATGACATTGACGGTATCAGCAGAACGGAGACCATGATTTCGTTGGAAGAGAGCATCAACGACAAAAAGCGTTTGATGCACACGATTTTCAACGAGATGTAATTTACTTACCAAAGGACCATGTTTCTTTCAGAGTTGCCCACGTCTGAGTACAATCCTTTTTACCATACCTATATCATGGCATTGGGGGAAGTTTCCCTAATGGATGCTTTGATGGATGGAAAAGAGGAATTGTTGTCCCTTTTGGGAAAAATCCCTGAAAGTAGGCTTTCTTTTGCCTATGCGGAAGGAAAATGGACCTTGGCCGAAGTATTGGTCCACATCATAGACACCGAGAGAGTTTTTCAATATCGTGCGCTTCGTTTTGCCCGGAACGATAAGGTTGATCTACCTGGATTCGATCAGGATTTGTTTGTGCCGTATTCCAACGCCAATGGTAGGGCCATGCAGGACTTGATGGGTGAGTACAAGGCCGTTCGGGATTCCACCATCACCTTGTTCAAATCCTTTGACGAAGAGGCATTGAAACGCAAGGGAGTTGCCAGTGGATCTCCCATGAGCGTTCGGGCCATGGGTTTCATCATTAGTGGGCACCAAGCGCACCATGTCCGTATTCTAAAAGAACGGTATCTGAATCAGGGTCAATAAAAATCTTCGTTTTTTCATCCCCTGGGAAATCAAGCAGGTAGAAAGTATATGCTGCTTCATTCCGCGTAGTAATCGAAAGCCTTCTGGAAGAGTTCTTCAGGCACTTTGATGTCCGTGACCGCATCACCGATGGCCTGGAGAAGCACAAAATTGATATCGCCATGGGAATTTTTCTTGTCGTATTTAAGGAGTTTCAATATGGAATCGATATCATCCGTGTCAAAGTCCACTTTTTCAAAATAGCGTAAAAATGTTTCCTTGATCTCTTCAAGTGCCAATTTCGGCAAACCTTTCAATTCGTGGGACAGATAACCTTCCAAGATCATGCCGATGGCGATGGCCTCTCCGTGCAGAAGAGTTTTCTTATTTGGATTTTCTAGGCAATAGGATTCAATGGCATGTCCCAAGGTATGCCCAAAATTCAAGATCTTGCGCAACCCCTTTTCAGTGGGGTCGATCAACACCACATCATTCTTGATGGAAATGGATTTTTGAATACTGGAGGCATCCGTGAAATTGTTCTTCTCCTTTAAATCAGCCCAATAGGCGGCATCCTTGATAAGCCCATGCTTTAGCATTTCCGCAAAGCCACTCGTCACCTGTCTTGGATCCAGCGTCTTTAAAAATTCAGGGAACACCAACACCATTTGTGGTTGGTTGATGACCCCAATCTGGTTCTTCAAGGCTCCAAGATCAACGCCGTTTTTCCCGCCAATGGAGGCATCCACCATGGAAAGCAGGGTAGTGGGGATGTTGATGAAATCGATGCCCCGCTTGAATGTGGAAGCCACAAAACCGCCAAGATCGGTGAGCACACCACCGCCAAGATTGATCAAGAGGCTTTTTCGGTCCCCATCAAAGTTGGAAAGATGTTCCCAGACCTGAAGACAGGTATGGATATGCTTATTTTCCTCACCGGGATCAATTTCGAAAATGGAATCGATGGGAGCGCTGAACATTTTCGTGAATGCCAGCAAACAATGTTTCTTGGTGTTCGTATCGACCAAGACAAAGATCTTGGAGTAATTTTTTTTGGCAATATGCTGGTTCAGGGCCGCTTGCGCCAACTCCCCGATATGTACTTCGTAGGTTTGTGATTTGACCGATTCCATAAATTGAATTTCACCACTAAATAAAGACTATTTTTATAGAAAAGGTTATAGATTCCGTACTTATATTTGGATCTTAAATAGATTACAAATAATGTTGCCGAATTTTGAGAATACCGCAATAGCTTTTGAGCTGAAGACTGACTCCCAACTGGAGCACGCCTACTTCCTTTTTAAGATGATAGCCAACGAACCCCTAGTGCGCATAGGCACTGCGGTGACCAACTTTGCCATAAAGGCCCATCTACCTGTTGAAGGTCTGATTCGGGCCACGGTATTTGACCATTTTTGCGGTGGGGTAAATGAAGAGGATTGTCTCCCCATTATTGATAAAATGTACGAAAAGGGCGTCTATTCCATCCTTGATTATTCCGCTGAGGGCAAGGAGGTGGACAACCAGTTCGATTTTGCCATGGAAAAGACCTTGGAGGTGCTCGATTTTGTCAAAGAAAAGGATGCCATTCCCTTTGCGGTGTTCAAACCCACCGGTTTTGGTCGCTTCAAACTGTTTGAAAAAGTGAGTGCAGGCCATACATTGAACGAAAGCGAAACAGCGGAATGGGGCCGATTGGTGAACCGGTTCGACAGGGTCTGTAAAAAAGCGCACGATCTGGACGTGTCCTTGCTCATCGATGCGGAAGAGAGTTGGATGCAGGATGCCGCCGATGACCTAGTGCTGGAAATGATGCGCAAATACAACAAGGAAAAGGCCATTGTGTTCAATACCTTCCAAATGTACCGTTGGGACCGATTGGATTATATCAAAAAACTAAAGGATATTGCCGCTTCGGAACAATTTAGCATCGGGGCCAAGGTGGTCAGGGGGGCCTACATGGAAAAAGAGAACGATAGGGCCAAGGAAAAAGAATACCCAAGCCCCATCTGTGCCTCCAAAAAAGAGACCGACGAAAACTTTGATGCCGCCATCAACTATATGATGGAAAATTTGGACCGCTTTGTACTCTTTGCCGGGACCCATAATGAGCAGAGCTGCCTCAAATTGATCTCAAAAATGCAGGAAAAGGGCATAGAGCCATCGGACAGTAATGTTTGGTTTGGACAACTCTTCGGGATGAGTGACCATATCACCTACAATTTGGCCGCGCAGGGCTACAATGCAGTGAAATATGTGCCTTATGGCCCGGTACGTGATGTCATGCCTTATCTGATACGCCGTGCGGAGGAGAATACCTCGGTCGCCGGGCAGACTTCAAGGGAGTTGGCCTTATTGCAAAAAGAACGGAAGCGCAGGAAGTTGGAGGATTAGAGGTTTACTTGTCATATACCCTCCCTTCCTTATTCTGGCATTTTCATCTGAAATACATACAGATTTATAAATCTAACTTCATATTTATAAATCGTAAAAACCTCCGCTTGCAGATTTTGTCTTTTCTAGGGACATTTAGTCCATGCAAATTTTAGCAAAAGAAATAATTAAGGCTCTCCTCTATACAATGGGTTGTTTTCCATGGGAAATGGGCGAAGTTTTGTATGGAATAATCTTGGTTACCATTCTTGTCATTATGGCATTCACATCTATGCAATGCTTGAATAAGGAAAATATCATGATGATTGTAAAGAGGGACAACCGTGTAGAAAAGAAATTAGTGTTCATTGAATAAAAGGTTAGGAATTGTTAACATCACTCACAATTTCTAAACATAAATTTTAACTCTGAGTGGTATAACTTAAAATTGTATTTTATGAAAACATTGGAATTAAATCAAATGGAGGTACTGAATGGAGGCAAATGCAGTGGTGCTTTGGAAGAAGCTGGTTTTGCAGTAAGTGGGAGCAGTTTAATTTTTGCAATCTCTGCGGTAGCTGTAGCCGCTACCCCAATTGGATGGGGTATGCTAGCTTTAGCAGGTGCCTCAATGGCAATTTCAGCTGGCTCATGCATGGATTAAATTAAAATAAGGGAGGTTCCACCCTCCCTTATTATTATTAAACGGGATTTCTCTAAAAAGTATAAATATGCAAACAATTAAAATAAAAAGAGTGCCTACATTAAATTTTAGAGCAGGTAAAGTGAAAATTATGTCTGGGCAAAATGAAATTGCAATTTTAAACGAGTATGAAACAGAGGTTAAAATCAATGTGATGGAAGATGATGAAGTTTGGGCTAAAATTCAATTTTGTTCGTCAAATAAAATTCGGATTAAGAAGTCGACAAAAGAAGTTTATCTTACAAGTTTCCTAAAGGATAGAGATTTTATAATCATACTCGGCTCCACTCTTATATGCGCTTTAATTGCACTCTTGACAAGATATACCTTTTTTGGATTGTTCCCAATTATAATACTCTTATACCCGATTTACTATATAACTTTTGGAAAATCCAATTATTTAAAATTGACAATAAGAAATGTTAGTTAATAAGAATGGGGGGCAGCTCTAAAAATGAAGGGTTAAACAATTTGAATTGGTTGTTTTTACAAACCATTTTATCTATTGGTTTAAGTTATTGGTCGAGTATAATATTGGAAGTTGATGATGCCATTTATATATCTTTATCTGAATCTTTTACCCAAAAACAAGTAGACAGTTTCATTGAAGTCCAAAAAAAATGGGAATGGCTTGGTGTTATAATGTTCCCACTTTTGTTATTAATAAAAACATCTATTATTGCAGTTCTACTCAGTATAGGTTGTTTCTTTTTTGATAAAAAAATTAGTTACAAAAGGCTTTTTAACATAGTAATAAAATCTGAATTCATCTTTTTAAGTGTCATTGTATTTAAAACAGTTTGGTTTTATTTTTTTAAGACAGACTATACATTTGAGGACCTACAGTATTTTTACCCATTTTCAGTTTTAAGTATTATAGGCTACGAAGATATACGACCTTGGTATGTATATCCATTGCAAGTTCTAAACCTTTTTGAACTGGCCTATTGGGTTATTTTAGCTTATCTCATAGATAAAGAAATCAATGACTTTTCATTTAAAGGTGTATCCATTGTCGCAAGCAGCTATGGGGTTAGCTTATTGATTTGGGTAGTTGGCGTTATGTTTTTTACACTTAACATCAGCTAATTATGCACAAAAAAAATATTCTTCACGCAGTTCTGATTTTGGTTGTTGTCCTACTGTCAGTTATGCTATATAAGTTTATTGCCAAAGCCCAAGAAAAGCAGCACTTTGCCAAACAATTGCAAACCATTCCCACTTTCGAGTTTTTGGACATGGAGCAATATACATTTACAAAAAGTAACCTTAAGCCTAACTTACCCATCATATTCATAAATTTTAACAGTGAATGTGAATTTTGTCAGTATGAAGCGCAAAGCATCAGTGAAAATTTGAATCAATTTAAAGACGTACAAATCTTATTTGTTTCAACTGAATCCCTTGGAGCCGTTCAACAATTTTCTGAACATTATAATCTACACAATAAACAAAACATCACCTTCCTTCAGGATAAGGATGGTTTATTTAATACGCTGTTTGATGCCACGACAATTCCATACATTTTGATTTATGACAAAAATCAAAAACTCATCAAAAAACATAAAGGGCAACTAAATGCCAATGGAATAGTAAGAGCGTTGCATGGTGATGACTGAGAAAGTAAAGATATCCCGTAAGTTGATAGAGCAAACATTTGTATTGCAACAGGATCAATCAGATTGCGGTGTTGCGTGTTTGTTATCGCTTATCCAATTTTACGGCGGTTCGAGCTCCTTGGAAAAGCTACGCGAACTGAGTGGAACAACCAAGCAAGGAACCACACTGTTGGGGTTATTTCAGGCTGCAAATCAATTGGAGTTTACGGCACAAGGCAACGAAGTGGATACTCAAGCTCTAATAAATTATGCTAAGCCTTTGATGTTACACGTTGTCATTGAAGATAGATTACAGCATTATGTAGTTTGCTATGGGCATATCAATGGCAAGTTTGTCATTGGTGACCCAGCAAAGGGAATCCTAAACTATACAAATGAAGAATTGGAATCCCTCTGGAAATCCAAAACCTGTTTAACATTAACACCAAAAGAGACTTTTGTAAAAAAAGAAACAAAAAGGAGAGACAGAAAAGAATGGTTTTTAAAACTGTTGAAAGAAGATTACAAATTAACCTCTTTTAGCATTTTACTCGGATTAGGTATTGCGCTTCTTGGTATGGCAATGGCTATTTTTTCACAGAAATTGATTGATGATATTTTACCATCAAAAGACTTCAACAAATTCGTTACTGGCATAGCACTGGTCACTTTTCTGTTGTTGGTAAGAGTATTATTTACAGCTTTAAGGGATTATTTTTTAATCCGCCAAACAAAAGATTTTAATAATCGTATCATTGACAGTTTTTACTCCTCACTATTAAATCTTCCAAAACCTTTTTTTGACACCCGTAAAATAGGTGAATTGGTAGCCCGCCTTAACGATACCCAACGTGTACAACGTGTTATCGGTCAAATTGTGGGCAATGTGGTTATCAATGCCTTGGTTGCATTGGTGTCCTTAATTTTTTTGTTTTATTATTCTTGGCAAACAGGCTTAATAGCTTCCATCAGCTTACCATTTTATTTTATCTTAATTTATAGCTTCAACAAGAATATTATCAATGCACAAAAGGAAGCAATGCAAAGTTATGCTTTTAGTGAGAGTAACTATATAACATCAATGCAGGGTATAGCAACAATAAAAAACAGAAATGGACAATCCATTTTTCAAAAAATCAACCAACTTATATATGGAAACTATCAGGAGAAAGTTTTTGACCTGGGCAAAATAAATGTACGCCTGTCATTTTTTTCTGGTGTCTTTAGCGTGCTGTTTTTAATAGGAGTCTTGTCGTATTCAACAGTTCAGGTATATAAGGATATATTACAATTGGGCGAGTTGATGGCAATATTGGGCATTGCTGGAAGTTTATTACCTTCAATAGCAAGTTTAGCATTAATAACTATTCCCGTAAATGAGGCCAAAGTGGCCTTTAATAGAATGTATGAGTTTGCTTCCATGAAAAAAGAAAGTACAGGATATTTAAATATTAAAGAATTTAAATCCCTTGAAATTAAAAGCCTATCCTTTCGTTTTGTAGGTAGAAGTCAGTTGTTGAAAAACATTAGTCTTACAATCAATAAAAACGAATGTGTTGCTATTGTTGGGGAAAGCGGAAGTGGTAAAAGTACATTGGGACAAATACTTCAAAAATTTTATACATTCGAGAATGGGGAAATAATCATAAATGCTCAATATAAACTTACAGAACTAAACACAAAAGATTGGCGTACTGTTATTGGAGTTGTGCCTCAAGACATTACCATTTTTAGTGGAAATGTGGTTGACAATATTTTATTGGGGCAAGAAGATAACACGGAGAATATTATTGAATTCTGTAAGGAATATGGTTTTGAGCATTTTGTAAACTCATTACCACAAGGATTTGCTACAATTC
The DNA here is from genome assembly GCA_030148335.1 of Allomuricauda sp. GTDB lineage: Bacteria > Bacteroidota > Bacteroidia > Flavobacteriales > Flavobacteriaceae > Flagellimonas. Next base: position 41,604 of record JASBTQ010000025.1, on the reverse strand, counting down.
TTGGTGAGGAAGGAATCAATCTTTCTGGAGGGCAAAAGCAAGTCATTGCCTTAATACGCGCCATATACAAAAAACCACAAGTTTTATTGCTAGATGAATTCACATCTGCATTGGACAGAAAAAATGAACAGTTTGTTTTGAATCTATTAAACAAACTAAAATCAGAATTGACTATTATTTTCATTTCTCACAGACTGCATTCCTTACCAAAAATTGCCGATCGAATTTATGTTTTGGAAGATGGGATTATATCTGACTTTGGGAGTCACACAAAACTGATGGAAACAAAAAATTTCTATAGCGATTTTTGGGTTGAATTTGCAACTTAACTTTAGTAAATGATCATGAAGTTTTCTCTTGTTTGACCTCCAAAACTCGCTTAAAAAACACCCCAGGAGTCACCCTGATTTTATTCTTAAAAGCTGTTGAGAACACTCCCACGGAATTGAATCCATACATTTCCGCAATTTGGATCATGGACTTTGTTTTCACAATTTCCGGGTTTTCTTTCAAATGGTTTATGGCATGGGTGATTCTCAAGTCTTTCAGGTAATTGGCAAAGTTTTGCCCCTTATACATGTTCACCACCTTGGACAGATAGGAGCTGTTGGTGTTCAGTTTTTTAGCCAAACTTTGTTGGGTCAGGGCATTGTCCAAAAATCCTTGCTGCTCTTCCCATATTTTAAGGCTCTTCAAAACCATATTTGCCGTCTCTTCATCCAATTTGTTTTCCAAGACCTGTGCGCTTCCCTCATAACCTTCACTTTCCAGAAGTATGCTGTGGCTTATTGCATGGTTGAGTTTTTTCTTGGTGGCAGTATATTTGACATAATACGCAGCCAACCCAATGAGCATGGCCCCAGATATGACATAAAGCCAGGTAAGCCATGTGTTTTTGGTCGAAATAATATTGCCGAGCATTTCCTTCTCTTCTTCCTGCATGGGAAGATCAAACTTTTTTAGTGTAATCTCGCGTAGGTTTTTTTGGGTCGTGAGCAGCAGGCTGTCATAATATACAAGCCTATCCAGATATCTGTCCACCAATTGTTTTTCATTATTATTGATAGCCTCCTTCAACAAAAATTGATAGACTTCATTTGAATTATCATAGAGAGGATAATCAAATCTTCCCATTATACTATCATAAGATTCAAAGTACCTTCTTTTATTTTCCGTGTTTCCCAACTTACCTTCAATCATTCCCAAATAAAATTGTGTATCGGCCTTTGATGTACCACTTTCATCTTTTACAAATTCTTCTAATGCCCCTTTTGCTTGAATGATGTCTCCCTTGTAATAATTCAGTTGAGCCTGAAGTACTTTAAGTCCTGAAACAATCAAACTACTATTTGATTTTGAGGGTATTTCCATAGCTTTACCGATATAAGCTTGAGCAGAATCAATCTCTTTATTGTAAGCATAACATCTGGCTGTTCTGGTAAGAACGTCCAGTTTGAGGTCTTGATAGTCATTGACATGGTTTTTACTTTCTTCTAAAAATTCCAAAGTTCTTTTTTGGAGTAATATTGCTTCACTTTCTTGCCCAAATTCAGCTTTAATGCTAGATAAAATTGACAATGTACGAATTGTCAAATCCCTGTAATCCATTCTTTTAGAAAGGTGGAAACATTGTATGAAGGCCTCTACTGCTCGCTCGTCACGGTAATTTTCATATAGAATACTTGCCTTGGTATAAAATGCAAGTGCCAAGAACTCATCATATTCCTTCGCTTTCCTTTGTTGAATACTGTTGGCTATGGATATTGCGGAATCAATACTTTTTATACCGTCGGAAATGCCCAAATCATATGATCTGACGCGAAGTGCCTTTGCCAATTCCAATGTATCCTTATTCCTTTTGGCTTTTTTCACATAAGCTTGGAACACTTTGGCATTGAATATGGAGTCTTGGCTGGAAATCAATAAATCATACATTTCTTCATAATCCATGTCCATTAATTCTTGGGAAACATGGGGATTAGCTTGCGACTGGCTCCGGAAAGAGATCAAGAGAATGAGTAACAATTGTATTTTGAGCCATTTTTTGAAAAAATATGCCATTTTATAAACTCCTTTTAAAGATGTAGGAAATATAGGTCAATATGTATTAATTCCTTTGCAAAAATTGACGGATGTGCTTTTTGAATTGACGGATGGAAGATTCACTCAATCAAAACGGCATCAAGAACAAGGGAATCAGGACAGTTTTTGAACTGATACAAAGTTTTCCCCTTTTCCACAAAATAAATTTTACAAGGTTCTGCTTTGGTGTCGCTTTTCCCAAAATCCACATTTCCATCGGTCAAAATGGATTTGACCATGATTGTGTCCCTTAATTCTTGTGGAATGGCATCTCCAAAGGAGATGGGTTTGGAGCGCATGTCCTTTAGCACCCTACAATTGGGAAAATAGCAGAAATCCAAACCTTCGCCACCGGATTTTTTCTTCAAGAAGAATACCAAAAACACTATCCCGATGGACAGTCCTACCAAATACCATCCCAATCGCCTTAAAAATCCCATGCGTATTTAAAAAATAAGAAAGTTAATATCACTGTAACTCAGTCCAAACCATTCACCCACTGATTTGTTGGTGAGGATACCGTGGTACATATACAGGCCACTGCGCAACCCTTTGTCAAACCGAAGCGAATGCTCCAAGCCCCCATCTTCACCAATTTTCAGCAGATAAGGAGTAAAAATATTGCTGATGGATATGGAAGAGGTCCGCGGATAACGGGACGGGATATTGGGTACCCCGTAATGGATGACCCCAAATTTTTCAAAGGTGGGTTTGGTATGCGTGGTCACCTCAGAAGTTTCAAAACAACCGCCCATGTCTATGCTTACATCAATGATCACTGCTCCTTTTTTCATGTTTTCCACCATGGAACTGCTCACCACGACAGGCGAGCGATCCTTGCCCCGTGTGGCACCAATGGCCACGTCGCAGCGTTTCAAGGACTTTATCAGGTTCTTGGGTTGGATGGTGGAGGTATAGACGGTGCGGTTCAGATTGATCTGTAAATTTCTGAGTTTGCTGATGGAGTTGTCGAACACCTTGATGTTGGCCCCAAGTCCCAAAGCGGAACGGGCGGCAAACTCCCCAACGGTCCCAGCCCCAATGATCACTACTTCCACTGGTGGCACCCCACTGATGTTCCCGAACATCAATCCATTGCCCTTGCCTGTGGCGGCCATCAATTCTGAAGCAATGAGGATGGAGGAAATGCCCGCAATCTCGCTCAGGGAACGCACGGCAGGGTAGTTGCCATCATCGTCCCGTATGAATTCAAAAGCGATGGCTGTCAACCTTTTTTTGGCCAAGACCTCAAAATATTCTTTTCGCTGGGTCTTTATCTGCAATGCGGAAATGACAATGGTCTGGGGGTTCAGCAAATCGATTTCCGAGAGGGTGGGGGGCTCCACTTTAAGGATGATAGGGCACGAAAACACTTTTTTGGTATCCCGTGTGATCTCTGCTCCTGCATTGGTATAGTCAATGTCCGAGAAATTGGCACCGTCCCCGGCCCCGGATTCCATAAGCACCCGGTGTCCATGTGCTGTGATGGCATTTACGGCATCAGGGGTGAGACAGACCCTCTTTTCCTGATATTGGTTTTCCCTTGGGATTCCTATAAATAGTTCGCCCTTTTGTTTGAGGACTTCCAAAGTTTCTTCTTGGGGCAGCAATTGCTGTTTGCTAAAGGGGGAAGAAGGCTGGTTCATAAGCAGTAAATCTGTTCAGCATACCATCAGGTATTTAACAAATTTACATTTTTTTTGAAAGGGTCTTTTGCCGTTGTTCGAGTTTCTCCCGTTCCTTACGCAATTCCTCTTTTTCCTTCAATATTTGGAGCTCGGTGTCCATGGCATCCAGGTCTATGCCGTGCACATGCTTGTCCACCAGTTTCAACCTGATGAAATAGACTATGGGTACTATAACCATGGTCACAGCAATAACATATAAGATTTCGTTTTCATCAATCTTTTGAGCATTCTCAAATCTCATAACATAATACAGTTGGAAACTGTACATAGCAATCGGAATGAGTATGGCGTGGTACCACCAGTTCTTGGAAGTAATGAACCAGATTATCAATAACAATAAAGGAACAATCTTGCTTCCAAAATAATAAAACACTTCACTTACATCATTGAACCCGTTGGCCGTGAATTCAATTCCCAAAAAACTCCATGTTTCTTCTAGTGGTAAGTACTTATAAAAATAAAACATTATTGGGGTGATAGCTATCAACAATGACAGTATCCCTTCAATAATGAATTTCTTCCTAGCCGTAAATTTATCCTTCATCAATAATGTTAACAGAAAAAACGAAGGATTATTGTATAAAAAATAATCCCCTCCATAATGGAAGGGATTATAGTTTTGTCTGACAAAAAATATTCCTATATTTTTCGAATATCCTTTTTGTCAATACTAACTGTCTGGTCACTGTCAACTTTAATAACGTCAGTTGAAACAGCAGTCATTGCCAAAAAAGCAACAGCCAGTAATCCAAAAAAAACTTTTTTAGTGTTCATCGTAAAAGAGTTTTTGGTTAATAAATGAATTCATTCACAGGGCAAATGTAGGAAAATATTTCAGCCTTACCTACGTTTCATCGATAAAATTCGTTTTTTAACGCAAAAAATAGTCCTTTTATCGAAAAATGGTTGCTCTGTACAATAATTTGGTTTGAAGATAGACGAATGAGTTGTTAAGAAACATTTAACTCGATTGAGCGTGTGTTTTCATCGACAAAGCGCAGGAATACACCCACAGCATCGTCCGGGATGAACGATTTTATCTTTTCTGGCCATTCAATGAACACCCAACCATCTTGCCCCAAGTAATCCTCGAAGCCCATGTCCAACGCTTCGGTTTCGTCGTTCAACCTATAAAAATCAAAGTGATGGGCGATGAGCTTGTCGTTTTCCCCTCGATATTCATTGACCAATCCAAAAGTGGGGCTATTGGCCTCGTCCACAGCGCCGAGCTCCTTTACCATGGCCTTGACCAATGTGGTTTTTCCAACACCCATATCCCCATAAAAGCAGAGGACCTTTCCCGGAGCGGTCTTGATAACTTCCTCTGCCACTTCCCGGATTTCGTTCAATTGAAAAGTTTTCTTCACTAGTGCATCATTTAGCTTCCAAAACTACAAAAGGAACGATCATTTCTTCCAGGGAAACCCCTCCATGCTGGTAGGTGTTCCGGTAATAGCTCACATAATGGTTGTAGTTGTTGGGGTAGGCAAAGAATAGGTCATTTTTCGCAAAGATGAAACTGCTGCTCAGGTTGATGTTGGGCAGGTGTATTTCCTGGGGATTTTTGGTGGCCAACACTTCTTTGTCCTCATAGGTAAGGCTTTTTCCCGTTTTGTAGCGCAGGTTCAGGCTGGTTTCCCTATCGCCGATCACTTTTGAGGGTTGTTTCACATTGATGGTACCGTGGTCCGTGGTCAGGATGAGCTTCATCCCCAAGGCCTGTGCCTGTTGGATGATCTCCAGCAAAGGGGAGTTCTTGAACCAACTCAAGGTCAGGGAGCGGTAGGCCTTGTCGTTGGAAGCCAACTCTTTCACCACCTCCATTTCGGTCTTGGAATGGGAAAGCATGTCCACAAAATTATAGACCACCACCGTGAGGTCGTTTTCCTTCTGGGATTTGAAGTTCTGGGCCAGTTGTTTGCCTTGTTTCAAATTATTGATCTTGTGGTATTCCCATTTCAGGTCGAGTCCCAATCGCTTCAGTTGGGCGCCCAGGAATTCGGCCTCAAAAAGGTTCTTGCCTCCGTCGTCCGTGTCATTTTTCCACCAATTGGGATACTGTTTTTCCATGTCCAGCGGCATCAAGCCGGAGAAGAGTGCATTTCGGGCATATTGCGTAGCGGTCGGAAGAATACTGAAATAGGCACATTCCTGTTTCTTTTTATAATGTGCGGAAAGAATCTCCTCAAAAGCCATCCATTGGTCATACCGAAGGTTATCGATCACCACCATCAAGGTTTTGCCTCCTTTGAGTTCGGGCTGTACCTTGTTTCGGAACAGGGTGTGTGACATGATGGGCGCATCCCCATCCTTAAACCAACTTTTGTAGTTTTTGTCCACAAATTTGCCAAACTGTGAATTGGCCTCTACTTTTTGGGATTCCAAGATCTCGAACATCCCAGTATCCTCGATGTGTTCCAATTGCAGCTCCCAATAGATCAACTTCTTGTACAGATCCACCCATTCCTCATGGGAATTGACCATGGAGAGGTCCATGGCTATCTTTCGGAATTCCTGTTGGTAATTGGAGGTTGTCTTTTCCGAGATCAATCGGGAGTTGTCCAAACTTTTTTTCAGGGAGAGCAAAATCTGGTTCGGGTTCACGGGCTTGATCAGGTAATCCGCGATCTTGGAGCCAATGGCCTCATCCATGATGTACTCCTCCTCGCTCTTGGTGATCATGACCACCGGGATGGAAGCATCATACTTTTTGATCTCGTTCAAGGTTTCCAGACCGGATATGCCCGGCATGTTCTCATCCAGAAAAACAATATCGAAAAATTGTTCCCTGATCTCTTCCAGGGCATCTTGTCCGCTTTGGCTGGTGACCACCTCGTAGCCCTTGTCCTCCAAAAAAAGTATATGTGGTTTGAGCAGATCGATCTCATCATCTACCCAAAGAATTGTAATCTTGTTCATATAGTGATTATCTTTGTGGGATAAAAACAAAAATCCTTGGTAAAAACCAATAAGCTTAACGTTTTTAACGACCCAATTTACGGTTTTATTGGAACTCCCAACGAACTAATTTTTAGACTCATCGCCCATCCTTATTTTCAAAGGTTGCGGAGAATATCCCAAATGGGTCTTTCTTATTTGGTCTATCCAGGGGCACATCATACCCGGTTCCACCATGCGCTGGGTAGCATGCATTTGATGACAAGGGCGATCCAGGTACTAAGGATGAAAGACGTTGAGATCACGGAGGAGGAAGAAAACGGACTGCTCTGTGCCATACTGTTGCATGACATGGGCCACGGCCCATTTTCACATGCGCTGGAAGGCGTCGTTGCAAAAGATCTGAGCCATGAAAAGCTGTCGCTACAGTTCATGAGGGCCCTCAATGATGAATTCGAAGGTCAACTGGAAACCGCCATTTCCATATTCAAGGGAGATTATCCCAAGCCTTATATGAACCAACTGGTGTCGAGCCAATTGGACATGGACCGATTGGATTACCTGAAAAGGGATAGTTTCTATTCAGGGGTCACCGAAGGCAACATCAATTCCGAGCGGCTTATTTCCATGCTCAATGTGGCCAATGGCAATTTGGTGGTGGAGGAGAAGGGGATCTATGCCGTGGAAAAATTCCTCATGGCCCGAAGGTTCATGTACTGGCAGGTATATCTTCACAAAACAGGTCTGGCTGCCGAGCAGTTGTTGATACGGGTCATGCAGCGCGCCAAGATATTGCTCGCCAAGGGCGAAGAACTGTCCGCGAGCCAATCGTTGTTGTTTTTCCTGCGACAGGAAGGGGCCATTACCTTCAACACGGAGATTCTTGAAAAATTTGCCCAACTGGACGATGTGGACATACTGGGCGCTCTAAAATCATGGCAGTCCCATGATGATTTTGTGCTTTCGAAAATGTGCCAGATGCTGCTGAACCGAAAACTATTGCACATCAAGATCAAAAAACGCCCATCCGACGCAGAAAAAATGAACGGAAAATTGGAAAGAATCATGCAAAAACACGATCTTTCACTCGAAGAAGCTTCCAACTTTGTATTTGAGGGAGAAATATCGAACAAGGCCTATAGTCAGGAACAACAGGCCATTTACATTCTCAAAAAGAGTGGAAGAATAACCGATGTGCTCAAAGAATCCGATCAGCTCAGCTTGAAGGCACTTTCCAAAACAGTTACTAAATATTACAGCTGCTACCCGAAGGAAGCTGTTTGACAAATTTTGTTACTTTTGCACAAATGAAATTTACAGCTACCCAAATTGCCGGAATCCTAGAGGGGGAAGTTGAGGGAAATCCTCAAATCGCTGTCCATAAATTATCCAAGATCGAAGAAGGCGAAAAAGGGTCGCTGACCTTTTTGGCCAACCCAAAGTACACCTCTTATATCTATTCCACAAAGGCGTCCATAACCATTGTGAACAAAGACTTTGTTCCGGAACAGACCTTGTCCACCACCTTGATAAAAGTGGAAGATGCCTACAAGTCGTTCTCCAAATTGTTGGAATATTACAACCAAGTAAAGAAGAATAATAAAGTTGGAGTGGAAAACCCTGCTTTTGTATCTGAAAGCGCGGTCTATGGTGAAGGTTTTTACTTGGGCGCATTTTCCTATTTGGGCGACAATGTGAAGATTGGCGACAATGTGAAGATATACCCCAACGTATATATAGGAGACAATGTGACCATAGGCAACAACGTCGTGGTCTTTGCCGGGGCCAAGATCAATTCGGAATCCTTGATCGGCAATAATTGTGTCATCCATAGTGGGGTGATCATCGGGGCCGATGGTTTTGGGTTCACCCCGAATGCCGATGGGGAGTACAGCAAAGTGCCCCAAACAGGGAACGTGATCCTGGAGGACAATGTCGATGTAGGCGCAGGCACCACCATAGACAGGGCTACTTTAGGCTCTACCATATTACGAAGGGGCGTGAAACTGGACAACCAGATACAGATAGCCCATAATGTTGAAATAGGGGAACATACAGCCATTGCCGCTCAAACAGGCATAGCAGGTTCCACAAAGATTGGAAGAAATTGCCTCATTGGAGGGCAAGTGGGCATCGTAGGCCACATCACCATAGGTGATAGGGTAAAAATACAGGCCCAATCGGGAATTGGAAGAAACGTAAAGGACGATGAAGTACTCCAAGGGTCACCGGCCCTTAGTTATGGGGACTTCAACAAATCATATGTACATTTTAAGAATTTGCCCAAGCTGGTAAATCAAATCTCCAACATAGAAAAAAAGGTTGAAGGTGAGCAAAATAAGCAATAAACAACGCACCATTGCAAAGAAAGTGACCCTACAGGGCGTAGGCTTGCATACAGGGGAGAATGTGACCATGAGTTTTTTGCCTGCAAAGGAAAACCATGGATTTGCATTCAAGAGGATAGATCTGGAAGGCGAGCCCATCATTGAGGCCGATGCCAATTATGTGGTCAATACCCAACGGGGCACCAATTTGGAAAAGAATGGGGTGAAAATCCATACTTCGGAGCATGTACTCGCAGCATTGGTAGGTTTGGACATAGACAACGTCCTTATCGAACTGGATGCCCCCGAACCTCCAATCATGGACGGTTCATCGAAATTCTTTGTGAAGGCTTTGGAAGAGGCCGGCATTGTGGAGCAGGAACAAGAACGTGAGGAATACATTGTAAAAGATGTTGTATCCTATAAAGATGAAACCACAGGCAGTGAGATCACCGTTATCCCATCCGATGAGTACCAAATCACCACCATGGTCGATTTTGGGACCAAGGTACTCGGCACCCAAAATGCCACTTTGGAAAAAATTAGTGACTTTAAAGAGGAAATCGCAGATGCACGCACCTTTAGCTTTCTGCATGAGTTGGAAATGCTATTGGAGCATGGCCTGATCAAGGGAGGTGACCTCAATAACGCCATCGTATATGTGGACAAGGAAATATCCGAGTCCACCATGAAAAAATTGGAAAAGGCTTTTGACAAGAAAAAACTGTCCGTAAAGCCGAATGGTATTTTGGACAACCTTACCCTTCATTACCCCAATGAGGCGGCACGCCATAAGCTGTTGGATGTTGTAGGAGATCTGGCCTTGGTAGGTTCCAGAATCAGGGGAAAGGTCATTGCCAACAAACCAGGACACTTTGTGAACACCCAGTTTGCAAAGAAACTTTCTAAAATCATCAAGATCGAAAAAAGAAACAAAGTACCCACTTATGATCTGAACCAGACCCCATTGATGGATGTCACCCAGATCATGAACATGTTGCCACACAGGCCTCCGTTCCTATTGGTGGACAAGATATTGGAGCTTTCCGACTCCCACGTGGTGGGTGTAAAGAATGTGACCATGAACGAACCTTTCTTCGTGGGACACTTTCCCGGAGCACCTGTAATGCCTGGCGTGCTTCAAGTGGAGGCCATGGCACAGACAGGGGGAATCCTTGTGCTGAGCACGGTCCCTGACCCTGAAAACTACTTGACCTTCTTTATGAAGATTGATAATGTGAAGTTCAAGCAACAAGTGGTTCCCGGGGACACCTTAATATTTAAATGCGATCTGATTTCCCCTATCCGTAGGGGCATCTGCCACATGCAGGCCTATGCCTATGCCAATGGGAGATTGGTGTCTGAGGCCGAACTGATGGCCCAGATTGTAAAAACAAAAAACACAGACTCGTAGATGAACCAACCTTTAGCATACGTTCACCCTGGGGCCAAGATTGCCAAAAATGTGGTCATTGAGCCCTTTACCACTATCCATAACAATGTGACCATCGGGGAGGGGACTTGGATCGGTTCCAATGTTACCATCATGGAAGGCGCACGGATCGGCAAAAACTGTAATATTTTTCCCGGGGCCATAATATCGGCCATGCCGCAAGACCTCAAATATCAAGGAGAGGAGACCACGGTACATATCGGCGACAACACCACGATCAGGGAGTGCGCCACCATCAATAAAGGCACCTCGGACCGCATGAAAACCGTGATAGGCAATAACTGTCTCATCATGGCCTATTGTCACGTGGCCCATGACTGCATAGTGGGTGATGGTTGCATTTTCAGCAACAATTCCACTTTGGCAGGACATGTCACCATCGGAACCAACGTAGTTTTGGCCGGAATGGTAGCCGTACACCAATTCGTATCCATTGGCAACCATGCCTTTGTGACCGGGGGATCCTTGGTCAGAAAGGATGTACCCCCGTACGTAAAAGCAGCCAGGGAACCTTTGTCCTATGTGGGGATCAATTCCATTGGGCTGCGAAGAAGAGGGTTTGAAGCGGACAAGATCAGGGAAATCCAGAATATCTACCGAATTCTTTATCAAAAAAACTACAATAATTCACAAGCGGCGTCCATTATAGAAGCAGAAATGGAGGCCACCCCAGAGCGTGATGAGATCTTACAGTTCATCAAAGACTCGCAAAGGGGTATCATGAAAGGCTATTTCAGTACAAATTAAATATATGGCAAATACTTCTGATATACGAAAAGGGTTGTGCATCCGATACAACCACGATATCTTCAAGATCATCGAGTTTCTTCATGTGAAACCAGGCAAAGGCCCAGCCTTTGTGCGTACAAAACTAAAAAGTGTGACCACGGGAAAGGTCATCGACAACACCTTTTCCGCAGGACATAAAATAGAGGATGTAAGGGTAGAGACACGTACCTACCAATACTTGTATCCTGAGGGTGATACCTTTCATTTTATGAACACGGAAGATTACAACCAAATCTCTTTGCCAAAGGATTCTCTTGATGCACCTGATTTGCTGAAAGAAGGGGAGGTTGTGACCATTATCTTCAATGCTGAGGATAACAGTCCGCTGTCTGTGGAAATGCCTGCCAGCGTTATTCTGGAAGTGACCCATACCGAACCAGGTGTGAAGGGCAATACGGCGACCAATGCCACAAAACCTGCCACAGTGGAGACTGGGGCCAGGATAAATGTGCCGCTTTTCATCAACGAAGGGGACAAGATCAAGATCGACACCGAGAAGGGTGCCTATCTGGAACGTGCTAAAGAATAGGGAATGAAATTTCCCAGGATCCATTCATTAAAGGAGATTGCCGAGATCATCGGCACCAAATTTGTCGGGGACGAAACATTTCCCGTTTTGGGGATGAACGAGATCCATGTGGTGGAAGAAGGCGACATAGTGTTTGTGGACCATCCCAAATATTATGACAAGGCCTTGCAGTCCAGGGCCACTGTGGTACTCATCAACAAAGAGGTGGAATGCCCCGAAGGCAAGGCGCTCTTGGTCTCTGATGATCCCTTTAGGGATTTCAACAAATTGACCAAGCACTTCAAGCCTTTCGAAAGGGCAAACAGCAATGTTTCGGAAAGTGCGGAAATAGGCGAGGGCACCGTCATCCAACCAGGGGCATTTATTGGCAATCATGTAAAGATTGGCAAGAATTGTGTCATCTATCCCAACGTTACCATTTATGATGGCTGCGTGATCGGGGACAATGTCACCATTCATGCAAATACCGTTTTGGGTGCCGATGCCTTTTACTATAAGAATCGCCCTGAAGGATTTGACAAATTATTGTCAGGCGGAAACGTCGTTATAGAAAATAATGTAGATATTGGGGCTTCCTGTACCATAGACAAGGGAGTGACTGCAGCAACGACCATTAAGGAAGGATCTAAACTGGACAACCAAATCCAAGTAGGACACGATACCATTATTGGCAAAAAATGTTTGATCGCTTCCCACACTGGTATTGCTGGTTGTGTTGTAATTGAGGATGAAGTCACTCTTTGGGGACAGGTTGGGATCACCAGCGGTGCCACTATCGGAAAAAAAGCCGTCATTCTGGCCCAGAGCGGGGTATCAAAATCCTTGGAAGGAGGGAAGACCTATTTTGGAAGTCCCGCCGAGGAAGCACGCGAAAAGCTAAAGCAAATGGCCTCTGTGAAAATGATTCCGGAAATCCTTCAAAAACTCAAAAAGAATTAAAAAATCGATAGATAAAAACCATTGCAAACCGTATTTTTGCACCTATTATTAAGTTAAACCTATGAGCGTCTTAGTAAACAAAGATTCAAAAATAATTGTACAAGGATTCACCGGTAGTGAAGGAACCTTCCATGCCGAGCAAATGATCGAATATGGAACCAACGTGGTCGGCGGTGTCACCCCGGGAAAAGGTGGTCAAGAACACTTGGGCAAGCCCGTTTTCGACACTGTGGAACAAGCCGTTAAGGAAGTAGGTGCCGACACCACAATTATTTTTGTGCCACCCGCATTTGCTGCGGACGCCATCATGGAAGCTGCCAGTGCAGGTATCAAGGTGATCATTACCATTACTGAAGGTATCCCTGTTGCCGACATGGTAAAGGCCAATGACTATATTAAAGGTATGGACTGTACCTTGATCGGTCCCAACTGCCCGGGTGTCATCACCCCGGGAGAGGCCAAAGTGGGTATCATGCCCGGATTTGTCTTCAAAAAAGGGAAAGTGGGTATCGTATCCAAGTCAGGTACCCTTACCTACGAAGCTGCGGACCAAGTAGTGCGCCAAGGTTTGGGCATTACCACTGCCATTGGTATCGGAGGGGATCCCATCATCGGGACCACGACCAAAAAAGCTGTGGAACTTTTGATCAACGATCCTGAGACCGAATGTGTGGTCATGATCGGGGAAATCGGAGGCCAACTGGAAGCAGAAGCCGCTAGATGGTACAAAGAAAGTGGCAGCAAGAAGCCCATTGTTGGTTTCATTGCAGGGGAAACTGCACCTGCCGGACGTACCATGGGACACGCCGGAGCCATTGTTGGAGGAAGTGACGACACTGCACAGGCCAAGAAAAGGATCATGCGTGAATGTGGCATCCATGTAGTGGATTCACCCGCGGAAATCGGAGCCAAAGTAAAAGAAGTGGTTGGATAACCAACCGTTAAATCCTATACAAATCCCGTTCAATGCGGGATTTTTTTTCGTCTAAACGTAAAACAACAGCTATATTTGGTGGATAACCATTCAAACACAATCATCTTATGAAACTTTTGGAAGGGAAAAATGTGATCATTACCGGGGCAAGCCGGGGAATTGGAAGAGGAATTGCCGAAGTCTTTGCAAAGCACGGGGCCAATGTGGCCTTTACCTATAGTTCCAGTGAGGCACCCGCCTTGGAATTGGAAAAAGAACTTAAAGGCATGGGCGTAAAGGCCAAGGCCTACAAGAGTAACGCTGCCAGCTATGCAGATTCTGAAGCCCTCGTGGCCCAGGTTCTGGAAGATTTTGACGGACGTATCGATGTGTTGATCAACAATGCCGGCATTACCAAGGACAATTTGTTGATGCGCATGGGGGAAGAAGATTTTGATTCCGTGATCGAGATCAACCTGAAATCCGTTTTCAATATGACCAAGGCCGTTCAGCGAACCATGCTGAAACAGCGCAAGGGATCTATCATCAACATGAGCAGTGTGGTAGGGGTGAAGGGCAATGCCGGACAGACCAACTACGCCGCTTCGAAAGCAGGTATGATCGGGTTCACCAAATCCGTGGCACTCGAACTTGGATCTCGGAACATCCGTTGCAATGCCATTGCACCAGGTTTCATAGAGACCGAAATGACCGAGAAATTGGACGAGAAAACAGTCCAAGGCTGGAGGGATGCCATTCCGTTGAAGAGAGGTGGATCTCCCGAAGATGTGGCAAATGCCTGTCTTTACTTCGCGTCCGATCTTTCCGACTATGTTACTGGACAGGTACTGAACGTGGATGGTGGCATGCTAACCTAGAATGAATGGAGCTGTACACGGTGTTCCTTATTGTTCTTGCCGCGATCATCGCGCTAGGCGTTGTATTTTTTCAATACTACTATAGGAACCCGAGAAAAGGTCCGCTTAAGATCATATTGGCCGCATTGAGGTTCATTGCCTTGTTTTGCGGCCTTTTACTTTTGATCAACCCCAAGTTCGTGGACAATGATTACTATCTGGAAAAAGCGAACCTAATCCTGATGATGGACCATTCCACTTCCATGAAAGAGGCCACAACGGAGAGAAATCTTTCCGAAATATTGGATAAAATCAAGGGAAATCCACAACTTCAAGATCGTTTTTCCATTCACGGATTTGGTTTTGGCAATGCAGTGGCACAAACCGACTCCATTGTCTTCAACCAACGGAATACCGATATTTCCAAAGCCCTTTCCACAGCTAATGAGCTTTTTTTGAACGGTACCAATGCGGTCGTATTAATCACGGACGGCAACCAGACGCTGGGAAGGGATTATGAATATCTCAATTTGGGTGGGAATCTATCCGTAAACCCTGTTGTGGTGGGCGACACCACCCAGTATGAGGATATTTCCGTAGGGCTCATCAACACCAACACCTATGCTTTTCTGAAAAATAAGTTCCCTGTGGAAACCACCATTCGCTACCAAGGTTCGGCCGCGGTTTCCAAAACGGTGACCATTTCCATTAATGGAAACAGGGTCCATCAACAGCGTGTGGAACTGGACGCCTTGAAGAACAGCCAGACTCTGAACACCCTTGTGGAGGCCCAAAGCGTGGGGATAAAGACCATCAAAGTAGAGGTTGGGATCTTGGAAAATGAAAAGAACACGACCAATAACGTAAAGGAAGCGGCCATTGAGGTGATCGATGAAAAAACCAATGTGGTGATTGTTTCGGACATGCTCCACCCGGACATTGGGGCACTTAAAAAATCCATTGAGGCCAACGAGCAACGATCGGTCTCCATCACCAAACCCACTGGAACCACCCAAGAGTTGGAAGAAGCGGATATTCTGGTCCTGTACCAACCCAATAGGAATTTCCGTCAGATATATGAGTTTCTACAAAATTCAAAAGCCAATTATTTCACCATAACAGGAAGTAAAACAGATTGGAATTTTTTGAACGGGGCCCAACAAAGTTTTTCGGTGGAAAATAGCCAATCCGAGGAAATTCTGCCCATTTTGAACAATGCCTTTGGAATTTTTGGCCTTGGGGATTTCAATGTGGACGATTTTCCACCTTTGGTGGGTAATCTTGGCGATATCGAACTGAAGAAAAGTGGGGAGACCATCATGTACCAACAAATCCGTGGGGTAAGTCTGGATAAGCCCTTGTTTTCCATCCTTACCGAAGGAAAGCAGAGAGAGGCTGTATTGTTCGGGGAAAATATGTGGAGATGGCGTGCCCAGACCTATCGGAACGATCAGAGTTTTCAAAAGTTTGATGATTTCATGGGGACCCTAATGGTCTATTTGACCTCCAATGACCAACGCAGCAGGTTGGATGTGGACTACGCGCTCGTGTTTGAAAATGTCAGCATGGCCAAGATCAGGGCCTCCTATTTTGACGAAGGTTATCAGTTTGACCCCAATGCCCGTATTTCCATCCAGATTGAGGGAACGGACAATGGTTTCACCCGCGAATCGCCCATGTTGCTGAAAAGCAGCTATTACGAAGTGGACCTGAGCGACCTTGCATCGGGCGAATATCGCTTTACCGTTTCCGTGGAAGGCGAAAACCATAAACGTTCGGGATCTTTCAGAATCTTGGATTTTGACCCTGAAAAACAGCTTATCTCCGCAGATCAAAAAAAACTGGGACGTTTGGCAGAAAAAACCAATGGAAAATTGTACTATACGGACAATGTGGAGGCATTGGTGAGCGACCTGTCATCATCCGAGCAGTATCTTCCTGTCCAAAAGAGCAGAAAGAATGTGGTATCTTTAATAGATTTCCGTATTTTACTCGGACTGATGGTACTTGTCCTAGCGGTAGAGTGGTTCATCAGAAAATATAATGGATTAATGTAAAAAATATACACATGGATAAAATGCCAAAGATTGTTTTACCTGCCATTGCAGGTATCATTATTCTCATCATCTTCATCTCAAAATCCGCAGTCACCATAGGTTCTGGTGAAGCAGGTGTGCTCTATAGGACATTTGGGGGAGGAGTGGTCACTGATAAGCCCCCACTGGACGAAGGTTTTCATATTGTGGCCCCTTGGAACAAGGTGTTTGTCTATGAAGTGCGACAACAAGAAAAACTTGAAAAGATGAACGTCCTTTCATCCAACGGTCTGGATATCAAATTGGAAGCTTCTGTCTGGTTCCAACCCAAATACAACGAATTGGGCAAACTGCACCAAGAAAAGAGTGAGCAATACATAGACCGTGTACTATTGCCCGCCATCCGCTCTGCGGCCCGAAGCGTGGTGGGACGCTACACCCCCGAACAACTCTATTCCAGCAAGCGGGACGCCATCCAGCAAGAAATCTTCGAGGAGACCCAGAAAATTGTCGCGAATCAATACATCCAACTCAATGAAGTTTTGGTAAGGGATGTGACCCTGCCGCCCACCATCAAGGATGCCATTGAGCGCAAATTGAAGCAGGAACAGGAATCCTTGGAATACGAATTCCGATTGGTGACCGCACAAAAGGAAGCCGAAAAGGTACGAATCGAAGCCCAAGGTAAAGCGGATGCCAACCAAATATTGAGTGCTTCCCTCACGGACAAAATTCTTCAGGACAAGGGAATTGAGGCGACTTTGAAACTGGCCCAGTCCCCAAACACCAAAGTGGTCGTAGTTGGGTCGGGCGATGATGGTTTACCACTAATTTTGGGAAATAACTAAATTGCTCTTTTTTGATAAAAAAATATGTCCTACATTTGACACACAATGAGAAACAATAACGTACATCATCACCATTTTTATACTTGCCCTCAAGCGAGATAGAAGTGTATTGTTGTATCTAAACTATATTCTAACCCGTTTGAGAAATCAAGCGGGTTTTGTTTTTATGCCCATTTGGTTTTTCGAACAAAACTGTTGAACTAATGACAAAAATTCGGATTGCTGTACAAAAGAGCGGTCGCTTGAACGAAGATTCGCTTCAGATCCTAAAGGATTGTGGTATTTCCATTGACAATGGAAAGGACCAATTAAAGGCCACTGCCAGAAACTTTCCCTTGGAAGTTTTCTATCTGCGGAACGGGGACATTCCCCAATATTTAAGGGATGGGGTAGTGGACATTGCCATCATCGGGGAAAATGTATTGGTGGAAAAAGGGACTGATATTGCCGTGGCAGAAAAACTGAATTTCTCCAAATGTCGCGTGTCCCTTGCCGTGCCCAAAGGGGTCAAGTACAATTCCGTCAAGGATTTTGAAGGAAAGAAGGTCGCGACCTCTTACCCAAACACGGTGAACGAATACCTCAAATCCAAAGGAGTCACGGCAGAATTGCACATCATCAACGGTTCGGTGGAAATAGCCCCCAACATTGGCTTGGCCTATGGTATTTGCGATATCGTTTCAAGCGGCAGCACCCTGTTCAAGAACAATTTGAAGGAAGTGGAGGTCATTTTGCAAAGTGAGGCCGTACTGGCCGTTTCGCCCACAATATCCGAGGAACGAAGGGAAATCCTGAAGAAAATACAGTTCAGGATCCAATCCGTACTCCAGGCAAGGCAGAACAAATACATCCTGCTGAACGCCCCCAATGACAAACTGGATGAAATCATTTCCATTTTGCCAGGAATGCGCAGCCCCACAGTATTGCCCTTGGCCGAAGAAGGTTGGAGTTCCGTACACTCCGTCATCACTAGGGATACTTTCTGGGAGGTCATCGACGAACTGAAGCAAGCAGGTGCCGAGGGCATTTTGGTCTGCCCCATCGAAAAAATGGTCCTTTAGGTTTGGAAGATGGAAGCGCAGTACACCATAAAATGGATTCCGAAGGAAAAACTCAAGGACATTTTACCGTTGGCGTATATCCTCAACCGAGAAAAAATTCCTCTGGAAGTATTGGAAAAACGATTGACTGAAATGATTCCGATGGGCTATAAATGCATCGGGGTATATGACCAAGAAGAATTGATAGGCATTTGTGGCGTATGGGTACTCAACAAACTCTATGCGGGAAGACACGTAGAGCCCGATAATGTCATGATTTCCCCGAACTATCAAGGGAAAGGTATTGGTCAGCTTATGATGGATTTTTTGTTCAATTATGCCAAAGAAATTGATTGTGAGACTGCTGAAGTCAACTGCTATGTGCAGAATACCAGAGGAAAGAAGTTTTGGGAGACCCATGGATATGTTCCGATGGGCCATCACATGATAAAAAAATTGAAAAAATGAACAGAGTCAATAACCCCAAAAGAGAAGACTGGCCCGAAATACTCAGACGGCCCACACAAACGGTGGCCGATATTGAAAAAATCGTGGAGTCTATTTTTGAGGAGGTAAGAACAAATGGAGATAGAGCCATCAAAAAGTATACAGACCAGTTTGACCGGGTCCAATTGGATACTTTTTTGGTGACAGCCGAGGAAATCAAGGAGGCATCCGATTCAGTTCCAACTGAATTGAAAAAAGCCATTTCCATGGCAAAATCGAACATTGAAAAATTCCATGCCGCCCAAAAAACGACCAAAGTGGAACTGGAAACCATGCCCGGGGTGATGTGTTGGCAAGAAAAGAGACCCATCCAAAAAGTGGGACTTTACATTCCCGGAGGAACAGCGCCCCTGTTCTCGACCATTTTGATGTTGACTGTTCCTGCTAAATTGGCGGGTTGTGGAGAAATCATTTTGTGTACCCCTCCCGATAAAAAGGGAAACGTAAACCCGACGATCCTCTACGCTGCCCAACTTTGTGGGGTAACGAAAATATTTAAGGTAGGGGGCATTCAAGCCATTGCAGGAATGACATTCGGAACGGAAACCATTCCCAATGTGTACAAAATATTTGGCCCTGGGAATCAATTTGTGACGGTTGCCAAGCAATTGGCCACCAAATATGGCGTTGCCATTGACATGCCAGCCGGACCGAGCGAGCTTTTGGTCGTGGCTGATGATTCTGCCAACCCAGCCTTTGTAGCTTCGGATTTGTTGAGTCAGGCCGAGCATGGGGTTGACAGCCAAGTAATTTTGGTTACCACTTCGGAAAAGTTGATTAATGCCGTGGAACAAGAAATTGAATCCCAAATAAAAACGCTGCCAAGAGTGGCCATCGCAGAAAAATCGATTGGGAACAGCAAGCTTATCTTGATGAAAGACGATAAAACAGCCATCGATTTGATCAATGACTATGGGCCGGAGCACTTCATTGTCTGTGTGGAAAATGAGGATTTTTATCTCCAAAACATTCAAAATGCCGGTTCCGTTTTCATCGGCAACTATACGCCGGAAAGTGCTGGAGATTATGCATCGGGCACCAACCATACTCTACCTACAAACGGTTATGCCAAGCAGTACAGCGGTGTAAATCTGGACAGTTTTATGAAGAGTATGACTTTTCAAAAAATATCCAAAGAAGGAATGGAAGCGATTGGGCCTTCCATCGAATTGATGGCAGAAGCCGAAGGATTACAGGCCCATAAAAACGCGGTGACGCTTCGCTTAAAAAGTTAGAAATGACACAAATATTCAATATAAATAACATAATCAGGGAATCCGTAAAGGCCCTAAAACCGTACTCTTCGGCACGGGACGAATATGTTTCCGATGGATCCACTATGATTTTTTTGGATGCCAACGAAAATCCGTTCGAAAATGGAGTCAACCGCTACCCAGACCCTTACCAAAGGAGCTTGAAAGCGGTTCTTGCCGAACAAAAAGGGGTGTCCGAGAGCAACATGCTTTTGGGCAATGGTAGTGACGAGGTTTTGGATTTAATCTACAGGGCCTTCTGTGAGCCCAACCAAGATAACATCATCACACTGCCGCCAACATATGGCATGTACAAAGTTCTGGCCGGAATCAATGCCGTGGAGAACAGGGAAGTGTTGTTGACATCTGATTTTGAACCCGATGTTCCAGCAATTTTATCAACTGTGGATGAGCAGACCAAACTCCTTTTTATCTGTTCCCCCAACAATCCGACCGGGAATTCCTTTAAAAAGGAATATGTGGAAAAATTATTGGGATCCTTTAACGGATTGGTGGTCATTGATGAGGCTTATATCGATTTTTCAGAACAGGAAAGTTGGTTGCACAGTTTGAAAAACTATCCTAACCTGATCGTTACCCAAACCTTGTCCAAAGCCTATGGTTTGGCCGGAATTCGATTGGGGATTTGCTACGCATCGGAAGAGATCATTTCCATTTTGAACAAGATCAAACCACCCTACAACGTCAACCAATTGACCCAACAAAAAGCCTTGCAACGTGTTCTGAACGAGGATGCCGTGCAACAGGAAGTGGTCCAAATTTTGGAGGAACGGGCAAATCTGGAAAAGGCTTTACAGGAATTGGACTTTGTGGAGGAATTATATCCCTCCGATGCCAATTTTGTGCTCGCCAAGGTTGATGATGCCGACAAACGTTATCAACAATTGCTGGACCAACATGTGGTGGTTCGAAACCGAAGCACCCAACCCCTTTGCGAGAACACGTTACGGTTTACGGTAGGGACTCCAACGGAAAACAAAGCATTGATAGCCATTTTAAAGAAACTATAAATATGGGTAAAAAAGTATTATTCATTGATCGCGATGGAACCATCATCAAGGAAACTATTGACGAACAAATCGATTCTTTTGAAAAATTGATTTTTTATCCGAAGGCATTCACGTATTTAGGGAAAATCGCCAAGGAACTGGATTATGAACTGGTGATGATCACTAACCAAGATGGTTTGGGAACCGACATTTTCCCCGAGAACACCTTTTGGCCTGTACAGAATTTCATCGTCAACTCCTTTGAAGCGGAAGGGGTTGTTTTCGACAATGTATTTATTGATAAGACCTTCGCAAAGGACAACGCTCCAACACGCAAACCGGGCACGGGAATGTTGACATCTTATTTTTCGGAGGAATACGATCTTGCCAATTCCTTTGTGATCGGGGACCGTTTGACCGACGTGGAGTTGGCCAAAAACCTAGGGGCAAAAGGCATTTACATCAATGATGAAACCCATTTGGGAACAGGGGAGATTACCGTAAAAAGGGAAGAATTGGACCCTTACATCGCCTTGGAGAGCAACGATTGGGAAAAGATATATGAATTCCTGAAATTGGAAAACCGTGTTGCCGAGATCAGCAGAAAGACCAACGAAACGGATATCCAGATCAAGTTAAACCTGGATGGCACTGGTAAAAGTGATATCAAAACCGGATTGGCCTTCTTTGATCATATGTTGGACCAATTGGCACGTCACGGACAAATGGATTTGACCATTAAGGTAGATGGTGATCTGGAGGTGGACGAACACCATACCATTGAGGATACTGCCATTGCTTTGGGCGAAGTGTTTGCCAAAGCCCTGGGCAACAAATTGGGCATCGAGCGCTATGGGTTTTGCTTGCCCATGGATGATTGCTTGGCACAGGTCGCCATTGATTTTGGAGGAAGGAACTGGCTGGTCTGGGATGCCGAATTCAAGCGGGAAAAAATTGGTGAAATGCCCACGGAAATGTTCTTTCATTTTTTCAAATCGTTTACGGATGGGGCCAAAGCCAATTTGAATGTAAAAGCGGAAGGCACCAACGAGCACCATAAAATCGAAGCCATATTCAAGGCATTTGCCAAATCCATCAAAATGGCGGTAAAGCGGGATGTGGAGAAAATGGTATTGCCATCAACGAAAGGAATGCTCTAAAAGTAGGAAGTACAAAACTCGAAGTACGAAGGCCGATGAAAAAAGATTTAAAAGATAGGAGCAGAGCATTTAGCGTAAATCTTCATCCATAAAAACAGCAAGGACCAATGGTAAGTAATAGTATAGGTAAACAAGTTCGTACTTCGTACATCAAACTTTGTACTTTATGAAGATAGTCATTATTGATTATGGCGCTGGAAACATCCAAAGCATCATCTTTGCCATCAAACGGTTGGGATATGATGCGGTGTTGTCGCATGACGTCAAGGAAATCCAAGAAGCGGACAAGGTGATTTTCCCAGGAGTGGGAGAGGCCAGTTCGGCCATGGCAAAATTGAGGTCCAGTGGATTGGATGCCATTATCCCGACATTAAAACAACCCGTTTTGGGCATTTGTCTCGGTATGCAGCTCATGTGCCGTTCCTCCGAGGAAGGAAACACAGAGGGACTTGGCATTTTTGACCTTGATGTGAAGAAATTTTCAAACCAGGTAAAAGTGCCACAGATCGGTTGGAACCAAATCACCAGTCTGAAAACGAATCTGTTCAAAGGGATTCCTGAAAAATCCTATATCTATCTGGTACACAGCTTTTATGCCCCATTGGACATGGAAACCATTGCCAGTGCTGAATACGGATTGGAATATAGCGCGGCCCTTCAAAAAGACAATTTTTATGGGGTACAGTTTCACCCCGAAAAGAGTAGTGACATTGGCAGTACCATTTTAAACAATTTTCTAACGGTTATTTAGATGGAATTTTATATTTCAGAAGACAAGGCTAAGTTGGACATTGAAAAAGTCCATAAAGAAATTAAGGCCACTTATTGGGGAGGGTACAGAAGCCCTGAAGAAACCAAGCGAACCATTGACAACAGCATTTGCTTTGGACTTTTCAACTCTGATGACGAGCAGATAGGTTTTGCCAGATTGTTGACCGATTCTGTGGTATTTGCCTACATCATGGACGTGGTGATATTCGACCCCTACAAAGGTCGCGGATTGGGCAAAATGCTGATCAAGCACATTATGGACAGGCCCGATGTACAAACCGTAAAAACAGTGGCCCTAAAAACGAAGGATGCCCACACCTTATATGAGGCTTTCGGTTTTGAAAGAGTAGGAAATTCAGAAATGTGGTTGGCCATAGACCGCGCAAAATATGATTAAAATATGAGATTGATTCCGGCCATAGACATTATCGAGGGGAAATGCGTTCGACTTTCCAAAGGGGATTATGGGACCAAAAAAGTCTATAATGAAAATCCGTTGGAAGTTGCCAAACAGTTTGAATCCCACGGCATCCAACACCTCCATTTGGTTGATCTCGATGGCGCCAAGTCCAAACACATTGTCAACCATAAAGTATTGGAAAGCATTGCATCACAAACTAGCCTAAAAATTGATTTTGGAGGAGGTTTAAAATCGGATGAGGACTTAAAAATCGCCTTTGAAAGTGGTGCTTCCCAAATCACCGGAGGCAGCATTGCCGTGAAGGACAAGGACACCTTCATGGGCTGGTTGCAGACCTATGGTCCCGAAAAAATTATTTTGGGAGCCGATGCGAACAACGAAAAAGTGGCCGTTTCGGGCTGGCTGGAAGAATCCGAGCAGGAATTGGTCCCATTTATCCAGTATTATCAGCAGGAAGGTATTCACTATGTGATCTGTACCGATATCAGCAAAGATGGGATGTTGCAAGGACCTTCTTTTGACTTGTACCAAAAAATCCTGTCCCGATCGGCAGCAGGGCTGAAATTGATAGCCAGCGGGGGCATTTCCGCCTTTGACGAACTTCCCAAACTGGCCGAAATTGGGTGCGAGGGAACCATTATTGGCAAGGCCATTTATGAAAATAGAATCAGTTTAAAACAATTGGAACAATACATTCTTGAAAATGGACAAGGAACAAGAGCTTAGGGATGAACTGATCTGGAACACGGGCTATCGCATGAACGAAAGCCTTCGTATGATCAAAATCTGTTTGGATAAATTGCCTGAGGACAAAATTTGGCAGAAGCCCAACGAGTCCAGCAACAGCATTGGAAATTTGATGCTTCATTTATGTGGCAACATCACACAATATGGGATTGCTTCCATCAAAAATGAAGAGGACAATCGAAAAAGGGACGAGGAATTTGAAGCCACATCCGGCTATTCCAAAGCGGAACTGATCCAAAAACTGTCCGACACCATTGACGAGGCCAAGAGGGCATTTTATGAAGCACCTTTGAGCGAACTTTTGCGAAAAAGGTCAGTACAGGGATTTAATTTTTCAGGAGTGGGAAACATCATCCATGTCACGGAACACTTGTCCTACCATACAGGACAGATTGCCCTTTGGACCAAATTATTGGAAAACAAGGATTTGGGCTTTTATGATGGGGTAGACCTTAATGTGAAAAACGAATAAAGAATGCTTACAAAACGGATCATACCCTGTTTGGATATCAAGAACGGACGCACCGTGAAGGGCGTCAATTTTGTGGACCTTCGGGATGCCGGAGATCCTGTGGAATTGGCTTCCATTTATGCCAAGGAAGGGGCAGACGAATTGGTTTTTTTGGACATTTCTGCCACAGAGGAAAAGCGAAAGACCTTGGCCGAACTGGTCTATCACGTAGCGGAGACCATCAATATTCCGTTTACAGTGGGCGGTGGTATTTCTTCTGTGGAAGATGTGGATATCTTGCTCAAGAACGGCGCCGATAAAGTTTCCATCAACTCTTCAGCAGTAAAAAGACCGGAACTCATCAACGAGTTGGTGGCCAAATTTGGTTCCCAGTGTATAGTGGTCGCCATCGATGCCAAACAGATTGATGGGGTTTGGAAAGTGCACTTGATGGGAGGAAAAGTTCCAACCGAAATCAATCTATTTGATTGGGCCAAAGAAGTGGAAGAGCGGGGAGCAGGGGAGATTTTGTTCACCTCCATGGATCATGATGGCACCAAAAATGGATTTGCCAACGAAGCCTTGTCGAAGTTATCCGAATTGGTGAACATTCCCATCATTGCATCGGGCGGTGCCGGGACCATTTCCCATTTTACCGATACCTTTGTGGAAGGAAAAGCAGATGCCGCATTGGCGGCCAGTGTCTTCCATTTCAAGGAGATTGAAATACATGATTTAAAGAACGAATTGAAGAAGGAAGGGATTCCTGTAAGAATTTAAAATGATGAAAATAGATTTCAACAAAAACCCAGAAGGCCTGGTACCGGCCATCATCCAGGATGCGAAGACCAAAAATGTGCTCATGCTGGGGTATATGAACCGAGAAGCATTCGATACAACCCAGAAAACGGGAAAAGTGACCTTTTTCAGTCGTTCCAAGCAACGGCTTTGGACCAAAGGCGAGGAAAGCGGCAATTTCCTGAACCTGGTCGACCTAAAGGTCGATTGCGACAACGATACCCTTTTGGTCAGCGTGAACCCTGTCGGACCAACCTGTCACAAAGGCACCGGCACCTGTTGGGCGGAAGATAATACACAAGCTTATGGCTTTTTGTCCACCTTGGAAAACATTATCGAATCCCGAAAAAATGACCCCGACAATCCAGATAGCTACGTGGCATCTTTGTTCCGAAAAGGCATCAACAAAATAGCCCAAAAAGTAGGGGAGGAAGCCGTGGAGACCGTCATTGAGGCCAAGGACAACGACGACGACCTTTTCCTGAATGAAAGTGCCGACCTATTGTTCCACTTCCTCATCTTGCTGAAGGCCAAGAACTTTAAGCTCAGTGATGTGGTGAATGTCCTCGAGCAGCGACACTGACCACACCAGCGATTCAATCTTTTTTGGTGACATGGGAAGACCCGGACAGCTCACTTTTCAATATGGCCGCATTTCCTTTATAATTTAGGGTACTGGCACCAGAGGCCTTCACCCTGATGGTTTCTTCCACGGAGAGAAATGCGGTACTGGCACCCGAAAGGTCAATGTCCAAATTGGAAATGTCCAACCCAAAATCCAATAGGTCGCTACTGCCCGAAAGCTCCGCATCCAAGAATGAAACACTTCCGGACACATCGATGGAAGAAGCCCCATCAAGGTCCACCTCCAATCGGTCAGCAATCACTTCCCCGCTGAAATCGGAGGCTCCGGAAACCCCAATTTTACCTTCCTGCACTTCCCATTGATCATCCAAGGTCAATCTGGATGCTCCGCCAAGACGAAACGCAGAAAGATCTGTGGTGGTAATGTAAGCGTTCATGATTGCCTTACCTTGTATCGAGGTATGGCTTTTCAATCGGATGACCAATTCGTCCCCGTCTTTTTCGACCACAATTTTTTCATGTAGATTGTCATTGGCCGAGATACGGATGCCTTGGTCAACCTCGGAAAAATGGACATAGACTTGAAATGCATCGGAAACCCGCAACCTAGTATAACCCTCAATGTCGTGGTAAACAGAGGTTACCTCGCCATGGGCATGGATGGTGTCATGATCGCAGGAAGAAAAAAGGGCCAACAGCCCAC
Organism: Allomuricauda sp.; assembly: GCA_030148335.1. Lineage (GTDB taxonomy): Bacteria > Bacteroidota > Bacteroidia > Flavobacteriales > Flavobacteriaceae > Flagellimonas. The sequence goes on along the minus strand of JASBTQ010000025.1, from coordinate 14,799 downwards.
CGAGCAGTATAGCGCTGATCTGTATTTTCATTTTGTTCGATTTTTGATTGATGTGATGAATGTTTGAAACTACTACCGATTGATGGATGGGACGGAGACCCATCGAAATGGAATGGCCGACCAGTCTTTCTTCCCATTTTGTGTAAATACCTGTTCGTTTTTTGAATAGACCCGCAATGTGTTGATCGGATGGTGAAAGCGATTGAAATTTCCCATCAGTCCAGTTGTTTTCGATATCGGTTACGCCCCATGTTGAAGACTCCCAGTTTCACCCCGATTCCTCCGGAAAAACCATTGATGCGTTCTATCGGACTCTGCGCGAGGTCGATTTTACTGGACATTCTGTATCGTATTCCTGCTTCCAATTGGACATATCGGGATACATTGAACAGAACGTTCATACCTGGCTCCAATACAAAGATGGCGTCGATATCATCATCGTCGAGGTCCACATTTTCATCCCTTCGCACGGCGTCATGGTCCACATAGCCCATACCACCGCCGCCGATCAACAGTGGAAAAGACAGACTTACCCTTGACTTTCCAAAAAGAATGGGTTCCAAATGCAGTCCTCCATATATGGCCACAATATCATCGTTGTTGACCGTCCGTGGATTGAAAATGTTCTGTTCGGAATAGAGTACGTTGCCCATAAAACCGACCTCGAACTGACGGTTGGCCACATAAGCCACTTTTAGCCCCCCGATGTAGGTGTTCTCTCCCTCGATTTCCCCAAAATAGGTGGACAGCCCCAAATAGACCCCGTGGACAACATTTTTGCGGTCGTTGAACGTGATGTATTCCCCATCATCATCCTGGGCAAAGCCCAATAGACCCCAGAGCAGAAAGAGCAGGGGCAATGTCGTTTTTTGATTGATCATATGCATGCGATTTTTGATTGATTTTTTTCTAAAGACAATGTATTCTCCAAAAGGTTGCACCATTGGTGTTATTTAATCGTTCAATGTTACAATTCCCTTTTGGCCTTGGATGGAAATGCTTCCTTTTTTCTCCGACCCATAAGTGGCCACGATCTTTCGGAGCCTACGTCCCTTGTCCAGCATTTCTGAGTCCACATTCTCAAAGGATTTGGGCAGACGAACCACTCCTTCCTCTAAAGTAGCGGTGAAACGGTGGGAAAAATTGGCGACCGACAATGTGATATCTGCCGATTCCTGTTCTATGGATATTTCTGCGGAAGGGTTGATGATCCCGAATATGCGAAAATCCACGATCTTCAACTTCAGGTCCACTTCTTGGGTCAACCGGTCCAACTTGAATGTGGTGAATTCCAGGCTTCCATACAAGGTGCCTGCCTCACTCACTGAAATATGGTCCTTGTTGGAATAGATTTCCAGTGAACTGACCGAATGGATGTTGATTTCGGTTCCATCACTCCGCAAACGCAGACTTTTGGAATCTTCCATGTCCAACTCACCATTTTTTAGGTCCAGATCGGCATAATTCAGGTTCTTGGCCCTTACCTTCCCATATTTTAAGACAATGTCCGCTTTGTTCAAATTTTCGCCGATCCACAGATTTCCGTGCTCGATCAAAGCGGTCAAGGGGCCATTGCAATTTTCCAGGACCACATCCCCAAAACGGTTGGTGACCTTTATCCCTGCTTTTGCGGGAAGATAAATCTCGTAATCGATCTGCACATGGCTTCGGTCAAAATCGATGGGATTGTTCCGATTGAAAAAGTCGGCGAACCATCCTGTATTCTTATTGGATATTTCGGAAACAATGGAAACATAGCCATTACCTGTCTTGATCTCGGGATTGATGCGTTGCAATAGATCTTCGGCATTTTCCTTCTTGCGATGGTTCACCTTGATCGAAATAGTTACGGAAACCTTATTCTGGTTCCATCCTGTTAGGGTAATGTTCCCATATTTGTTCTCCAGTTGCAGTTCACCGGCGTCCGTCAGCGAAAAACTCTTCTCGATGGTCTTTTGTACCCTTTCCTGTGCTTTTGCCACATGTACCGCGAACAGTACCAAGGCCATCCACAATATCTTTTTACAATGTGTACCCATAATCATCATCCGGTTTTTTAGAATCGTTCAATTGCCGTAATAAATTCTCAATGAGTTCAATACGCTTTTTGTAATTGCCCACAATGGCTTCCAGCACCTGCTCATTGTCAAGGTTCTTTTGCATTTCTTTCTTCAGGACATCATATTCCGCATCCAACTCGTCCATAAAGGACAGGAACTCGGCCTTGTTCTCTTCGGAAAGGCTGGGATTGTTCTTAACCAACTGCACTTGATAGGAGACTAGGTCCTTGTAATACATGTCTATCTCCATCAATTCCTCGGAAGCATATTGTGCATTGTCGGTGCCATTGCCCAACCAGACCCACCCGAAGAACGAGGCAAATCCCACCAGTAGCAACACGGATGCCGCTATGCGGACCATGGGTCTTCTCCAAAGGGGAATCACTTTAGGTTCTTCCCTGTTCAGCTCCGCAGCGATCTTGGCCCACATTTTGGCCTTGTCCGCCCTGTGTTCGTCAAATTGGCCAGCATTCTGCCTGATATGTTTTTCAAAATTGTCCATTACAATTCATTGATGATTTCCAATAATTTTTTCTTGGCCCTGTGGTATTGGGATTTGGATGTACTGGTAGAAATGCCCAAGATTTCCCCGATTTCCACATGATCATATCCTTCAATCAAATACAGATTGATGATCTCCCGATAACCGTCCGGGAGTAGGGCAATGCCCTTTTTCACTTTTTTGATATCCGTTGCCTCGGCCTCTATGGGCTCTTCATCCGCCAAATGAAACTCGTGTACCTCCATGGGCACTACGGGAATACGTTTGGCTTTCAAATGGTTGATGCTTTTATTGATGACAATGCGCTTGAGCCAGGCACCGAAACTACTTTCGTACTTAAAGTTGTCCAGGTTCTTGAAGGCATCCACAAAACTGTCCTGCACAATGTCTTCCGCATCTTCCGTATTGCCCAAAAACCGTAGCCCCACGTTGTACATGGCATCCACATAGCGGGAATACAACTCATATTGCGAGCTGGCATTTCCTGCTTTGCACTGTTCCACTATGGATCTATGCGTAAAACGGATGTCTGTTTCCAATGGCTTAGGTTGATGCCTTGTTTGAGCTAAAGACAAATGCAAAAGTAAATGGTTGCACCAGTGTGAAAAAAATTTATCGAATACTTAAAAAAAAGTGCAAATGAAAGAATCCGTGCAACCCTTCATTTTTTATGCTGTCTATGGTTCTGAACAATAAAAATACAATCATCAAAGCATCAAAAAATGAACAGAAGATCACAATTGGGCCCAGTGACCAAAAGCACCGTTTGGTTACTGTGGCTTTTCCTTTTGGGCTGTGCACTGGCCATGGGGCAGAACAGTTACACCGTAAGCGGGACCATTACCGACAAAGGCAACGGGGAAACCCTTTTTGGGGCTTCGGTGCTCTTGGCAGGGACCTCAATCGGGGGGATAACCAATGAATATGGTTTTTATTCCATCACGGCCCCGGCTGGGGAATACACCCTACGGATTACGTACATGGGCTACAATGAGGTCCAGATGAAGATCAACTTGGTCCAAGACCTGAAAAACGATGTGGAAGTCTCTGAATTCTCCACCGAATTGGACGAAGTCGTGGTCACCGCAGACGAACCGGAACGTGCTCTATTGGGCAAGCCCGAAATGAGCGTGGTGAAGATGAACATGGGTACAGTCAAGCAAATGCCAGTAGTGCTCGGGGAAGTGGATGTGCTGAAATCCCTGCAAATGTTGCCCGGAGTTACCAACAACGGCGAAGGTACAGGAGGTTTCCATGTTAGGGGAGGGGCACAGGACCAAAACCTGGTATTGCTCGATGAGGCCATCATCTACAATACTTCGCACATGTTCGGTTTCTTTTCGGTGTTCAATGCCGACGCCATCAAGGATGTGAAACTCTACAAAGGAGGCATCCCGGCCCGCTTTGGGGGTAGGGTCTCCTCGGTATTGGACATCCGTCAAAAGGACGGGAACAACAAAAACTTTGCCCTAACAGGTGGTATTGGGGTCATTTCGAGCAGGCTGACGGCCGAGGGTCCACTCTTTGGCGACAAGGGCTCCTTTTTGGTTGCGGGCCGCCGTTCCTATGTGGACCTATTGCTCAAAGCCGCAGGAGAGGAAAACAGTGTCAGCTTTTATGACCTGAACCTCAAGACCAATTATGCCATCAATACCAACAACAGACTTTTCCTGAGCGGTTATTTTGGTCGGGACGCCTTTAAATTGGGGAATAGTTTTGACAGTAGTTATGGTAATGCTTCGGGCAACCTGCGTTGGAACCACATCTTCAATGATCGTTTGTTTTCCAACCTTTCCGCTATTTGGAGTCGATATGACTATGATCTCGAGTTTGCCCAGGATGAATTTGAATGGGTCTCTTCCATCACCAATTACAACCTTAAGTATGATTTCAAATATTATTTGAGTGATGCCTTCAGCTTGGATTTTGGGGCCAATGGCATCTATTATGATTTTGATCCAGGAGAGGTGAACCCAACGGCAGACACATCTCCCGTAAATCCATTGAAATTGGACCAAAAAAGGGCATTGGAAAGTGGCATCTATATCAATGCAGAGCATAAACTGACCCCAAGCCTGATCCTACAGTATGGTATGCGGTACAGTGCCTTTTCGCGCTTGGGCGGACAGCCCATATCTGAATATGCGAACGACCACCCCGTGGTGTACAATTCCCTATTAGGTATCTACGAGCGGGGCGAGGTCATTGGGGAAAAGCAGTATGCCAAAAGTGAGACCATCGAAACTTTCGGCAATTTTGAGCCCCGGTTTTCCTTGGCCTATCTTCTCAATGAGGATTCGTCCATCAAGGCCGGTTATTCCCGAACGGCGCAATACATCCATTTGTTGTCGAACACTTCTTCGGTGACCCCACTGGATGTCTGGACGCCCAGTGGCCCTTTTATCAAGCCACAATTGTCCAACCAATATGCCGTGGGTTATTTCCGTAATTTTTTGGACAAGGCCTATTCCTTGGAAGTGGAGACTTATTACAAGACCGTGGACAATCGAATCGATTATATAGATGGGTCTGATCTTATTGGCCAGAATACCATAGAAACCGAAATTTTGAACGGTGAAATGCGGGCCTACGGACTGGAACTCCTACTTCGCAAGAATGAGGGCGATTTCACCGGATGGATTGCCTACACGCTTTCCAAATCCGAACAGCGAACTTTGGGAGGGAACGCAGGTGGTCCGGGCATCAATGATGGCGATTGGTACAATTCCGCTTTTGATAGGACCCACGATATTTCCATTTCCGGTGCCTATCAACTGAACGATCAATGGAGCTTTGGGACCAATTTGGTCTTTCAAACAGGAAGGCCAGTGACCTATCCGAATGGACAATATGTGTATGAAGGCCTGTCCATAGCCAGCTATGCGCCACGAAATTCAGATCGATTGCCCGCCTATCACCGGATGGACGTTTCGGTGAACTACAAACCCAGAAAATATCAGAACAAACGTTTCAAAGGGGAATGGGTGCTCAGCATCTATAATCTCTACAACCGAAAAAATGCTGCATCGATTTCCTTTGGTCAAAATTTGGAGACTGGGGCCAACCAAGCTACCCGAACAGCCATTTTTGGTATTGTTCCCTCATTGACCTACAACTTTAAATTTTAAACTATGAAAACATTCAAAAAAATTATACTGGCCATTATCGTTATTGCTTTTACCTCGTGCGTGGACGTGGTGGATGTAGAGGTCCAGGATGGTCCCACACGATTGGTGGTGGAGGCATCCTTGAATTGGGAAAAGGGAACCGCAGGGAATGAACAGACCATCCGTTTGAGCGAATCCACTCCTTTTTTTAGCACGGGTGCCATCACGGAAGTTACTGGTGCCTCCGTGGTCGTGACCAATGATACGAGCGGTGATGAATTTGCTTTTGCGGACCAGGGCAACGGGGAATATCTTTCCACAACTTTTGAGCCTGTATTGGGGCAATCCTATTCCTTACGCATCGAGCACGACGGGGAGGTCTATACCGCCACAGAGACCATGACGCCAGTGACCGACATTAACGACATTTTTCAAAACCGGGAGGAAGGATTCAATGATGAGGAATTGGAAGTCCATGTGGTATTTAACGATCCCGAAGAAGAAGGCAATAATTATCTCTTCAAATTTTACAGGGAAGGTGATCTGTTGCCAAGTTTGGAAGTAGGTGAGGACAGGTTCTTGAACGGAAATGAGATTGATTGGTGGTACGAGATCGAGGAGGACGAAGATGAAAATATCGAACCTTTTCAGCCTGGAGATGTATTGCAGATCGAAATGTATGGGATTTCACGTCCCTATTATGACTACATCAAGATTCTGGTCGAACAATTGGGTGGCACAGACCTCTTTGATTCCACTCCGGTGGCGGTGAAGGGGAATTGTATCAATGAGACCAACCCAGAAAACTATGCTTTTGGTTATTTCAGGTTGACCCAAGTAGTAAAGGCCAGTTATACTTTTGTGGAAGAATGAAAATGATTTAGGTTGGCTTGATGCCGAAGCGTCGGGTTCCTAGGGTCCGGCGCTTTTTTATGCCTGCGTTAAGATTTTTCTAAAGGAACGGCCCATACCTAGAAAAGTCTTAATTTTATGTGATGGCTATGAACACAAGAAAAGGATTTCGTTTTACTACCTACGAAGCTCCAGATCAAACCCCGTTCGAAAAACTCTTCGAGATTTTTCAGGAACTTGTCACACACACCTCGGGTGATGTGGAGGAAGCCTTAGACTGGCTCCGAGAATTGGACAAGGAATATGAGCTTACCGATGACGATTACACCATCGACGATTTTATAGAAGACCTCAAGGCCAAGGGATACATCCGTGAAGAATTTGACATGGATGGCGAAAAAGGCGGTGAGGGGGAAGAAGGTGATGAAAAAGGCGGTGGCGGAAACCTTTCCATTACGGCCAAACTGGAACGCATGTTGCGCCAGCGTGCCTTGGATCAAATCTTTGGAAAAATCAAAAGAAGTGGCTCCGGCAACCACAAGACCGGAAAATCGGGCAGGGGAGATGAGCATACAGGAGAGTTTCGGGAATACCGTTTTGGGGATTCCCTGGAACACATTTCAATGACGGAAAGCCTTCGGAATGCACAAGTGAACCACGGATTGGACAATTTCTCCTTGAGTGAGGAAGACCTAGTGGTCGAGGACACCCAGTACAAGGCACAGATGAGCACTGTACTGATGATCGATATCAGCCACAGTATGATCCTTTATGGAGAAGACCGCATCACCCCGGCCAAAAAAGTGGCCATGGCACTGGCAGAACTCATCACCACCCGTTATCCAAAGGATACCTTGGATATTTTGGTCTTCGGGAACGATGCCTGGCCCATTCCCATAAAGGATTTACCCTACTTGAGGGTGGGGCCCTATCACACCAATACGGTGGCCGGACTTCAATTGGCCATGGACATGCTCCGCAGAAAACGGAACACCAACAAACAGATTTTTATGATCACCGACGGAAAGCCTTCATGTTTGAGGCTTCCCAACGGGGATTATTACAAGAACAGTGTGGGGCTGGATGACTATATTGTGGAAAAATGTTATGCGATGGCCCAACAGGCCAGAAAACTTCACATCCCCATAACCACCTTTATGATTGCCGAAGACCCTTACCTGATGCAATTTGTGCAGGAATTTACCAAGGCCAATAAAGGCAAGGCCTTTTACACAGGGCTGAAGGGATTGGGCGAAATGATATTTGAAGATTACGAACAGAACAGAAAACGAAGAATTAAAGGATAAAGACCACATGAAATTGGATCATACCAACATAAAGACCTTAGGTGAATTGAAATCTGCTGGTTACAAAAGCAGGAGCATCAAAGATGAATTGCGTGAAAACCTATTGGCCAAGATTTCCAAGAAAGAAGAAGTGTTCGAGGGCGTATGGGGTTATGAAAACTCCGTGATCCCAGAGTTGGAACGCGCCATTCTATCACGACACAACATCAATCTTTTGGGGCTTCGGGGACAGGCCAAGACACGACTGGCCCGTTTGATGGTGCAGTTGTTGGACGAATGGATGCCCATCGTTTCCGGTTCCGAAGTGCATGATGACCCTTTGAAACCCATTTCCAGATTTGCAGTGGAACTCATCAAGGAAAAAGGGGACAACACCCCAATTGAATGGGTCCATAGAAACGAGCGTTTTTATGAAAAATTGGCCACGCCGGATGTTACCGTGGCCGACCTGATCGGGGATGTGGACCCTATAAAAGCGGCCAATCTGAAGCTGTCCTATGCCGATGACCGTGTGATCCATTTCGGGATGATCCCCAGGGCCAACCGTTGCATTTTTGTCATCAATGAATTGCCCGACCTTCAAGCCAGGATCCAAGTCGCTCTGTTCAATATTTTGCAGGAAGGTGACATCCAGATCCGTGGGTTTAAATTGCGATTGCCGCTGGACATGCAGTTTGTGTTTACGGCCAACCCCGAAGATTATACCAACAGGGGGAGCATCGTGACCCCATTGAAGGATAGGATCGGTTCGCAGATTTTGACGCATTATCCCGAAAGTGTGGACATTGCTAAAAAAATCACCAAACAGGAAGCAAAGTTGGACCAACGACAGTCGGACAAGATCTATGTGCCAGAGATTGCCATGGATGTATTGGAACAGATCAGTTTTGAGGCCAGAAAAAGTGAATATGTGGATGCCAAAAGTGGCGTGAGTGCCCGTATGAGCATCACCGCTTTTGAAAACCTCTTGAGTACTGCCGAGCGCAGGGCCGTGTTGGCCGGGGATACCCAAACCGCGGTCCGCCTGAGCGATTTCATGGGCGTAATCCCATCCATCACCGGAAAAATTGAACTGGTGTATGAAGGAGAACAGGAGGGGGCAGGCTTTGTTGCCGAAACCTTGATCGAGGAAGCCATAAAATCACTCTTTTCCGAATATTTCCCCAAGATAGACAAGCTCCAACGCAAAGATGCCCAAACAGAATACGATGAGTTGATCAGCTGGTTTTTTGAAGGGGAAGGGTTCGATCTTTTGGATGATGACACCGATGCCGCTTATCGAAGTAAATTGGATGGCATTGCTCCGCTCAACAATTTGATCAAGGAATATCGACCTGAAACCTCCAAAGAGGATTCCTATTTCTTGAAAGAGGTATTACTTTGGGGCTTGGTGGCCCACAACAAATTGAGCAAACACCGGTTTGTTCAAGGATTTCAATTCAAGGATATGTACGGAAGCTATATCCGAGGGCTGTAGAAGGCTTCTTATTGCCAAATATTGAGGTTGTCGTTGTAATTTTCAAAATTGTACAAGCCAACATATCGCCTTCTGAGCCAGAAGGTATATATCGTCAATATGGGCAGGATACTGTACAGCACCAACGTCAGGGTTGCCACTGGTTTGAAAGTCGCGGGAATGACATGTGCTTCATAATATTTCACCGAGCCAAGGACTTGGGCACTATCATAGATCTTGAACACATACACAATCATGATCACATAGAGTACATACTCGATGTTCCGCATTTTGGGATCGGGAAGCTCTCCCTCCGAAATTTTGAACCATACCACATACAGGTACAATAGGTGCACGGAAGCCAAAACGGGAAATATATAGTTATCGGCTTTTAGGAAATAGAACTTGTTGGTATACACACCATAAAAGTCCAATACGATCAAGACCAACAAAACGGCCAAGGAGGCCAGTATGTTTCTTTTCCAGGTGATGATTTTTGAAATTGTATTCATATCAAACTGAGATTTGGGACTCTAATTTGACATAAAGAACGAGGTTTGAAATGACATTATTTTAAACAGATCGATGAATAGCTGGCAATGTTGGATAATCAGAAAAATCTGATATGAAACCCCAAATATATGATAGTAAAACGAGTAGGCCCTTTAATCAAAAAGGTCCGAAGAAAGGTATCTGTCCCCACGGTCACATACAATGGAAACAATGGTACCACGCTCCAAAGTCTCGGCCAACCTGAAGGCCACGGTAGCTGCACCGCCACTGCTCATCCCGGCAAAAATCCCTTCTTCTTTGGCCAATTTCTTCGCCATGAGCGCGGCATCCGCTTCACTGACCTCCATTACGGTGTCCACTTTTTGCGGATTGAATATTTTGGGAAGATATTCCTCTGGCCATTTGCGGATCCCAGGAATTTTGGAATCGTCCGTAGGCTGCACGCCCACAATCTGGATGTCCGGATTCATTTCCTTCAAAAAGGTAGAAGTTCCCATAATAGTGCCTGTGGTTCCCATGCTCGACACAAAATGGGTAATCTGCCCATCGGTGTCCCTCCAAATTTCAGGGCCAGTGGTTTTGTAGTGGGCCTTCCAATTGTCCTCATTGGAAAACTGGTTCATCATGATGTACCCTTCATTCGCTACTTTGGCCTCGGCATAATCACGGGCTCCCTCAATGCCCACATCAGCAGGTGTCAAGGTTACTTTGGCGCCATAAGCACGCATGGTCTGAACTCGTTCCTTGGTCGAGTTTTCGGGCATCACCAACTCAATGTCCAATCCAAAAAGGCTAGCGATCATCGCCAGTCCAATCCCCGTGTTTCCGCTGGTGGCCTCGATCAATTTGGAGTCCTTGGAAAAATCCCCTCGTTCCAGACCGCTCTTGATCATGTTATAAGCGGGCCTATCCTTGACACTTCCACCGGGATTATTGCCCTCAAGCTTAAAAAGTACTTTTACATTGGGATTGGTGTTCAATACCTTGGCCTCCACCAAAGGTGTATTGCCGATAAGGTCCAAAATGGTTTTAGACATTGGGGCTCGTCTTTATTTTGATTTCGGGTGTATGGTAAACCTTTGAATTGGGGGGTACAGAAGAAGTGATCCATGCATTTCCCCCGATAATGGAGTTTTCGCCCACCACCGTATCGCCTCCCAAAATGGTGGCATTGGCATAGATGGTGACATTGTTTTTTATCGTGGGATGCCTTTTCGTCTTCTCCAGATTTTTGGCCACATATAGGGCCCCTAGTGTCACTCCCTGATATATTTTTACATTATCGTGGATGATTGCCGTTTCACCAATGACCACACCTGTGGCATGATCGATGAAAAACGATTTTCCAATCTTGGCTCCCGGATTGATGTCCACACCGGTCTGCCTATGTGCGTATTCGGTCATTAATCGGGGAATCAACGGCACGCCCTGTACATATAGCTCATGGGCCAATCGGTAAATGGCAATGGCATAGAAGCCTGGGTAGGCCATATAGATTTCCTGAAGGGACAGTGAAGCGGGATCACAATTCAAGATTGCCTCAGCATCCAAGTTCAGTTTTTCCAAAATCTCAGGCAAATGGGAAACATATTCGTCCCACAATTCATTGTTGGGCCTTTCGAGTTCCCAGCAGGCCATGTCTAATAAGTCGTTGAATTTTTTTTCCAATAGTTCCAAATTCACCGCCACAGGGGTGTTGGAATCAAAAAGGGTATAAAAAAGGGTATCTGTGAAATCTTCGGTCTCTTGTTTCAGTCTGAAATCCAGATAAGGGAGCTTTTTGTGCCGATTCAGTTCCGAAATTATTTTTTTCTTGTCCATACTGCACTTTGTTGTCTTAAAATTAGATAAATCCTTACCATATGCAGATAGAAAAAACTAACTTTAGTTTAAAAATAACATATTATCGACATATGGTTGATCATATCGCTATTTCCAAAGCGACTTTCGATTTTTTGAAAGAACTGGAAAAGAACAACAATAAGGAGTGGTTCGAGGCCAACAAGGCCACTTTCAAATCCCATGAAACAGCAGTCAAATCCTTTTTTGAGGCGGTAAAGGACAAGTTGAGCCATCATGACGAAATCGAAAAAATGAAAATGTTCCGCATTTATCGAGATGTGCGCTTCTCCAAAGACAAAACTCCCTACAAGACGCATTTGGCCGCGTCCTTTTCCAGATTGGGAGCCCATCTGCGAGGCGGGTATTACATCCATTTGAAGCCCGGAGGGTCTTTTCTGGCCACCGGATTTTGGGACCCGAACAAGGAAGATTTGTTCAGGATCCGAAAAGAATTGGAAATGGATGCAGAGGAGTTCAAGAAGACTATCAATGACAAATCACTGAAAGCCATTTGGGGCGATTTGCAGGGAGATGCCTTAAAGACCATGCCCAAAGGCTTTGACAAGGAACACCCCGATATCGACCTCATCAAGCTCAAGCAGTTCATCTTTGTCCGTAATTTTACGGACAAGGAAGTGTTGTCGGGTTCTTTTTTGGAGGAAGTGGACAAATCCTATCGTGCCATCCGGCCCTATTTTGACCTGATGAGCAATATCCTCACCACCAACCTGAACGGGGAATCAGTGCTGTAAGAGGACTTCGTGGTCCAGAAGCTGCACTTGGTCCTTCAACCGCTCGATCACCATGTTCATCATCCGCTTGTTCAGCGCTGAAGAATTGGAAATATAGTCCCGGTATTCCTCAACGGTAAACTGGCCAATGACCATTCCTTTTAACGAGTTCCTGAATTTGATGTCCTTTTGGATGGCCCTTTCGATGTACTGGAGCTTTTTTTCAAGGGGGAGGTCATAAAAAACACCTTTGTGTTTCCCCACATAGTTTTTGAAAGCCTCGATCAGCAAATCGTTCTGAATTTTGATCACAGGCCGTAAAGTTTGGTTCTGAAAGCGTTCATCAAAACCCATTTCGCTATTAAAATGTGACTGTTTAACGTCCGGACGAATGTCCAAAAGACTCTTGGATCGTGAATCCATGGCTGAAGTTTTATTAAAGTTACATATTCAAAAAGGCTATACTTTTTCAATTCACAATAATTGTCAACGATGTTATGAACAGCTTCATTTTCATCAACAGAAGAATCGTATGTCGCAATTTGAGTATCTTTAGCCAGTACCAAAACAATTGAAAACCAAAAAACATGCGCTTAAAATTTCTTGGCCCGGTCATTTCCATTCTTTTGATCACGGCCTGCAAGAATGACAAACCGAAACAGGAACCTGAAACTTGGCACACCAAAAAAGTGGCCCTGGAAAACGAAACGCACAACCAACTGCTCGATATTGAAAAAGAGCAGGGGTGGGAGCTGCTCTTTGATGGGAAGACCCTGAATGGGTGGCACCTCTACAATGCTCCGGGAGCCGATTTGGCCTGGGAGGTCAAAAATGGTGAACTCTATTGCAATGCCACAGATGAAAGCAAACAGCAAGGGGACTTGGTCACGGATAAGGCCTATGAAAACTATGAATTGGTCTTGGAATGGAAAATCTCGGGTCGGGGCAACAGTGGCATCTTCATCAATGTGCAGGAAAAACCGGAACTGGGTGCTGCATGGCAAAGTGGGCCAGAATACCAGATTCTGGACCCGGACCATATGGACCAAGACGTAGCGGTCAAAAAATCAGGTTGTCTCTATGCTTTTTCGCCACAGGAAAATGAGGCCGACACCAAATCCGGGCAATGGAACGAAGCCCGCATCAAGCAAGTGGATGGGAAAGTGGAGTTCTACCTGAACGGGACACTTACGGCGGTCCAAGACTTTACCAAGCCAGAGTGGCAAGAAAAAGTGGCCGCGACCCATTTCAAGAACCATCCGGAGTTTGGAAAATATACGCAAGGAAAGATAGCCCTTCAGGATTGGTATTTTGAAGCCTGGTTCCGAAACATCAAGATCAGGGAGCTGTGATGGGTGATTTAGCCATTTTGTCACAACATATTTTTTACTTACTTTTGACGTTAGTAACGTAAAGAAAAAGTATGATTATTTCATTTGGTTCGAAAGAAACCGAATTGATTTGGAAAGGTATTCGAGTTAAAAAAATGCCAGTTGAAATCCAGAGCGCTGGACGTCGGAAATTGAGAATGCTGAACAACTCGCAAGATATTATTGATTTGAGGATTCCGCCTTCCAACCGACTTGAAAAACTTTCTGGGAAGTTAAAAGATTTTTACAGTATTCGGATAAACAAACAATGGCGAATCATTTTTAAATGGACTAACTCAAACGCAAGCGAAGTGGAAATAATTGACTATCATTAAAAAACAACAAAATGGAAAAGTTGGCAAATGTACATCCTGGCGAAGTTTTGAACTTTGAATTTCTTGAGCCACTCGAAATTTCGGCTTACCGACTTTCAAAGGACTTGAAAATACCACAGACAAGAATTTCTGAAATCCTTAAAGGAAGACGTAGAATAACTGCGGACACAGCCTTAAGATTAAGCAAATATTTTGGAAACTCAGCCAAATTTTGGCTCGGACTTCAAGGTGATTATGATATCGAAGAAGAAAGAGATGAAAAACAAGCTGAATTAAACGAAATCAAAAAATACGAAAATAAAAACGTTGCCTAACAATGGCTATTATTCATCGGGGCAAAAGTTTAAATTGAAAAATGTATCTTTAAAACATAAAATAACACGGCTGACAGTTTTGTATTCTGGCGGCTCCAAGGCTGGCTGATTCGCACGCTTCGCTTCCACCCTGCTCACGCAGGTGGACTTGCCGAATCAGACCGCCCTAACCCCGCCGAAACAATAGCCAAAGCCGTTGCCATTAATACGAAATGACTATAAACTATCAACTTACAAACTCGGATTTTTTAGAATATCAGCTTTATACTTCTTCAAAATCTGAATTACATAAAAAAAGAAGATTTCGTTCTCGAATAATCGTACCAATCATTTATGTTCTATTTGGACTTTATTTAGCGAATAAAAACGGAGATAACGGAATTGGAATCGTGTTCGCTGGTATTGGATTT
>JASBTQ010000038.1 GCA_030148335.1 Allomuricauda sp. | reverse complement strand
GAATCAATTGAAACCAAGCTTTTGCGTGCAAATTGCGTGCAAATTTTTTTATAACTTATGTTCATGAACACGAGTATAAAGCTAAGTTTGGACACCCGCAGAATGACCCAAAATGGATGTTTTCCCATCATTTTGAGGCTGACCCATTTTAGAAAAACCACTTCGATAAAAACAGGCCATTATGTGCCAGAAGAATACTGGGATCATCACAGGTGCAAAGTAAAGAGAAATTTTCCAGATGTTGATTCGGTTCACTTAATGAACACCCTTTTATTAAAAAAACAACTTAAGGCACAAGAAGTAATCAATAGACTGGCCGACAATGATCAATTGGATAGGCTAACAGCAAAAGACATTGCCGATAAAATTGTAAATAGAAAACGGTTGAACTCGTTCTATGAGTTCGGTCTTCATAAAGCAGAAGAGCTTATTAGGGAAAAACGGATAGGAACTGCAAGAAACTATTCCGGAATCATAGGAAGACTAAAAGTATTTACAAACAATAGGGATTTAAAATTCAATGAACTCAATCTTGAGTTCTTAAAACGGTTTGAAAGGCACCATTTATCAAAGCCAGGCAATACCATCAATGGAATTGCATCTTACATGAGAACGATAAAGGCCATCTACAATAAAGGAATCAAGGAGGGCATGGTGGATGAAGCTCTATACCCTTTTAAATATTACACCATAAAAACAAGGCCTACCGAGAAAAGAGCCATTAAGATTGAAAGCATCAAGAAAATACTTGAAATGAAAACCAAGATTGGTTCCAATCATTTTCACTATCGCAATTATTTTATTCTTTCCTATCTGATGTTAGGCATGTCCTTTATTGATATGGCATTTCTGAAAAGGGATAATATCATCGATGGTCGTGTTAAATTCCAAAGACGTAAAACAGGAAAACGCTACGATATAATAATAACCGATCAGATTAAACCCATAATTCAATACTATCTGGACAATCCTAACCCCTCTGGTTTTTTATTGCCCATAATATATCGGGACACTTTGGAATTACAGTACAAAGATGCCCAATGGGAGCTTAGACGTTACAACATTGGTTTAAAAGAAATTGCAAAAGAATGCAAGATTGAAGAGCGTTTGACTTCCTATGTTTCAAGGCACAGTTTTGCAACCCATGCAATGTTCAAAAAAGTTCCTTTGGAAGCCATTTCCGCAATGATGGGACATAATAAACTTAGTACCACCCAAATTTATCTTAAGTCCTTACCTAGCAATGTACTTGACACCTATCAATTGGAACTTAATTCTATATAAAACGTGACTTCTATCCCCTCTGGAATAAACCTTTAATACTATGAAATCCCAACACTTGGGATTGAATTCAAGATGTGTCATTGTCATGACAAATCTTGCTTTTGCTCCCGTAGGTTGCAAAAGGAAACTGAAATAAAAGCGAACGGAACGAAGTGAAGTGCTCAACGCCTCAAATAATTTATTCGCTTAATTTGCGTTTATTGTTTTAACGTTGTTTTATGTTACTTTGGCACAAAAATAGCGTATAATGTATTGTAAACATGTACTTTTGCAGTCGTCTTAAATGTAATAATTGTTATATTTGGTCGACTAACTAAATGAAAAAACTTTATCACGATGGCAAGACCTATAAAAGAAACTCCTGTTCTTAGAGGTAATGATGCTAGAAAATTTGTAGAAAAAAATAAAAATGTAGCTAAAGAGTCAGGAGAGTCTGTAAAAAGAATTAAAACAAATTATCAAGCCCTTAAAGGAATTTCAAGATTCTAAATGTTTGAGGGTTTTGAACTTATTCGTCTAGCATTAGACACCGAAATAAAGCCATTTACCTGTGGAGACTCAGAGATAGATGGCTTTCTTTTTGACGATGCCAAAACTTCCCTTAAGGATCGAACATCCGTTACATATATTTTGCAAGACGCAGAAAAAACTATTGCATATTGGAACTATATTAACGATAAAATTTCCTACACACAGCTTAATAATGAGGAAAAATGGTATGATCGTATAGCTTCAGCATTTACTAAAGATATACCTTTAAGAAGCTACCCAGCTGTAAAAATTGGCCGATTAGGAGTTCATATAGACCATAAAAGACAAGGTATAGGTACAGCAATACTGGATTACACTAAAGCTTTATTTGTAGATAACAACAGAACAGGTTGTGCATTCATAACAGTTGACGCTTTTCAAAAATCTATCTCTTTATATGAAAAGAATGGTTTTTCCTTTTTGTCGAATGCTGATAGAAAAGGTAAAACCAGACTTATGTATTACAACTTAGAATCTATTAAATAGATATCTCAGATGGTACAAAGAAAAAAGAAGAATAGCACCTATGTTATGTTTTAGCTATTAAAGCAAGGTGGCACATTTGTAAGCTATATTAACATTCATGCCCAAACTAGCTGGAATCCGCAAGACAAAAGTAAAAGTATGATTTTAGCGAACGAAACGGAGTGAAGTGCTGCAAGCCCAAATCTTACCGAAACTAATTTACTGAGCGAGGCAAAATGTCAATTTGGAAGCTTCACATCCCCGTATAATTCCTTCATCACTTCACAGGGGTCAATAGCAATGGCCAATGAAATAAGGTAAAGTTCCTCCGCCCTTAGTTTTGTGGTCGGGTTGGAACTCAATTGACTTATCCTTGATTTGCTTATACCCGTCCTTCTCGCTACTTCCGCTTTGTTGATGGACTTTTTGGCCAAATATAATCCTAGGTCTGTCATTATAGGGTAGGTGAAAATTTGATACATAAAGATAGATTTTAGATACACCTATATAAAATTTTATCCAATTCGTATAGAAAATGAGTATTTATTTTATACATTGGTGTAGAAAATCTACACGATTGGATTGAAATTCACCTTAAAATATCGATATATGGACTCCTTAACGCAAAGAAAGAAACAGCTCACCCCCCAGATACAATGGCTTTTGTCGGATATCATCAAAGTAATTCCGAATGTTGTACAGGTCTATCTAAACGAAGGCCATGAAAAAAAGAACACCTTTAAATTCAGGTGGAACATCATTATTGATGCACCCAAAAATGACATCAACAACAAGTTTCTTCCCATTATCCAAGGGTTGTTTTCTGACCATCAAGATCATTTCCACAATCTCTTTTCCCATGACTACGCCAAAACAGAACTGGCTAATGGAAACCTGTTTTTCATCAACCATTGTCGGACCAAACATCTCATATTTGGAAATCGGGAAATTGGCTTTCCTTGGAACCAACATGAAGACCTAACCAATGAGAAAGTCCAGAAAAACATTGAGGAGGAATTTCGGACATCCTTGGAAGGCAGTTTTGCCTTTCAAAAGGGGTTCAAATACTTCATGTCGGATGATAACCTTTCCCAAGCTGCCTTTATGGCCCACCAAGGGTTTGAACTGGGATACCGGGTACTGGAGGGCTTTCTCTGTGGAAAAGTAAAAATCTGCCATAAGATAGAGGTCCATCAAAAGTTCTTGGAAAGGAACATATACAGAACAAAGGGAATGTTCAATCTTGATGACCATACAGAAATGGAGTTGTTGGAACTATTGGACAGGGCCTATTCCAGTTCAAGGTATGATAACTCCTTCCATATTGAAAGGGCGCAGTTGGACTTTTTGGAACAAAAGCTTGAATGCTTTTTGGATGAGATCAAGCAATTGTTCGAAAAGGAACTTGACCTTTTAAAGACCCTTATTACAAGTGGAAAAAAGGCTTTGTTCGAAACCCAAGATATAAAAGAGCCCAACCTGTTGGACACGATCAGACAATTGAGCAGGGAAAACTTTGAAATGATGAGACCTGCAAATCGAAGGACAAAAAAAGGGTATTATCTCAACCATGTCTATATACACAGTCACTTTTCCCTTTTCTATACCTTAAAATCGACCCTTAATGTATGTATCCTGGCCTTGGACGAGCAGTGTGATATGACCTTGGACATCAAAAACATCAAAGAGGATGTAAAGACCGTACTGGAGTTTGCAAAGAACCTCATCCCCTTGGAAGAGGGCAACTATCTGGATGAAATGCGGGAACTCATGCTTTCCGATAAAGAAACCACAACTTAACAAAGTAGCCATGGAAAAGAACGAGGAAAGCCATAGCAATGAAAAAGAACTTTTGGACAAAGTGATTGGTTTGTTGAACCCTAGGAAACGAAGGTATTACGGGAAGGATGGACCGCAAGTCCAAGAAGTAGTGTTCAAGGTGGATAACAATTCAGAGCTTCGATATGTCATCTCTTGCCTACTGAGGCTATGCATGTCCACCATTGACAATGAAAACGAACTGGATTCTCCAAGACTTCCCTTTCTATCCAAGGATGATGCAGTGATCACCATACTGGAGTTGGTCATTAATATTCTTCCCGATGACCAATTGGACAGTTACGATCGAATAGAAAAACTCCTTTTGAAGGAATAAGCATGATTGTGAACCCAAAAGCATCAACAATGAAACACAAAAAGAAGCAACTCAAAACCTTGAAGAAAATCCAAGACCTTAGAAAAAATCTTACTGGGCTGTTGGGAAACAAAAAATCCATTGATCCCAAGGGAAACCATGTATACTTCGAGGTAAGGGACAACAACCATCTTTTGATGCAGATCAGAAGCCTATTGCAGCTCTGTGTATTCGCTCTTGATGGTGATGGGGTGATGTTGACCCCTAAAAACCAAAATGCATCAAAGGAGGATAGTATCACCCAAGTATTGGAACTGGTACTTTGTATCCTTCCTGATAATCAAATGTACTATATAGACAAACTGGATGAAATGCTATCGAAACTTGAAAACAGGTAATCCCATAAATCAATTCAAATACATCAGGTCATGAACCCAAACGAAGAAAAGCTCCTAAAGGATTTGAGACACCACTCAAATGACCACTCCCCGACATTGGTTCCACATCCTTGGTTCAAGGAAAAGTTCCAACCCACGTTCTTTTACCTTGACGGTCATGCCGATCTCTTGTTGACCGTTCGCGCATTGATATACCTTTCCATGAGGGCGATAAATCCAGATCTTGGCTCTGACGATATAATGGACAGGAACGAAGAGGAATTCATCCACCAGGCGATGACCATCGCCAACCGTTTGATGCCTGTTGGGGAAGAGGCTTTGATGGACCATTTGAACCTATTTTATCGGGAGGAAAAGAAAGCCAAAGAAGAAGACTGATTTAGAAAGGGTAACGGCATTTTCGCCCTAAATAAGCAATTGATTCACGATTTTTACGCTAAAAATTCCTTGATTTTACTGGGTTGAGAGCATTTTTACGCTAAAAATAGGATTAACCTGAAAATTTCAGTTGGGTTAAAAATGGAATGAAAAACATGTCAGATTCAAACTTCAAACAACCATTTTTCCATTAAAAATTCCTTGCATTTACTGGGCTGAGAGCGTTTTTCCATCAAAAATGGTGTAAATACCAATAACCAATATTTTCAAAAAACACTTTGAAAATGGGCTTTTCCGAAGGAAAATGAATCAATAGCACCGCGCTAGCGTGCTATCCTCTTGCTTTACATTTTTCTTTTACGAAGTAAAACAAAAACGAAAGCAATTCAACTTTGGAATTGAGTGAAATTATTTCAACTCTTTACGGGATTTCACATTTCTCAATTTATTGAAAATTCTTACATTTAACTCCATCCCCCTAGATTTCCAGTTAGCCTAGTAAAAACTATGTTTTAATTAAAAACTTGGGCATAGGCAACCAAATTAGTAGTATATGCTGATAAAAGTTTGGCATATAAATAAATTGGGTACAATATAAAAACAAAGATATATGCTAAAAGACAGAATTGATAACTACAAAAAACTTGAAGAGCTTAGAAATTCCAAGCTTCTAGTTTATTATACCAGTGATAGACCCAAAGCTGAAACAAATATTGGGAGTGATATTTTAGCTCCAGTAGCTGACCATTTAGATAAGATAGGTGATGTCGACAAGATTTCTCTCTACATACACTCAAATGGCGGTAGCACTCTTGCTGGTTGGAGCTTGGTTAATCTTATAAGAAGCTTTTGCAAAGACTTTGAAGTAATAATCCCATTTAGATGTCAAAGTGCGGCAACTTTAATTTCACTCGGCTCAAATCGTATCGTTATGACCAAACAAGGGACTCTTGGGCCAATTGACCCAAGCACTAATGGGTTGATGAATCCACAAGTAAATATCAATGGTCAAAACATTAGAGTCCCTGTCAGTGTTGAACATGTAAATGGGTATTTAGAGATGGCAAAAGACGATTTGAAGATAACTGACCCCGAAAATCTCTCTGATATTTATCTAAAGCTGACTGATAAAATTCACCCCCTTTCTCTTGGTGATGTTTACAAATCAAAAGCTCAGATTCAAATGCTAGCTGAAAAGCTATTAAAGAATCATGAGATTGAAGCTGAAAATGTTCAGAAGGTTGTTTCATTTCTGTGCTCTGATTCAGGCAGTCATGACTACACAATTTATAGGAAGGAAGCTAAAGAAGAATTGGGTTTAAATATTGAAAAACCAAATGATGAACTTTATGAAGTAATTAAAGCAGTTCACAAAGACATTGAGCAAGAAATGGAACTTAGAACTCCCTTTAATCACAACGTGCTTTTAGCCTCCGCTAATCCTTACAATTATTCAATGCGTAGAGCGTTAATTGAGAGTATTGAAGGTGGGTGCGATGTATTCGTAAGTGAAGGCTCTTTGAGCAGGCATAACTTACCGAACGGACAACAAGCTATTCAGGACAATAGAACCTTCGAAGCTTGGAGACATGAAGAATTAGCTTAAATTTGACTCGATGGATTCACAGAACAAACATTTTGAAACTGGTTCAAACCCTTACTACTTGAACCTAAACAACACTGCGATTGAGATTATGACACTGCATGACTCAACCAATCCTGAATACGGCTTCATGAACTTCCTCAATCAACACGTTCTTGTTGAACAGCCTGTTGAAATAGTGGATAATCCTCAACAAAAGGAAGAAAAAAATACTGTGCCCAACAAAGACGGCTAAAAAACTTAGGGCAACCTCTGTATAAGCTAGTTTTGGGGTTTTGTCATTCATTTTCTTGGGTGACAAGTAATCGCTTCGAAAGCCCTCCGTTTCTTAGCCATGTAGATACCCCAAAATTATAGGACAGTTTTCTATTAACCCAAAATAATTATCAAGTCGCTTTTTTCGAATAGATAAATGGATCAATAATTTATCTGGTCAATACATTATTCCGTGAAAAATTCCTTGATTTTGCAGGGCTGAGCATCTTTTTCCGTGAAAAAAGGGAGATTAGACGATAAATTAATTAGATAAGCAAAGCCATAATTATTCAACTAAATGCAACTTCAAAAAACCATTTTTTAGTAAAAAATCTATTGGTTTTACTAAGCTGAAGCCCCTTTTTAGTAAAAAATGCAATTAAAGTCATTAATCTATATTTTCGAAAAACATCCTAAAAATGGGCTTTTCCAAAGGAAAATGAATCAATAACAGTGCGCCAGCCTGTTATCCTCTTGCTTTACATTTTTCTTTTGCAGAGCAAAACAAAAACGAAAGCATTCCAACTCTAGAGCAGAATGAAGTTATTTAAACTCTATACGGAATTCCACATTTTTCAATTAATTGAAAATTCTTACATTTAACTCCATCTCCCCCAAATTTAAAATCAGCCTCAAAAACTAGGCGTATTATAAAAAGTGAAAACTTGAGCATAGCCATCCAATTAGGGTTATATGTCTTCAAAAGTTAGGTATAATTAAAAACAAAGGGGAATGGCGGATAATTATCCTTACATGGTTGCGAACGGAAAGATTTCGCAAATTCTAGACAAAATCAAAAAAGCGGCAGAACCATCAAAATTTACCCATGCCTTTTTAAAACAACTTGGTTTTGCTAGTACTAACGACAGAGCAATAATTCCTTTATTGAAAAAATTGGAATTTCTAAATGACGATAGCACACCAACTGAAAAATACAAAGATTTAAGAGACGCCACTAGGTTCAGATATGCACTAGGTGAACAAATCAAGGTTTTGTATTCTGATTTATATGCTATTAACACAAAGATACATGAAGCCAATGAAGATGAAATCAAAGGTGCCATTAGTAGAGTAACCGGTAAAGATGAGACCGCAGTTGGAAGATATTATGCAACCTACAAAACTCTTACTGATATAGCCGAGTTTGACGAACCAATAGAAGATGAAATACAAGGAGAAGCAAAAATTGAAGTTAAGGAAACTGAAAAAACTTCTCCTAAAATTCAAACCTCCCCAATTAAAATCAGTTCACCAGATTTTCACTATAACATTCAGATTCATTTACCAGCCACAACAGATATTGCCGTTTACAATGCAATTTTTAAGAGTATTAAGGAAAACTTAATGTAAATGAGTCACAAGAAAAAACTAAAGGAGTTTATTTTTAATGGTCTTCTTCTTGACGACTCTTTAGATCGTTTGGAAGATTTAGGAATATCGGTTCGAGAAGGACAGAAATTAAAAGGGGTTTCAAGAATTGAAGAAACTGATTTCAGCCCTCGCATTATTCATAATGCTGTAAAAATGTCTTCAGTTTTTACAGTCTTTTTCTGCCTTGAAAATGCTGTTCGTGAATTAATTCAAGAAAGACTTTCTGAAAGGTATGGCCCAACTTGGTGGAATGATAAAATACCAACAAAAATCAAAGAAGGAGTAGAAAAACTAAAGGATAAAGAGAAACTTAATCGTTATCATGCCCAAAGATCTACAAATAATATAGGTTACACATTTTTTGGTCAATTATGTCAAATCATTATCAATGATTGGGACGACTTCTCGGACTTGTTTCCTGACCAACATTGGATAAACTCTAGGTTTAACGACCTTGAGATGTCAAGAAATATAATTATGCATACAGGTGTGCTTCCAGAAATTGAAATTGAAAGGATTGAAAGTATTTGTAGAGATTGGTTAAGACAAGTAGGATAAAAAAGAACAACATGCCTATAGAAGATTATAATGGAAATACGTTCGTAGCTTTTACTGATATTTCAGGGTTCAAGGAACTGATGAAAAAAGACACTGATGCTTTGGAAGCAATAAGATATTTCTATCAAACAGGATTTAATGTTTTAAGTAATTCAGAATCCGTTGAAGGATTTTTTGTATCAGATTGCGGAATTCTATTTGCAAGAAATGGCAATGTTGAAGAAAAGCTAAGAGCATTATTGAATACTGTCAAAAGAATTAATCATAGAATGATTGAAAGAAATTATATGCTGACTACTTCAATTGCTTTTGGACATTTTGACTATCAAGGGAAAATCGAATTTCAAGGAATTGAAAAAAATCCGATTTATGGTGGTGCATATGTTCAAGCATTTTTAGATAATGAAACAGGGAAGCCAAGAATTCAACCCGGCCAATGTCGTCTTATGAAGAAAAACCTACCTGAAATCAACGAAGATAATTTCCCTTTACTGGTAAAACGTGGAAATAACAATCAGCATCTTTATTTCTATTGGAACCTTGAAGACACCAATCATATTGAAGAATTTGAAAGAAAATATAGAGATGCTTACTCACTGAAATATTCAGGGATGATTAACGCATTAAAATCACACGAATGAGTCATAAAAGAGTATTAATTGACATATCCGACCTCAATATAAATATTGAGAATCCCAGGTTTGAAATGGTTGGAAACCAAAGGGAAGCCATCAAGACAATGATTGAAGACCAAGGAGATAAATTGTCTAAGTTGGCTGATGACATAACTAATGCAGGACTAAATCCAGGAGACCCAATCTTCATAGTAAAACATGAGAAACAGGAGAAACAATACAATGTTGTAGAAGGAAATAGAAGAGTTACCGCACTAAAACTACTTGAAAACCCTGATTTAATTCCAGAAAAAAACAAGTCAATTCTTACTAAATTCAAGAAATTATCAGAACGGTATTCAAAATCCCCAATTGAAAAAGTTCCCTGTATTCTTTTTGAAGAAGAGAAAGATGCTGAACATTGGATTGAACTTAAACACACTGGACAAAACGATGGAATCGGAACTGTAGGTTGGGATGCTCAACAAAAAGCCCGTTTTGATGAACGAGTTAAAGGGACTTCAAGTTATGCTCTACAAATAATTGACTTCTTGCAAAAAGAAGCTTCAGTAGACTCAGAGCTAAAGAAGAACTTAAGCAAAGTAAAATCTTCCTCTTTACAGCGTTTAGCAACGGATCCCGATTTTAGACGTGTATCCGGAATTGATATTAAAGATGGGAAAGTAGTTACACGTTATGAGCCTTCAGAAGTGGCCAAACCTTTGAGTAAAGCAGCAAATGATCTGTTAAGAAAAGATTTTACTGTAAAGGATATTTATTACAAAGATGATAGATTAAATTATCTTGAAACCTTTAAAAAGACAGACCTGCCTGACAAAACGCAAGAACTATCAGGAAATTGGGAACTTATAAGTACTACACGTCCCGAAAAAGCGGATCCCACAAAAGCTAAAAGCAAAAAGAGTAAATCATTAATCTCAAAAAGACACACGATTATTCCTAAGAGCACGATTATTCCAATAAGTCAGCCAAGATTAAATAAAATCTATCACGAACTAAAAGACTTAGACTTGAGAGACTTTGAAAATTCAGGTGCAATTGCTTTTCGAGTATTTATTGAGCTTTCAATGGATAGCTATACAGAGAAATATCCAGTTTCAGGTGTAACAAACAATAGTAAGCTTAGCCATAAGCTTAAATCCGTTGCTACTGACTTAGAGACTAAAGGCATTCTAGACAAGCACAAGTTGAAAGGTGCTTATACAGCCGCCACAATGAAAGACAGTATTTTCTCTATCGATACTTTTAATGCTTTTGTACACAATAAGGACTTTCACCCTGACGCAGAGCAACTGAAAAAAAATTGGGACAATTTAGAAATCTTCTTTGTGAAACTATGGGAATTAATTTAAATACGAACTACTATTCACCATTACGATATCCAGGTGGTAAAGGAAAGTTGTCTCATTATGTCCAGCTTCTTTTGGATTATAATTTGCTGACTGATGGCCATTATGTTGAACCATATGCGGGTGGAGCTTCTGTAGCACTTTCTCTGTTATTTAATGAGTACGTTCAACAAATCCATATAAATGATTATGATTTTAGAATTTACGCTTTTTGGGATTGCGTATTAAATCAAACAGAGCAGTTATGTGATAAAATAAAACAAACAGAGGTTTCCATTTCGAATTGGGAGCAACAGAAAAAAATACAATCGAACCCCAAGGACTACTCAACTCTTGAAATCGGATTTTCAACTTTCTTTCTAAATAGAACAAATAGGTCAGGAATTCTAAAAGCAGGAGTAATCGGTGGCAAAAAACAGAATGGCAAATGGAAAATTGATGCTCGTTTCAACAAGAAAGATTTAATTCAACGTATAAGAAAAATAAGCCGTTATAAAAACAGGATCTCAATTTACAATTTAGATGCTGTCGAATTAACCCAGAAGCTAGACAAACTGCTTCCACAAAAGACCTTTTTCTATTTTGACCCCCCCTATTACAATAAAGGAAAAGACCTTTACATTAACTTTTACGAACATACTGACCACCAACAAATCTCTCAACTTATTGCAACATTAAAAGAGCGATATTGGCTTGTATCATATGACAATGATTTGAATATTCGTAATCTCTACCAACCATTTCTCCAAAGAACTTACGAACTAAATTATCACGCTGCAAATGCCTCTAAAGGGACAGAAATAATGATTTACTCACATAATTTAATAGTTCCAGAAATACACAATCCAACTAACAAATTTGAAATTAAGAAGATTGACTCACTTGGATTGAAAGGTAATTGGATTGAAAAAAGAAAAAATACTGTGCCAAATAAAATATACAGGTAATAACCCCCTAAAAACTGGCTCCTTGCCTAGCCTCATTTTAATAATTCTTAAATCGAATATTACCTAAGAATGTTTTTTTTCCGAAGCAATTAACAAAGTAGATTGCACCCTATTCCAATTTTATTTTACGCTTGTCTTCCCGAACTCTATAAAATTGGAACAGGATCCACGTGCAAAAGTTTAAGGGTAAGTATTTGGGACAAATCACAAATAATTCTGGAAAGTTTTAGTCTGAAATGTTAAAGTTTGAAGCCAAACTATATTTTTTTCAATCTGCGTGCAAATCGCGTGCAAATGAAAAAGGCTCCAGAGTTTGAATTTCTCTGAAGCCTTGCTATTACTGCTCCCCCTCTTGGGCTCGAACCAAGGACCCTCTGATTAACAGTCAGATGCTCTAACCAACTGAGCTAAGGAGGAATATGACACTTATTTTAAAATCCGTTTAATCTTATTTTTTCTTTACGCTGATTGCCGGTCAAGTGAGTAGCTCAGTTCTGAGCCCTGCCTGCCGGCAGGCAGGTAAGGAGGAATTTTATCGTAAGCGGGTGCAAATATAGCAGTTTCTTTATTACACCACAAGCAAAAAAATTGCTTTTCTACTTAAAAAGCCATTTGTACAGGTCATTTCCGTTGGCAAACAGCAGCAAACCAATCAATAGGAAAAAGCCGACCATCTGCGCATACTCCAAAAACTTGTCGCTGGGCTTGCGGCCAGTGACCATTTCATAGAGCAGGAACATCACATGCCCACCGTCCAATGCCGGTATGGGCAAAATGTTCATAAAGGCCAAGATGATGGAAATAAAGGCCGTGGTGGCCCAAAATGCTGGCCAGTTCCACGTATCGGGGAACATGCCCCCAATCGCTGCAAATCCCCCTACTTCCTTGTATGCACCCGTGTCGGGGTTAAAGATCTTTTTCATCCCTTTGATGTAGTCGGACAGGGTTCTGACACCCCTGTTCCAACCTGCTGGAATGGATTCAAGAAAATTGTATTTCAAAGTTTTCCACTCAACGTAGCCCGCCTCCTTGTATTCCTCAGGGGTCATCCCAACATATACACCTAAGGTTCCTTCGTCTGCTACCTTAACTTTCAAATCAATCCGTTCTCCCCCGCGATTCACAACAGCCGGAATAGTCTTTCCTTTATTTTTCTCCAAAATAGGAACTACTTGATCCTTGTATTCCACAGCCTGTCCATTCATTTCTACTACAAAATCACCAGACTCAAGACCGCTGCTTTTATTAATAGACTTATCCGGAACCTGACTTACAACAAAAGGCACCCGATATGTAATCAGAGACCTAATCTTATCCCTGTCTTCTTCTTGCGATAAGGTTTCAATGACATCTACGGGAACTTCTTTCTCTATTACCTCCCCGTTTCGCTCCAAAGTATATTGATTTCCCAAAGCAAATCCTGGGATTATCTCGGATAATGTTTCCACCTTCTTTCCATCGATTGACAAGATTTTGTCCCCGGTCTGTATGCCCAAGCCATCACCCAAGGTCTTATCGGTCACCCAGATACCATCCTTTAAACTATCATTGGCAATGTATTCCTCCCCATACGTAAAAACCAACCCAATAAAAATGACCACAGCCAACACAAAGTTCACCGTGACCCCGCCCAACATAATGATCAAACGTTGCCAGGCCGGTTTGCTACGGAATTCCCAAGGTTTGGGCTCTTCCTTCATCTGTTCGGTGTCCATGCTCTCATCGATCATGCCCGAAATCTTCACGTAGCCTCCCAAGGGCAACCAACCAATACCATAAACGGTTTCCCCTATTTTCTTTTTGAATAGCGAAAATTTCACATCAAAAAAGAGGTAGAATTTTTCCACCCGCGTCTTGAAGATCTTCGCCGGGATAAAGTGTCCCAGCTCGTGGAGCACAATGAGCAGGGAAAGACTTAGAAAGAATTGTATGGTCTTTATCAGTATAGGGGTCATCGATTGTCTTTTGTTAAAACGCACAAAAGTAAACTTTTACGAAGTGATAAAAAAACAGCAGTTTTGGATAAGTTTCCGATTTAAGAAAGATTTAGTAACAAAAACAGCCTCAAGGCTTGAAGAATCATCCTTCGGGTCGTAATTTTGTCGCATGGGTTCATTCTTTGCCAAATACAAGTTTTTCGGCTTGGTTTTGTTGGGACTTTCCGCTGTGATCGTCTATCTGTTCTATAATGCGCTGCAACCCAAAAAAATGCTCCCGGTGTACCAGCCGTCCATGGTGGACCCATCATTGGTGGACAGCACATTGCACTACAAAAAAAAATACCACACCATTGCCGACTTTTCCCTGACCAACCAGAACGGGGAGACCATCACCCAAGCAAATTACAAGGACAAGATCTATGTGGCGGATTTCTTCTTCACCACCTGCCCCACCATTTGCCCCATCATGACCAAGAACATGGCCGAGATCCAAAACGCGGTCCTGGATGACCCGGAGGTGATGCTGCTCTCACATTCAGTGACCCCGGTGATCGACTCCGTTCCTCAACTGAAAAAATACGCTTTGGAAAAAGGCGTAGTGGATAGTAAATGGAACTTGGTGACGGGTGAAAAAAAACAGATCTACGAGCTGGCCCGAAAATCCTATCTGGCAGTGAAGACCGATGGGGATGGCGGACCTTATGACATGATCCATACCGAAAATTTCATCCTTGTGGACAAGGAACGCCGCATCAGGGGCTTTTATGACGGCACCAATCGAGAGGAGATCCACAAACTGCTCGAAGACCTCAAAGTGCTCAAGGAGAGTTACAGAGAATAGCACCGAAACCTTTGCCATGGATTTGGTTCCTGTTTATACATTTTTACTTATTTTTGCCCTTAATTAAATTCAATCTAAATAAGTATTGTGGCTACCGTTATCGATTTGGCATATGGGCAAAAGGGAATCATCAAGGATTTTTCCGAACACGTGCTACCCATCAAGCTTTTGGAATTGGGGTGCTTGCCCGGCAACAGCGTGGAACTGGTCCAGATCGCTCCTTTGAACGACCCCATATACATCAACCTGAATGGAAGCCACATCGCCATACGACGCTCCTTGGCCCAACTCATTGAGCTTGATATAGTTGAAGAAACCCAAGCCCCATGAGCAAAAGTATCAATGTTGCCCTGATCGGTAATCCCAATACCGGAAAGACCTCTGTTTTCAACCAACTTACGGGCCTCAAACAAAAAGTGGGCAACTACCCCGGTATCACCGTGGAAAAAAAGGAAGGGATATGCAAGCTGCCCAGAGGCGTGAAAGCCCATATCCTGGACCTTCCGGGCACCTATAGCCTCAATACCACCTCCTTGGATGAAAGTTTGGTGGTGGAACTGCTGCTCAACAAAAATGACAAGGACTATCCGGATGTAGCCGTGGTGATCACCGATGTGGAAAATCTCAAAAGGAACCTCTTTCTTTTTACCCAGATCAAAGATCTGAAGATTCCCTCCATCCTTGTCATCAACATGGCGGACCGCATGTCTCGCAAAGGCATTTCCTTGGACATCGAGGCCATGGAAAAACAACTGGACACCAAAATTGCCCTGGTGAGTACCCGCAAAGGTGAGGGCATCGACCGCATCAAAGAACTGATTGCCGATTACAGATCGCTGTCCACCGCTCCCAACCTTGATGCATCGCGTATTTCCCCGGATTATTTCAAGAATCTCCAAAAAGCATTCCCCAACGAGGATCCCTACAAACTTTGGTTGGTCATCACGCAGGACGTGAACTTCATGCCCATTGAGAAAAAACAGATCCAGGATGCCACTTCCTTTTTCACCAAATCAAAGGAAGAACTTAAAAAACTACAGCACCGCGAAACAGTGCTCCGCTACCAGTTCATTAACGATACGCTGAAGACGACCTACAAAGTGGACCAAATGGCCGCAAAGGGACTAAGGGCCTCCATCGATAAAATACTGACACACAAGGTGTTCGGTTACCTTATTTTCTTCGCCATCCTCTTGCTCATCTTTCAGGCCATTTTTGAATGGAGCAGCTATCCGATGGATTTTATTGACGAACAGTTTGCTGCGGCAAGCGAGTGGATCAAGAACACTTTGCCCCCCGGCGTATTCACCGATTTGTTGGCAGAAGGGATCCTGGCCGGTATCGGAGGGGTGGTCATTTTTATCCCACAGATTGCCTTTCTGTTCCTCTTCATCTCCCTTTTGGAGGAATCGGGCTATATGAGCCGGGTCGTTTTCCTCATGGACCGTTTGATGCGACCCTTTGGGTTGAGCGGAAAAAGTGTGGTGCCCTTGATTTCGGGCAATGCCTGTGCCATTCCTGCCATCATGGCCACCCGTACCATAGAAAACTGGAAGGAACGCCTCATCACCATCTTGGTCACGCCCTTTACCACCTGCTCTGCCAGACTGCCCGTATATCTCATATTGATTGCCCTTGTGATTCCCCAAGGAAGTGTGCTGGGTCTGAGCTATCAGGCATTGACCCTCATGCTGCTGTACCTTCTCGGCTTTGGGATGGCCCTCTTTTCTGCCATGGTACTGGACAAGATCTTGAAAATCAAAAGTAGGTCGCTCTTCATGGTGGAAATGCCTACCTACCGTATGCCCTTGATCAAAAATGTGGGCTATACCGTTCTGGAAAAGACCAAGAGCTTTGTGTTCGGGGCAGGTAAGATCATTTTGGCCCTTTCCATTGTGCTTTGGTTCTTGGGGTCCAACGGGTACTCGGACGATTTTCAAAATGCCGAGGAAATCGTGAGTGAACGGATCGCCAACGAAGGCCTGAGCACCTACAGCAAAAACTATATCCAGACCAACATTGATTCCTATTTGGAGGATGTGGAGTCGGAAGGACTTGCGCCAAGTGCCGCCCAGGATTCGGTCCGAACCCTGACCGCCGAACTCACCGAAAGTGCCAAGGCCCAGGAAATCGCCAGTTACAAGTTGGAACATTCCTATATCGGTCAGGCCGGAAAGGCCTTTGAACCCATTGTGAAGCCCTTGGGCTACGACTGGAAGATCGGCATTGCCGTGTTGACCTCCTTTGCCGCCCGGGAAGTGTTTGTAGGGACCCTTGCCACCATTTACAGCGTGGGCAGCGATGAGGAAGAGACCATCCAAAACCGGATGGCCGCCGAACTTGACGAATCCGGTAAACCCTTGTTCAATTTGGCAACGGGCGTTTCGCTGATGCTCTTCTATGCCTTGGCCATGCAATGTATGAGCACCTTGGCCATTGTGAAACGGGAGACGAATTCCTGGAAATGGCCCATGATCCAATTGGGCTTCATGAGTGTTTTGGCCTATGTTGTTGCATTGGCTGCTTATCAAATTCTAGCATAGTCATGGAAGTACAACAGATTTTAGTCTACATCACTTTGGCCTTGGCGGCCGGCTATTTGGTCTGGAAGTTCCTTTTGCCCAAATCCATCTTTGGGAAAAAGAAAAAATCCAAGTCCTGCGGCCAGGACAATTGTGGTTGTAGTTGAGCATACAACACTTCGAATTCCAATCGCTTTTTCCACAAAGCGATTTTTTTTTGACTTTTTTCATTCCCTCTGTGTAACCTTTTTTAATTTCCAGACTATATAAGTTGAACACCAACTAAAAAACATTGTTTGGAAGCGCTTTCAGATGAGATCATAATGCAAAAAGTTGCTGAGGGCAACCTTGATCTGCTCAAGATCCTTTTCGACAGATATCACAAGCACGTCTATCATTTTCTATATAAAATGTGCGGTGATCGTATGTTGAGCGAAGATCTGACACAGGATGTCTTTTACAAATTGATCAAGTACAGGAGCTCGTACAAGAACGGATCGTTCAAGTCATGGCTCTTTACCATCGCCCGAAATAACTTGAAAACACATTTTACCAGGGACCACAAGCCCCATGAGGACATCAAGGTGTTGGCCTACAAAGCGGTGGAGGAAGAAGATGAAATAATGGAGAACAATGCCCACTTGCAGAATGCCCTGAACCAACTGGACCCGGCCGACCGGGAACTGGTCATCTTGAGCCGATACAAGGACATACGCTACGAGGAGTTGGCGGAAATGATCGGAAGCACACCCGGCGCGGTAAAGACCAAAGTATGCCGGGTCTTGAAAAAATTGAAAAAAATATACCTACAAAGCATATGACCATGGAAAACAATCACATTTCGGACCTGATACCAGACTATCTGGACGGCACTTTGGACATGGAAACCAGGAGAAAAGTGGAACAGCATCTGGGCAAATGCAACGAATGCCAACAAGAGCTCGAAGAAATGAAGGCCCTGTTCCATGCCTTTGACAACCAAGACGTCCCAGTTCCTTCGGAAAGGCTCAGGATTTCGTTTGAAACGGCCCTGGAAACCGAAAAGGAAAGTCTGGCAAAAGTGATTCCCCTATCCTCTCCCGAGAAGAAAAAAAACTGGGGGGGCAACCTGCTCAAAATTGCGGCCAGTATGGCACTTTTGGCAGTCTCTTTTCAAATGGGATCCCTGTTCCAACAGCGCAAGGTCGATGGGGACATGGCCCTGCTCCGGGACGAGACCTTGCAGATGAAACAGACCGCCATGCTTTCCCTCATGGAAAACCAATCGGCCAGCAAGCGCATCCAAGGGGTGAACTATATCGAGGAATTTGAGCAGCCCGATGAAGCCATCATAGAGGCTTTGGGCAACAGGCTCTTATATGATGAAAATGACAACGTCCGCTTGACCGCCTTCGAGGCACTGTCCAAGTTCACTTCTTCGGAAACTGTAAAAAACCTGCTTATCGAAGCGCTCGAAAAGGAAAAGAACCCGAGCATCCAAGTGGCCATTATCCAAGTTCTGGTACAGATACAAGAGAGAAAGGCCGCTGAACCCATGAAAAAACTGCTGGAACAGGATGATACCCAGCCCTTTATCAAAGAACAGATCAAAGCTGTATTACCAAGTATAACATAAACATCAAAAAACGAAAATCATGAGAAAATTCACATTTTTGCTAACCGCCCTTTTGGTGGGCACCATTGCCCAAGCGCAATCCGATTATACCAAATCCTTGAATGGGGTCCAATGGGTCAAGATCGAATCCAAGTCCGACATCACATTAAGGACACACAGTTCCAATGAGCTGTTGATCAAATCAGGTCCATCGGTAGAAACGCCCGAAAAGGCAAAAGGCCTAAAATTGGTAGGCGAAGGAGGAACGGACAACACCAGCATCGGCTTCTCCGTCATCCAAGACGGGAACACCCTTATCGTGACCAACCTTAGAAAGTCCGAAGGGGCCGAGATCTACCTTCCCAAAAACCAGAACATTTCTGCCAAGAGCACATGGAACGGCGACATTGAAATCGATGGGTTTGCGGGTGAGATCGAGGCAGACGCACAGCTCAATGGAAGCGTCAAGATCCTGAACGTGAACGGTCCCGTTACCGCCAACACCTTGAACGGCGAA
Source organism: Allomuricauda sp. (assembly GCA_030148335.1). GTDB lineage: Bacteria > Bacteroidota > Bacteroidia > Flavobacteriales > Flavobacteriaceae > Flagellimonas. Next base: position 58,491 of record JASBTQ010000038.1, on the reverse strand, counting down.
CTCACCGTGGAGTTTGGCGCCGTAAAACAAGGGTCCCCAATTTCCCTGTATTCCACCAATGGAGCCGTGGACGTGAGCCTGCCTGCCAACACTCCGGCCAACCTGTCCATGAGCACCATCAACGGCAACGTCTATACCGATTTTGATGTAAAACTCAACGAAAAGGACGGTCTCAAATCGGTGTTGGGGCGGAAAATAAGCGCTTCCATCAACAATGGTGGGGTGGACATCACACTGAAATCCACCAATGGAAACATGTACCTCAGAAAAAAATAATCATCAACAATTAAAAATCAAAAACGATCAGTCATGAAAAAATTAATCGTAACCGCATTTGTGGGATTGGCCACCCTATCCCTCTCTGCCCAAAAAATCATCGAAAAGAACATCAACTACTCCGGTCAATTTATTGACCTTGATGTAAAGTTTGCATCCGACATCGAAGTAAAGACCTGGGACAAGTCCACTGTCTATTTCAAAGCGGACATTACCACAAAAGATGGAAAATTCATCGATCTATATGATCTGGACATAGACGAAAGTTCCTCATCCATCACCATCGCGGAAGATGCTATTCCGGTATTCAAAGCATTTCAGAATGAATGGGACAAAAATCATCCAGGATCCAAGAACAGGGGTTTTATGGAGGATGACACCTATGAGTTCAATTATGTGCTGTACGTGCCCAAAAATGCCCGCTTCAAGGTGAGTAGCATCAATGGCGACCTAAAGGCGGAGGTCATCCAAGGGAACTTTACCGCGGATTTGATCAACGGCAATATCGACATCAAAAAATATGATGGGGATATGGACCTACAGACCATCAACGGGGAAATTGACCTAGTGATGAGAGATTCCAGATTGGTTGCCGAGACGATACACGGCAACATCTATGCCGATGAAAAATTGAACCTCAAGGTCACCGATCGTTATGTAGGTCAAAAAGTGGAGGGAAGCTTCGACAAGGCCACCCATCGCCTCAAGCTGAACACCATCAACGGGAACATGTACCTGAGGCTCTAGATGAGGTTGGAAACAAAGTACAATAGCCTGTTCATATAGCATTCGACCCTTGTCTCAAAACAATACAAAAGCCATGAGTAAGCTAAAAAATGATGCATTATGATAAAATTAGTGGTCTCTTTTTCAGCAATTCTTTTGTTTTCATGCTCACAGTCAAAATCGAGCAAACTCAATGCTTCGTCTAAAATTGAGAATTTGGGCAATGACAGCATTACCCAGATAGAGAACAATCGCATTGCAGTTTTAAATCAGCTTAGAAATGAACTTCTCTTAACCTATGGCACACTTGATGGGTGGTCAAGGGTCGACATGGGACCATGTGGGGAATTTGCCTATGCCTTCTATGAGGAATGGAATTCCAGGTTCAAAGACTCGGTCAACATTGTTTTTATGATGAAGCCGGATGGGTCAGATTGCAATCATGTTCTTGTAAGATTGCCAGATAAAAATTTGTTTGATGCCGGACTTGGAGTTATGGATGAAAGTGCCCTAAAACTTGTTTTCATTGAAAGCCGCATTGAGGACATGGTTGACTTTGATTATGATTTATTGGAGAAATGGTCATATGGATTGCATCGCAAATATTACAATTGCCCAGACTATTCAGACAGTTTGTCAAGAAGTATTTTAAGACGTCATTTTGACAAACTATCAATACAAAATAAGGGAAGGTAATGTAGGGTTACCTGTAAAAATTGCATTCATAAAGCCCACACACAATTTTGCGTAAGTAATGACAGGCGATATGGCAAACATCACAGTGTAACCTACCAACTGAACACGATCAACGGGAACATGTACCTGCGGCTCTAGATCAAATTGGCAACAAAGGAATAGAGCAACAAGGCCCATCCCGCGACCAGCAGTAATCCACCTATGGGAGTGACGGGGCCCAACCAACGGGGTTTGTCCCCTTTGGCCGCACCCAAGCAAAGGGCATAGATGCTGAAAGAAAACAAAAGAATGCCAAAAATGAAGCAGTTGACGATGGCCGAATCCAAAGGTCCGTCAAAACTAAGGTTGAAACCCAGTGCCAATAGCACAATGGCATGGTACATTTGATACTTGACCCCTGTCTCAAAACTATGGAGCAGTTCAGGGGTCAGTTTCTTTTTGAGGGCATGGGCACCAAAAGCCCCAAAAACCACCGCCAAAAGTCCGTAGACCGCACCCATCACTTGGGCCATCAAAATTGTTCCCATACTTTTTAATTAGAGATCTATGCTGATTTCATGGTCAGCGGTTACCTTAAAGGCACACTCCTTGTATTTGGGGGGGCCAAAAGTTTTCATCTTGCCATGTGAAAATGCCACTCTTTCCCTTGGGATGCCCAACCAGTTGGTGTCCAACTTTCCATTTCCATTTTCATCATGGAACACCGCCAAGGCATATTCGCCTGAAGGGATGTCCTCCATTCTCAAAATCACCTGTCCTTTTTGGGCCTTCACATTATTGCCCCGATACACATCTTCAAACGACAGAAAAGAATCATCGGAATCATAAATGGCCACCTTGATCTGTCCTTCATTGGACTGCACATTGTTGATATGTACCGAAATGGTGTTCTGCGAAAAAACCCATAAGGGTGCCAGTACAGTAAAAAAGAGCATTTTTCTCATGGGAAACTTGGGACTGTTTCAGTTCGATCATTGAGGCCGCTTGGTGCGTTCCATCAAATCGTTGTGCAAAATAGTATATATTCCCTGGGTTTCTATGCTATCCTGAAGGTTTAAGTATAATTTAAGGGAGTCGTGGTGCACCACCTTGATCTTTTGCTGCCTCAGGTCGTCCACAAAAACATAGACCTTGCCCTGGGTGATGGAGTCCTTGAACACCCCTTTTTCCTTGGCCATCCATGAAAAGCCATTGGAACGCTCCATTTCGGGGAGTTTATCCACGAACACCACACTGTCTATTTCCATCAAAGGGATTTTTTGGTAATAGATGCCGGAAAGAACCTTTAGGTTCCCTTCTTCGATCTTGCACCAATTTTTGTAGTGTTCCACAAAGGCGAATATGCACAGGGCCAGCACAATCACAATCAACACGTTCCACAACCAATGTCTTTTTTTTGTTGCCATACCAAGGTAAAACTTAAGGGCATTGCCGACTTTAAAGGTAGTGCAATTCATTTTAAGGGTCAAGAAGATGCATTCCTAGTATATTTGAAGGATCAAGTCCAAGTCTATGAAAGCCGCCACCATTGCACAATTGAAAAAAGAACTCCAGTTCCGATCTCAGGATCAGGTGATGCAGCTCTGTTTGCGACTGGCCCGTTTCAAAAAGGAAAACAAGGAACTGCTCACCTATCTGCTCTTTGAAGCGGATAACGAGGAAAGTTATATCGAAGCTGTAAAACAAGAAACCGACGAAATGTTCTCGGAGATCAATGTGAACAGCTTTTTCTACATCAAGAAAAGTGTCCGGAAAATCCTGAGGACCCTCAAAAAATACATCCGGTATTCGGGCGATAAGGCCACTGAAGTGGAGCTGTTGCTGTACTTCTGCGAAAAATTGAAGGATTTCAAGCCCTCCATCCGCCGCAACACCACCCTCCTCAACCTCTACCAACGGCAGTTGGAATACATCGCGAAAAAAATCCCGTTGCTCCACGAAGACCTGCAACATGATTACGGCTTGGTCTTGCAAGAATTAAAAGAATAAAAACCATGTTTGAAGAAGAGGACGAATCTGGAAAATCGCACAGCGATTTCGAAAAAATGCCCATTTACCAGAAAGCTTGGCATATTTTTGATGTGGCCGACAAAATCGCTTCGTTGGTGAATGACGAAGAGGAATATGCCTCCCTCGAAGAAAGTGAACGAAGCCTGCTAAGACACCACGCCGAACAACTCAGGAACGATGCCATGTTGATCTGTCCCAAAATTGCTGGAGCCGAAGGGGGCGACCTCTATGACATCCGCATGGAAAACGCCACAATCATCAGAAAAGCTGCCCGTGAGATACAGACCGGTTGTTCGGGACTCGAAATTTGGGGCTTCAAACATACCGAATATCTCGAGCTGTTACGGGACGAGATCGAAGAATTCAGGGTCTTGTTCGTGGCATGGGTAAACACCTTCGATCAATGGAACTACATTGTCGATCGTTGGGGGCTTTTCAATCCACCAGGGATCAATCATGATGATGAATAGAACTGAATTTCCCAACAAAACCAGATTCATTCTAAATTGTTTCCATGTATTCGGTTGATTCATAGAATTCGTAATTTTGTGGAACTGGTATGAAAAAGATATTCACCATAGGAACGGCTTTGCTCATCTTTCTACAGAGCGTCAATATCCATTTCAACGATTTGGTTGAGATGGACAAGCTTTTTGAGCACTACCAGTTCCATTCGGATGAATATGGCGATAATTTTATCGTGTTCCTGTCCAAGCACTATGGCAAGTTGAAGGCTTCCCATAGCCAAAAGCACCAAGAGGAACAGCAAGAGCACGAGCAATTGCCCTTTCAGCATCAATCCCAGTGCTCACAGCTCATGGCCTTTGTGGTGGAACCGGAGCCCTTTTTCCAATCCAACTCTGAGGTCCCGCTCGACATTGTAAGTAACTTCCACTATCAAATATCGTATTCCCCCATTTGGAGCGATGGGCCTTTTCAGCCTCCGAGACACGCCTAATTCATAGTCTTCCAGCTTTGCTGGACCTATATTTCCGTAAGCCTTATTGAATTTATAACGCTATACATTTCTCTATGAATTATGTTTTCAAACATTATATCCTTTAGCATTAGGAACAAGTTTATTGTTCTTCTCTTTACAGCGGGCATTGCCTTGGTGGGGCTTTATTCGCTGTCACAAATACCCATCGGGGCCGTTCCTGATGTTACCAATAACCAGGTTCAGGTAATCACTACATCAAGAAGCCTGTCCACCCAGGACATGGAAAAGTTTGTCACCTATCCGGTGGAACTGGAGATGGCTAACCTTCCGGGGGTCAAGGAAATCCGATCGGTTTCCAAGTTTGGTCTTTCCGTGGTCACCATCGTTTTTGAGGACAACATGGGGACCTACCTCCCCAGGCAGCTTATCGCTGAAAAGATAAAGTCCGCGACCAGCCGGATTCCAGAAGGGTTCGGAAGCCCGGAGATGGGCCCCATAACCACGGGATTGGGCGAAATCTACCAATATGTGTTGGATGTGGAACCTGCCTACAAGGGCCTTTACAGCTCCACAGAACTCAGGACCATACAAGACTGGATCGTAAAACGCCAACTCTCCGGTATTCCAGGGGTGGTGGAGGTCAACACTTGGGGCGGACACCTCAAACAATATGAAGTTGCCATCCAGACCCAAAAACTGAACGCCTTCAACATTACCGCAAAAGAGGTGTTCACCGCTTTGGAAATGAACAACAGTGTTACCGGCGGCGGCTATATCGAAAAAGTGAACCAGGCCTATTTTATCCGCGGGGAAGGCTTGGTCGGCAGCCTCAAGGACATCGAAAACATTGTCGTCACCACCCGAAATGGCATCCCCATCTATATCAAGGATGTGGCCAAGGTCGGTTTTGGCAGTGCGCTTCGGTTCGGGGCGATCACTGGCAACGGAGAGGGTGAAAAAGTTCTTGGCCAGATCATGATGCTGAAAGATGCAGATTCCAAACGCGTGATCGAAGCCGTAAAGGAAAGGGTTGCGACCATTTCCAAGTCCTTGCCCGAAGGGGTCTATATCAATCCGTTCCTGGACCGAAGTGAACTCATTGGACGGACCACCTTCACCGTGACGGAAAACTTGATCCTCGGTTGCCTGATTGTAATTTTTGTTGTGGTACTGCTCTTGGGCAATTGGCGGTCCGGCCTTGTGGTGGCATCGGTGATTCCGCTCTGTTTGTTGTTCGCCCTGACCCTGATGAACATTTTTGGGGTGGATGCCAATCTGTTGAGCCTCGGGGCCATCGATTTTGGAATCATCATAGATGGGGCGGTGATCATCGTGGAGTACATTGCCTTCCAGATTACCCAAAAGAAAGCTGACCTGGCCCATTTGGGCAAGGCAGAAACACAGTCCTTCAAAGATGACATCACCTTGAAAGGGGCCACAAAAATGATGAACTCCGCCGTCTTTGGACAGCTTATCATTCTCATTGTCTTCATCCCCATTCTATCCTTGAGCGGTGTGGAGGGCAAAATGTTCAAACCTATGGCCCTGACCTTCAGTTTTGCCCTCTTGGGAGCCATTCTGTTGTGTTTCACTTATGTGCCCGTGGCCTCCGCATTGTTCCTAAAACCATCCAAGGAATCGGCCAAAAGCATATCCACCCGTTTGGTCAACTGGATCAACCGTCGGTATGAACCGATCATCGAATGGGCCATGAAAAGCAAGAAACTGGTCCTTTCCGCTGCAGCTGCACTGTTGGTGGGAGCCATTTTGCTCTTTTCCTCGATGGGAGGCGAATTCGTTCCCACACTGGACGAAGGGGATTTTGTGATCCAACCCGTTTTGAAAACAGGCACCACTTTGACAAAGACCATTGAAACGACCACCAAAATGGAACAGATCCTATTGGAAAAGTTTCCTGAGGTAAAACAAGTGGTGAGCCGTATCGGTGCAGCAGAAGTACCCACAGACCCAATGTCCATGGAAGAAAGCGATGTGATCATTTCCCTGAAACCCAAAAGTGAATGGGTCTCTGCCGAAACCAAGGATGAACTCGCCGACAAGTTCAAGGAGGCCTTGGCGGTCATTCCAGGAATCGAGTTGGAGTTCACCCAGCCCATTGAAATGCGCTTCAATGAATTGATCACAGGGGTACGGGCCGACATCGCCATCAAAATTTTTGGGCAGGACCTGGAAATCCTGAACAAGAAGGCCAACGAGATCAAGGACCTTATCCAAAATGTGGAAGGGGCTTCGGACATCATTGTGGAAAAAGTGGAAGGTCTCCCCCAAATGAACGTATCATTTGACCGCGCCAAAATTGCACGGCATGGACTCAATATCGCCGATCTGAACGAGATGATCGCCATGGGTTTTGCAGGCAAAGTAGTGGGAAGTGTGTTCGAAGGGGAACGCCAATTTGATATGGCCGTTCGGTTGGATTCGGAAAACCGAAAGGATATTTCCAACCTGAAAAACCTCTATGTCGACATCCCCAATGGCGGAAAGATCCCGATGAGCGAACTCGCGGAGATCACCTATCAAAAAGGGGCCGCCAAGATTTCCAGGGACAATACCCAACGGCGGATCGTGGTCGGCATCAACGTCAGGAACAGGGACCTGCAGTCCGTTGTGGACGATGTGCAGTTACTGATCGATCAAAACATAACGTTGCCACCTGGGTACATTATCACCTATGGCGGCCAGTTTGAAAATCTCCAAAATGCCAAAGCCAGACTGATAATAGCTGTGCCCATTGCATTGTTGCTCATTTTCATCATGCTCTACTTTGCGTTCGGTTCGGTCAAGGAAGCCTTGCTCATCTTCTCGGCCATTCCGCTATCTGCTGTGGGAGGTGTGCTTTTGCTCTGGCTACGGGGCATGCCCTTTAGTATATCGGCCGGTGTAGGCTTTATTGCACTTTTTGGTATTGCGGTACTGAACGGGATCGTGCTGATAGAGCATTTCAAGGAACTCAAGGGTAAAGACTTTGATTCCATGGAAGACCTCATCAAACAGGGCACGAAAGATAGGCTCCGTGCCGTACTGTTGACCGCAGCGGCAGCGGCATTGGGGTTCTTGCCCATGGCCGTGTCCACCAACGCCGGGGCAGAGGTGCAAAGGCCCTTGGCCACTGTGGTGATCGGCGGATTGGTAACGGCTACCATACTCACCTTGGTGGTCCTGCCAGTTTTGTATGCCTATTCCCATAACATCAAATTCCGAGGAATGAGAAAAAGAAGAAAAGAACGAAAATTGAACCGGAACGGATTGACCATCCTGCTTCTTTTGGTCACTGCTTCCGGATTTTCCCAAGAAAAGCTGGACCTTGAAGACCTTATGGCCCTTTCATTGAAAAACAACAAGGGGATACAGGCCGGGTCATTGATGGTAGATCAAGCGGAAACCCTCAAGGGAACTGCTTTTGAGTTTGACAAAACGGACATCTATTACCAATATGATGAAAACAACCTTGCATTGAACGGGGAACCCTTGAAGGTTTTTGGGGCGCAGCAACAGTTTGAGTTTCCCACCGTATATGGTGCAAAGAACAGGCTTCAAAAATCCAATTATGAGTTTCAAAAATCATCGTTTGAAATCCAAAAGAAGCAACTGTACCAATCGTTGAGCAATGCGTATTATCAGTACCAGACCCTGACCCAAAAAGCAAAGCTCTATGGGACGTTGGACAGCATTTACAGCAATTTTGCCCACGCGGCCAACAGGCGTTTTGAACTTGGGGAGACCAATTATCTGGAAAAAGTGACGGCCACGGCCAAGCAACGCCAGATTACGAACACCTACTCCAAAATAAAACAGCAGATCCTGACCACCTATGGTGAGATCGTGAGCTTGGTGCAAAGTGGGGATACCTTGGATATCGTGGAAGAGCAACCTGAAAAACTCACGGTGTTGAACGCCCAGGGAATGTTGGAAGCGGAAACCACCTTTTTGGACCATCGGCAAGAGCTCAGCAACGCCCAAAAGAGTCTGGAGGAGAACCGCTTGCTGCCCGACCTCAATCTGGAGTATTTTCAAGGGACCAATAAAGGTCTCGGAACATCCCTGTACGGCGTCCAACTGGGGGTTCGGGTCCCGATTTTCTTTTTTGGGCATAGCAGCAAGGTAAAATCGGCCAAGATTAGGACCAAGATCACGGAGATGGAAAACACGGAAATCACCGTTGCCATGAACCAACGCTACAAAACCTTGTTGGGGCAATTGGAGCAACAGGCCCAAGAACTCTCCTATTATGAGGACGAGGGCGGTCAGCTTTCCGATCAGATCTTAAAGGCGGCCACCGGAAATTTTCAAAATGGGGAAATCGACTTTTTCCAATACATCCAAAGTCTGGAGAACGCCTACGACATCCAACTCAATTATCTGGATGTGCTCAACCAATACAATCAGACTGTAATCGCCATTAATCACTTGACCATAACATTATAACAATGAAACATATCATCCAATTTGCCACAGTTTTCCTTTTGTTGACGGGCTGCGGCAATAAAAACAATCAAGAATCTGCCGCCGAAGAACAGGCAGAGGAAAAGGGAATCGTAGTGACACAAAATCAATTTGACTCCAATTCCCTGACGTTGGGAACCATGGAAAAAAGAACGTTCCCCAAAATGGTGGAGACCTCGGGAATGATAGACGTTCCGCCCGAAAACCGGGCCAGTGTCATGGCCTTCATGGGCGGTTTCGTAAAAAAGACCTCCCTATTGATCGGTGACCGGGTAAAAAAGGGACAATTATTGGTGACCTTGGAAAACCAGGAATTTGTGCAGATGCAACAGGAATACCTTGAGGTTTTCAATCAATTGGATTTTTTGAAGGCTGAATTTGAACGAAACCAGACCCTTTTTGATGAAAAAATAGCCTCACAAAAGAATTTCCTGCAGGCGAAGAGCAATTATGAAATGGCCAAGGCCCGTTATCAAGGTTTGAGGGAGCAATTGCAGATGCTCAACATTTCGCCCAGCAAGGTGGAACAGGGGCAAATTTCCCCTGAAGCCACAATTTACGCCCCCATCTCGGGAAGCATCACCCAAATGAACGTCGCCAGAGGAAGTTATGTTTCCCCTGCTACCAAGATTTTGGAGATTGTGGACAACAGTCATGTGCATTTGGAACTCACCGTTTTTGAAAAGGACATCCTCAAGGTGAAGAAAGGACAAAAGATCCAATTTAAAATTCCTGAGGCCTCCGAAGAAACCTTCAACGCAGAGGTCCACTTGGTGGGTGCCTCCATTGACGGGGCTAAACGTTCCATACAGGTCCATGGCCATTTGGAACGCGAGGACGAGAATTTTCTCCCAGGCATGTTCGTGGATGCCCGGATCATGACGGATACCATCAAAACTTGGTCATTGCCAGAAGAAGCGGTGATTGAGTCGGAGGGCAGCCATTTTGTGCTCAAGTTGGTCAGTAAAGAGAGCGGTGGGTACACTTTTGAACGTGTGGCCGTAAAACCAGGGAACACCTTTGATGGCCATACCGAGATCATCGGTACGGAATGGTCGGAGACGGACCAATTTTTGACCAAGGGTGTTTTTGACCTGATCGGGGGATAATTTATTATCCCAGTCCCACATCCAAGGTCATCATGATGATGAATCCACCGATAAAGCCCATTGTGGCGATATCGGTGTATTTGTCCTGTTGTGTTTCGGGGATCACCTCCTCGACCACCACAAAGATCATCGCCCCGGCAGCAAAGGAAAGGGCATAGGGCAAAATGGGCTCAAACGTGAGCACGGCCCACGCTCCGAGCACACCTGCTATGGGTTCCACAATGGCCGAGGCCTGTCCATAGACCCAGCTCTTCCATCTACTCAGTCCATGTCGTCTGAGTGGCATGGCCACGGCAAACCCTTCAGGAAAGTTCTGGAGACCAATACCAATGGCCAGTGCAACGGCCCCTCCAATAGAAGCTCCTTCAAAACCTGCTGCCACACCACCAAAAAGCACACCGACGGCCAATCCTTCGGGAATGTTGTGCAGCGTAATGGCCAACGTAAGCAGGACGGTGCGGTGCCAAGGGGTCTTTATGCCTTCTGCCTCGCTCATTTTAAAATTGATGTGGAGGTGGGGCAATACTTTGTCCAGACCAAAAATAAATCCAGCGCCCAACAAGAAGCCGACCGCTGCAGGAATCACTTTTACAAAACCCTCGCCTTCGCTCATCTCAATCCCCGGTGCCAAGAGGCTCCAGAAACTTGCCGCTACCATCACTCCACCCGTAAAACCTAACATACCGTCAAGCACGGCACGGTTGGCACTTTTGAAGAAGAACACCAGTGCGGCTCCCAAAGCGGTGAGTCCCCAAGTGAACAATGTGGCATAAAAAGCCGCCAAAACGGGGTCTATTTCCTTAAAATAATTGATTACTTGTTCCATCAGTCATTCTTTTTAACGTATAGGTTGGATGCTATCTGGTGGGAAATCCGAAGCTCTTTTCCCTCCATCAATATCTGTAAGGATTGGTCAAAATCCTCTTTATCCAAGATCTTGATCGTGTTTCCCAAAGCTATCTTGTTCTTGTCCAAAAATTTCAGGAACGGAGCGGAGGAATCCTTGACCCCGACACAGACCCCCTGGGCATGGATGGGCATATCACTGAGCAATTGCTTGTCCCGCTCCATGAACTTTCCATCCTTGGTGGGAATGGGATCCCCGTGCGGATCGTATTTCGGAAAATCCAACAGCGCATCGATCTTATCGATCAATTTTTCACTCTTGATGTGTTCCAACTGCTCTGCCACTTCGTGTACCTCGTCCCAGGTAAAATCCAGTTTTTTCACCAAGAACACTTCCCAAAGTCTGTGTTTCCTGATAATGGAGAGTGCAGTCCGTGTCCCAGTATCGGTCAGGGAAATCCCTTGGTACTTTTTATAGTGCACCAGGCCCTTTTCGGCCAGTTTCTTGGCCATATCGGTAACTGACGAGGGTTTGGTATCCATCTGTTCCGCAATGGCATTGGTGCTGATGGAACCCGCTTCCCCGTTACCCAGATGAAAAATGGCCTTTAAATAATTTTCCTCCGACCGGGTCATAAAAATAATTTTTTCAAAAATACATTTTTATTTATCAAAACCTATTTTTAGATTTGTCTAAATTTTAATTTTTATACAACTGAATTCAATTTGTAAATATATCGTCCTGTTGTGGGTTGCCTTCATGAGTCAATGTGGTTTCGCCCAAACAACCTCCTTGAACGGTAAGGTCACCGACAACGGTGAGCCCCTGGCCTTGACCAACGTGTTATTGAAAGGAACCGAAATGGGCACCGCTACAGATGTGGATGGTCTCTTCGAACTCATCAACATTCCACCGGGCGACTATGTATTGATGGTGTCCTCTTTGGGGTACCTGCCCTATCAAACTAAAATCAATTTGGGGCCAGGCGAGTCCAAAACCATCAACATATCCCTTGAACCCTCCGCGGAAAATCTGGACGAAACCGTGGTGACGGGTACCTTAAAACCGGTTAGTCGTCTGGAAAGTCCAGTTCCCGTTGAGGTCTATTCCCCTACCTTTCTCAAAAAAAACCCAACAGCCAGTGTTTTTGACGCGCTCCAGAACGTGAACGGCGTTCGGCCACAAATCAATTGCAATGTGTGCAACACGGGGGACATCCATATCAATGGGCTGGAAGGCCCCTATACGCTCGTCCTCATCGATGGGATGCCTATCGTAAGCGGTCTGGGCACGGTGTACGGCCTTACCGGTATTCCAAATTCCCTCATCGAGCAGATTGAAATCGTGAAAGGTCCTGCATCTTCACTTTACGGTAGCGAAGCTGTGGGCGGGCTCATCAACATCATCACCAAGAATGCCCTGAGTGCTCCTGAATTCTTTGCCGATGGTTTTGCCACGGGTTGGGGCGAGTACAATCTGGATGTAGGAAGTAAAATTTCGGTCGGACAGAAAACGGACCTTCTCTTGGGCATCAACTATTTCAATTATGATGTGCCCATTGACAATAACGGCGATAATTTTACCGACCTGACCCTCCAAGACCGTATCTCCATTTTCCAAAAGTGGGATGTTGAACGAAAAGACAGCCGTTTGCTCTCTTTGGCAGGACGCTTTTTCTATGAAGATCGTTGGGGTGGCGAAATGCAATGGACCCCTGAGTACCGTGGTGGGGATGAAATCTATGGAGAAAGTATCTATACCCGCCGCTGGGAGGTGTTGGGAAAATACCAATTGCCCCTTGAAGAAAAAATGTTGTTGTCCGTTTCGTATAATGACCATAGCCAAAATTCGGTCTATGGCGATACGGAATATTTGGCCGACCAGCGTATCGGTTTTGCACAGCTCACGTGGGACAAAACCTTGGACAATCATGACCTGCTGTTCGGGAGTGCGGTTCGATACAATTATTACGATGACAACACCCCGGCGACCGCGGAAGCCGACCATATTTGGATTCCCAGCCTTTTTGCCCAAGATGAATATGCTTTTGCGCCCAAGCATTCTTTTTTGGCAGGCATGCGATATGATTACGACCAAAGGCACGGCAATATTTTGACCCCCCGTGCTGCCTACAAATGGAAAATTTCGGACCATGATATCTTTAGGGTGAATGCCGGGACAGGTTTTCGGGTGGTGAATCTTTTTACCGAGGAGCATGCTGCTCTCACAGGTGCTCGTGAGGTGGTCATTGCGGAAGAATTGAAACCGGAGCGCTCAGTCAACGTCAATCTTAACTATTTGAAGAAGATTTATAGTGACAATGGTACTTTTATCGGAATCGATGCCTCAGCATTCTACACCCGGTTCTCCAACGTCATCCTGCCCGATTATGAGACCGATCCCAACCAGATCATTTATGACAATCTCAATGGCAAATCGGTATCCCAAGGTGTCAGTGCGAATTTGGACATTGCCTTTCCCAGCAGTTTGAAGATCATGGTGGGGGCTACATGGCAAGATGTGAGCAATACAGAAAACGGGGTGACCCAGCAACAAATCTTGACGGAGAGCATCACTGCCACGTGGAACCTTTCCTATACCTTTCGTTCGCTCAAACTCACGGCCGATTACACGGGTAACCTCTATGGTCCGATGCGATTGCCTCTTTTGGGCGAACTGGACCCAAGACAGGCCTATTCCCCTACTTGGAGCATACAGAACATCCAGTTTACATACAAAGGATGGAACAATGTTGAAGTGTACGGAGGTATCAAAAATCTGTTGGACTGGACCCCGAACCGTGGCAACCCTTTCATCATTGCACGGGCCAACGATCCATTTGATAAAGAAGTCACCTTCGACAACAATGGTGATGCTGTAGCCACACCGAACAACCCTTACGCGCTTACCTTTGATCCCGCTTATGTGTACGGGCCCAACCAAGGCATCCGAGGGTTCTTCGGGGTAAGGTATACGGTTTTTTAAGGCAAAAAATGATACAGATTTACATAAAAACAAAAGGTAGTTGACCCACAACTTCAATCTTAAAATGCTGTTTTGTAAGCCATAGATCAAAAAAAAACCTATTTTTAGGGTAACGGGGCGCACATCCCCTCAATTTGCACATTCATGGAACTAAACCAGCAACAGAAGAAAGAAGCCCATGACATGATGGAGCTCTGGGAAGACGACGTATTGGAACGTTATCCCGAAAATACCAGTAAGTCCAAGGAAGAATTCAGGAATTACGATGAGCCCGCCCGGGACACCGTGAAAGAATTCTATCGGATGAACCATACCTTTCAGACCTATGATTTTGTGCTGGAAAAGGAAAAAGAGTTCCTTTCCCTCAACCGTAGGGAAATGAGTCTTTGGGATGCTGTGGAATACCTGAACACCTTGGTGGACGATTCCGATCCCGATATCGATCTGGACCAGACCCAACACCTCTTGCAAACTTCAGAGGCCATCCGTGCCGATGGACACCCCGATTGGTTCGTACTGACCGGGTTCCTGCACGATTTGGGCAAAGTACTCTGCCTGTTCGGTGAACCACAATGGGCCGTAGTGGGCGATACCTTCCCAGTGGGTTGCAAGTTTTCGGACAAAATTGTCTATCCCGAATTCTTCAAGGCCAATCCGGACCATACCGATGAACGTTTCAATACCAAACTCGGCGTGTACAAGGAGAATTGTGGGTTGAAGAATGTCCATATGTCCTGGGGACATGACGAATACCTCTACCACATCATGAAGGATTATTTGCCCGAGGAAGGTCTCTACATGATCCGGTACCACAGCTTTTATTCCCAACATCGGGAACATGCCTATGATCATTTGTTGGACGACCATGACCGCGCCATGTTCAAGTGGGTGGATAAGTTCAACCCTTACGATTTGTATTCCAAGGCACCTGTGAAGCCCAATGTAAAGGAACTACGTCCCTATTATGAAGATTTGGCCGCCAAATACCTGCCCGATACCATTCGGTTTTAAGGGATGGTAGCATTCATCAGTTTTTTTGTCTTCACGGCCTTTGTTGCCGCGTACTCCAGTTGGAAATTACGAAAGGACAACTTCACCACCAAAGACGGTTATTTTTTGGGTGGACGAAGTTTGACTGGCATTGTCATTGCCGGTTCCCTGTTGTTGACCAATATTTCCACGGAACATTTGGTGGGCATGAACGGGGATGCCTATAAACATGGGGCAATCATCGTCGCATGGGAAGTGACCTCTGCTTTGGCCTTGGTGGCCGCGGCCCTGTATTTTGCCCCGCGATACCTGAAAATGGGACTCACCACCATCCCCGAATTTCTGGAAAAACGCTTTGACAGACTTACCAGGACCATCATCGCCTTTTTGCTCATCGTTTCCTTTGTGTCCACCCTCTTGCCCATCGTATTGTACTCCGGCGCCATCAGCATCGAGCAGATTTTTGATATTTCCGGTTTGTTGGGCATCACCCAGACCGAAGGACTTTGGCTAACGGTTATCGTTGTGGGGTTCATCGGCGCCGTTTATGCCATTTTTGGTGGATTGAAAATGGTGGCCTACACCGATACCATTAACGGTTTTGGACTGTTGATAGCTGGAGTTTCTATTCCATTATTGGCTTTGTGGAACATTGGGGACGGCAACATACTGGAAGGCCTGCGTTTGGTTTTTGAAAAAGCCCCCGAAAAATTCGATGTGGTCAGTGACGAGGTTTCTGTGGGACCAGGCTCCCGGGATGCCATCATGCCTTTTGGCGTATTGTTCACAGGATTGATTATCAACCAACTGTATTTCTGGACCATGCACCAGTCCATCATCCAACGGGTTTTGGGAGCGGTAAGCCTTAAAGAGGCCCAAAAAGGATTGCTGTATGCCGGCCTCTTAAAAATCTTGGTGCCTTTGATCATTGTACTTCCGGGCATCATTGCCTTCTATTATTTCGGCGATACCTTTTACGATAAAAAAGAACTGGTCTATCCCAGTCTAGTAAAACAAGTGTTGCCTTTTTGGATGACCGGCTTTTTTGTAGCCGTGTTGATGGGGGCCATCTTGAGCACCTTCAACAGCGCATTGAACAGTGCGGCCACCATTTTCAGCTTGGGCATCTATAAACGATACATCAACAAAAATGCAAACGAGAAGCGATTGGTCAAAATTGGAAAATCCACCTCTGCACTCTTGGCCCTGTTCGCCATCGGGATTGCGCCTTTTATTGCCCATGCTCCCCGCGGACTCTATCAATTGTTGCAGCAGTTGAACGGAATTTTCTTCATCCCCATGGCCACGGTGATCTTGGCTGGGTTCTTTTTGCCCAAAGTATCGGCCAAAGCGGCCAAAGTAGGTTTGCTTTTTGGTTTGTTCTTCTATGTCTTTACCAATTTTATTTGGCAAATCGATATGCACTATGTCCACATTTGGGGAATTGAATTTGTACTGAACATTTTAGTCATGCTCCTCGTTTCCTATTTCTATCCAAGAAGCAATTCGTTCAGTATTACCGATATAGGTGTCGTGGATGTGACCCAATGGAAATATGCCAAGGGATTCAGCATATTTCTAATCTTGGCCACCTTGGCGGTCTATATTTTCTTGGGCAACGTGGGATAGCTTGAATTTCTGAAGGTGCGACCCATTTCAATGTGTATTTTTACGGCATGTCCCATTACGATTACATCATTGTAGGAGCGGGAGCCGCAGGCCTTTTGTTGGCCGATGCCATGGGCGGGGACGAGTTCTTTGCCTCCAAATCCATTTTGGTGCTGGACAGGGACCACAAGACCAAAAATGACCGTACCTGGTGTTTTTGGGAACGGGGCAAAGGCCAGTTTGATGATTTGATCCACAAAACCTGGGACAACATCTACGTGGGTGGGCAACAGTTTCAAAAATCCACTTCCATTCTGCCTTACACCTACAAAATGCTCCGCGGGATTGATTTTTACAATCACTTTTTACCAAAGGTAAAAGCCTATCCCAACATCACTTGGGTGCAAGAAGAAGTGCTCGACATTCAAGAGTGGGAAAATGAAGTGCTGGTGTCCACGACCAACCAAAAGTTTTCGGGACAAACGGTATTTTCCAGTAGCTATGACCCTTCCATCCTCTTAAAACAAAAGAAATTCCCCGTTTTACAGCAACATTTTCTGGGATGGCAAATAAAAACCGACCGGTTGGTTTTCAATTCAAAAGAAGTCACCTTTATGGACTTTTCCGTGCCCCAAAAAGGCAACACCCGGTTCATGTATGTACTCCCCTTTTCGGAAAATGAAGCCTTGGTGGAATACACTTTGTTTTCAGAACATCTCTTGGAAAAAAACGAATACGAAGAAGCCATCAAAACATATATAAACACACATTTTGGCGATGCCAAGTACACCATCGAAGAAACTGAATTCGGGAGTATTCCCATGACCTGTTACCCTTTCCACCAACACAATACAGACCTTGTTTTCCATATCGGTATCGCGGGCGGATGGGCCAAACCGAGCACGGGCTATACCTTTTACAACACCAGTAGGCAAGTGCCCAAATTGGTGGAACACCTAAAGGGGGGAAAACGCTTGTCCGAATTCCATCAAA
Organism: Allomuricauda sp.; assembly: GCA_030148335.1. Classification (GTDB taxonomy): domain Bacteria; phylum Bacteroidota; class Bacteroidia; order Flavobacteriales; family Flavobacteriaceae; genus Flagellimonas. The sequence goes on along the minus strand of JASBTQ010000038.1, from coordinate 40,847 downwards.
AAAGCAGGTTTATGTTCTATGACATGCTCTTGCTCGACATTTTGCATGGGAACAATCACTTGGGCCACGACATATTCGAGTCGATGTTCCGGAGACGAAAGGCTTCGCTCATCCTGAAGTTTCTCGAAAACGAGACAAATCTATGGGAAGAATTGAAAATTGTCACGGCCCCCAAACCGCTTCCATTTATCAAGGCCCTGTTCCGAAGGATTTTCTAAACGGTGCGCTGCATCAGGCCTTCACCAAACTTTATGAGCAAAGCTTTGCTTTCCTTCGGCAAATCAATTTTTTCCAACTCATCAAAGGCCTTCTGGGTAAACGCACTGATAGCCTCCTTGGTCAACTCAACAGCACCGCTTTCCTCAAAAATGGACGTGACCGCTTCAACTTTGGCCGTGGAATCCTCAGGTTTAATGGAATAAAGGTGCAAAAGGCTTTCTTTGTCCTGTTTGTTCGCCTTTTCCAATGCTTTTAGGTACAAAAAGGTCTTCTTGTTCTCCCTAATGTCCCCACCGACCTGTTTGCCAAAGGTCTCAGGGTCTCCAAAAGCATCCAGAAAGTCATCCTGCAACTGGAAAGCGATACCAAGGTTTCTCCCGAATTCGTAAATGGCGTCCGCATCTTTTTGGGGCGCTTTGGCCACAAGGGCTCCCATTTTCATGGCGGTAGCCACCAAAACGGAGGTCTTGTACTCGATCATTTTGATGTATTCGGGAATGGTGACATCGTCCCGGGTCTCAAAATCCACATCGTACTGCTGCCCCTCGCAGACCTCAATGGCCGTTTTGCTGAAAAGCGAGGTGAGTTCCTTATACATTTCAGGCGGGTAGCTTTCAAAGAATTGATAGGAAAGGATCAACATGGCATCCCCGGAAAGGATTCCTGTGTTCACGTCCCATTTTTCATGAACAGTGACCTTACCCCTTCGGAGCGGGGCATCGTCCATGATATCATCATGCACCAATGAAAAATTATGGAACATTTCCACGGCCAAAGCGGCATCCATGGCCTCCTCCACTTTCCCCCCAAAAAGTTCTGCGGTCATCAAGGTGAGGATGGGGCGCAACCGTTTTCCACCCAGCCCCAGGATATATTGTATGGGAGCATATAGGTTTTGGGGTTCGGTCATGGCAGTACGGGCCTTCAAATGGGCCACAAAACCGTCCCTGTACGTATCGATGAATTGAGTTTCAGACATAGGGCCAAAAATACATTCAAAAAATGGAAAAGAAAGGGAATCGTTGGGAGTTCTTGCTGCTTGGATTTTTATGGAATATGAAGTGATGGGATTGTTCGAATATTGGACTGATGGATCTGAGCTTGAACTTGTGCTTGCACTTTGACACTCATTTGATTTTCAACCCAAAACAGGGCAACCAAAAGCCAAAATGCACATCAATGAAAAAAATTTTGCTCAAAAATTGCAATAGATTTGAAATTCTTCGTCTCTATCAATGAAGAGAGCAATGAATCATTTTTGAGTGGCTGGCCCAACAGAGAACCATAACAACCTTAGCACCTTTTTCAACGAGGAATACAGTTCGTTGAGGTCGTATGTGCAATCCAAGATCCGGGACACTTCGGAAAGGGATGCGGAGGATATTGTACAGGATGTTGCCCTTCGGATATTTTCGCGTGCGGACGATGCCATGCCCATCAACAACATCGGTGGGTTTGTGTACAACGCCATACGCAACAGGATCATAGACATCATGAGGGGCAAAAAGGAAAGAAAGCTCCCCAGTGAGGACATAGACCAACAGTGGCAGGAATTTGCAGAACTGTTCTATGGCGATGCGGACAATAGTTATTCCCCTGAAATGGAAGCGGCCCTCAAAAAGGCCATAACAGACTTGAAACCGGTGTACAGGGACATTGTGATCGCCATTGATTTTGAAGGATATACCTATAAAGAATTGGCCGAACGGACCGGCATACCCTCAGGGACATTGATGTCCAGAAGGCACCGGGCCATGTCGGAATTATCAAAAAGTTTGGAAAACATAAAAGAATCGAATTATGGAACGTAAAAATGACTTTGAAAGACATGTGGAAAAAAAGGTGGAGCACAAAGTGAAGAAAATCGTAAAGGTAATTGCCATGGTACTCTTCGGAGCGGCAATGCTGCTCTTGGCAAACTACCTTCTGATGCGATTGTGGAACTGGTTGATGCCCGACCTTTTTGGACTGTCCACCATCACCTACTGGCAGGCACTGGGCATCTTTGTACTGGCCAAACTCCTTTTTGGATTTGGCGGCGGAGGAAAAAAAGGGGGCGGTCCGCGTCACAAATCGAAAGTAAAGTCGTCCAACAGGTGCGGCTCGCTGAGAAGGGACTTTGATGAATGGAAACATTACGACCAATTCTGGAAGGAAGAGGGAGAAGAAGCCTTCCAGGCATACGTGGAAAGAATCAAAAACGAAAATCATGATACCAAGTAAAAAGAACAACCTTAAGGAAAGGTACCTCCACAGGTATATTCCCTTTTTTTGGAACCTGGGGTCAAAAAGCTCCAACAATACCGATACGGACCGACTGTCTGAACAATCTGTCCTAAAGGTTTCCAATTGAAATCCAAGAACAAAGCTCTCGTTAAAAAAATGTAAAACCTAGGAAACTTTTTTTGTTTTTAAAGTTTCCTAGATTACTTTTGCCCCACATTATGCGGGAAAAAATCATACACAAAGCAACGGAGCTGTTCATCAACCTAGGTTTTAAGAGCGTGACCATGGACGATCTGGCCAATGAGATGGGCATTTCAAAGAAGACCATCTATTCCCATTTCAGGAACAAGACCGAATTGGTGGAGGAAGCCACCATGACCATGTGCGATATCATCACCTCAGGGATAGACCATATCGTTTCACACCAAAAAAACCCCATTGAAGAACTCTATGAGATCAAAAAGTTTGTCATGGTGCACCTAAAGGACGAAAAATCGTCCCCAGTGTACCAATTGCAGAAATATTATCCCAAGATCCATGAAGCCCTGAAACAAAAGCAGTATGATTCCATGCATGGCTGTGTGGCGGACAATGTGAGGAGAGGTATGGAAATGGGCATCTATAGGGACAACCTGAACGTGGAATTTGTGTCAAGGATCTATTTTTCGGGAGTGACCAGCATCAAGGACAACAGCCTGTTCCCCACGGAAATATTCAGCAAGGCGCAAATTTTGGATTATTATCTGGAATACCATCTCAGGGGTATTGTGACCCCAAAAGGAAGAAAAATATTGAACTCAATCATCAATTCAAATCAAGAATAAATGCGAACAACCCTAATCAGCCTTTTTTTACTATTGCCTTGGCTCATATCGGCCCAGGATACCATCCACAGTTTCAGCATGGATGAGGCCATTGCCTATGCCTTGGAGCACAACTACAGCGCCATCAACGCTTCCCGGGACATTGAGGATGCCCAAAAGCAAAAATGGGAGACCATTGCCACGGGCCTTCCCCAGATATCGGGAGCGGTAAGCTATCAGAACCAATTGAAACAGCCCGTTTCACAGATTCCGGCGGAATTCTTCGGTGGCGAACCGGGAACCTACCAGGAAGTAGTCTTTGGACAGGCACAATCCATGTCCGCCACGGCCACATTGCGCCAAAAGATCTTCGACGGATCCTACATTGTGGGCGTACAGGCCACCAAAACTTTTTTGGACTATAGCCAGAACAACAAGGAAAAAACGGAACTGGAAGTGCGGAAATCCGTTGTGGAGGCCTACGGCAATGTGCTGTTGGCCCAAGAAAGTGTCCTGATCTCCGAAAGGAACAAGGCCACCTTGGAAAAAAACCTCTATGAGACCAAGCGCATCTTTGAGAACGGTCTTGGAGATGAAGAGAGTGTGGACCAATTGCAGATAACGCTCTCCTCTGTGGAGAACCAATTGAAGAATGCAAAGCGGTTGGAAAAGATCACCTTGCAGATGCTGAACCTGATGTTGGGGATCCCCATCGATGCACCTACGGTCCTGACCGAGAATTTGGACGACCTTACGCAAAAGCAGATCGACCTTGGGTTACTGGACACCGAATTCAACATTGAGAACAATATCGATTACAAATTGGCGGCCAACCTGAACGAGCAGCGGGCATTGGAATTGAAATTGGCAAAAAGCTACGCGCTGCCTACGTTGAATGCTTTTGTGAACTACGGGGGAAACTCCTTCAGTGACGATTTCAACTTCTTGAGCAGTGGACAACAGTGGTTTGCATCGTCCATTTTGGGTGTGGACCTGAACATCCCCATTTTCAGTTCTTTGGGAAGAAGTGCCACCACCCAGCGGGCCAAAATAGCGCTGGAAAAGGCCAAGACCCAGTTTACGGAGACCCAGGCACAGGTGCGTCTTCAGTTGGAGAGTGCCAAGAGCGATTACATCCTTTCCATAGAGCAGTACGGCACCTCAAAGGAAAATCTGGAGTTGGCCGAACGCATTGAAAGGAAGAACCAGATCAAGTATGAGGAAGGATTGGCCACCAGTTTCGACCTGAGACAGGCCCAGACCCAATTGTACTCCACCCAGCAGGAATACCTGCAATCCATGGTAGATGTCATCAACAAGAAAATCGAACTGGAAACCATATTGAATCAATAAACACAAAAGAGAAAACCATTCCATCATGAAAAAAGCAATATATATAACATTGACAGCTGCGGTTCTTGCCTCTTGTGGCGGTGACGGAAACAAGTCATTCGAAAAAGTACTTGCCAGCAAGGACATGGCTACCATCCGTGCCAAGCATGCTGAAATTTCCCAATAGCACAAGGCCCTCGAAACGCAGTTGAAGTCCCTTGACTCGGCCATAGCCCAATTGGACGACACTGCAAAGTTGCCCTTGGTCACAGCTTTTGAGGCCAAGCCCCAGCAGTTCGACCACTATTTGGAACTCCAAGGTGACGTGACCACCAAACAGAACGTGCTCATCTACCCCGAAATGGCAGGAACGCTGGAAAAGGTGTATGTAAAAGAAGGGCAAAGAGTGTCCAAAGGACAACTGCTGGCCACTATTGACGATGGGGGACTTTCCAGCCAGTTGGCCCAGTTGAAGACACAGGCCGAACTGAGCAGGACCACCTTTGAGCGCCAAAAAAGGCTTTGGGAGCAGAATATCGGTTCCGAGATCCAATACCTTCAGGCCAAGACCAGCTATGAGGCCCAGGAAAGTGCCGTAAAGCAAATGGAGAGCCAAGTGGGCAAATCGTCCATCAGGGCCCCTTTTGATGGCATCATTGACGATGTGATCAAAGATCAGGGAACAGTGGTGGGACCAGGTGCGGGCTCGGAAGTGTTCCGCATCGTGAACCTGTCCAACATGTACATCACAGTGGATGTCCCCGAAAGCCATTTGCCCAACGTGACCCCTGGAAAGGACGTCAAGGTCTATTTCCCCGTCTTGGGAGACAGTGTTGCCACCAAGATCCGACAGACCGGTAATTTCATCAATCCGGGCAACCGATCGTTCACGGCAGAAATTCCCGTGCCCAGTCTTGACGGCAGGGTGAAACCCAACCTTACGGCAAGGGTCATGATCAACGATTACACCAGCGAGAATGCCATCCTTATCCCCCAGAGCATCCTATCGGAAAATGCCGATGGCGAACAATATGTGTTCTTGGTGGATGCCGATTCCATTTCTTCGGAGCCAGTGGCCAAAAAGGTGGTCATCAAAACTGGGAAGACCCAAGGCGATTATGTGGAAGTACTCTCTGGAATCAATAGCGGTGATGCCATTATTGATGAAGGAGCCAGAAGCGTGAAGGAAGGACAAAAAGTGAAGATAAAAAACTAGATAGCCAAAGCAATCCATCATTATGAGCAAACAAAAAAAACAAGTAGATAAGGAATTTGGCCTATCCTCTTGGGCCATCGACAACAAGACGACGATGTACGTGCTGATGTTCGTTATCCTTATCCTTGGCGGTATGGCCTACTTCAGTATGCCCAGGGAAAGTTTCCCCGAGGTCAAGGAGACCAAGATATATATCAGTTCCCTATATCCCGGAAATACAGCGGAGGATATTGAAAAACTCATCACGGACCCTCTTGAGGATCAATTGAAGACTGTGAGCAACGTGGTGGAAATTACCTCCACCTCCCAAGAGGACTACTCCATGATCATTGTGGAGTTCGATGAGAACATCTCCGTGGAGGGAGCCTTGCAAAAAGTAAAGGACGAGGTGGATTCCGAAACCGCAGGTGAGGACTGGCCCACGTTCAACGGGGCCAAAGTAGAACCCAATGTGTTCGACCTGAGCCTGTCCGAAGAGATGCCCATTCTCAACATCAACATTTCTGGTGACTATCCCGTGGACAAACTCAAGGAGTACGGGGAATACCTGGAAGATGAGATAGAGAGCCTTTTGGAGATCAAACAGGTCGATATCCGCGGTGCACAGGAAAAAGAAGTGGAAGTGGCCGTGGACATCTACAAAATGATGGCAGCCAAGATCAGTTTCAGTGATATCATCAACACCATCAGTAATGAGAACATGACCACTTCCGCAGGTAACCTTATTACCAGCGGACAGCGAAGGACCATCCGGATCGTGGGTGAGATCGATGAACCCAAAGACCTTGAAAATTTTGTGGTGAAGTCGGAGAACGGCAACCCTACCTACCTCAGGGACATTGCAAAGATCACCTTCAAAGAAGAGGACAAGACTACCTATGCAAGGGAATTTGGTCATCCCGTGGTAATGTTGGACGTCAAAAAGCGTTCCGGCAAGAACATGGTAGATGCTGCGGACAAGATTCGGGTCATTATTGACGAGGCAGTCAAAAATAAGTTCCCACAGGACTTGACGGTGACCATTGCCAATGACCAATCTTCCATGACCATTGGTCAGGTTGATGATTTGGTGAACAACATCATCTTCGGTATTATCCTTGTGGTGACTGTGTTGATGTTCTTCCTTGGGTTCAAGAATGCCCTTTTTGTCGGGTTTGCCATCCCCATGTCCATGTTCATGTCCTTGATGATCTTGAACGCTTTGGGCTATACCATGAACACCATGATCCTTTTTGGACTCATCATGGGTCTGGGAATGTTGGTGGACAACGGTATTGTGGTGGTGGAGAATGTGTACCGCCTTATGGATGAGGAAGGGATGTCACGTACCGAAGCTGCCAAAAAAGGGATCGGGGAAATTGCCTTCCCCATCATCATTTCCACATTGACCACTGTGGCCGCATTTGTGCCACTAGGGTTATGGCCGGGAATCATGGGGCAGTTCATGATGTATTTCCCGATCACGCTATCCGTGGTATTGGGTTCCTCGCTCTTTGTGGCCATATTCTTCAACTCAGTTTTGGTCTCCAGATACATGACCACAGAGGACAAGGAAATGCCCTTGAGACAGATCATTCGCATTACAGCCATCATTTCAGTGATCGGTTTGCTCATCATTTTCTTTGGAGGGACTTACAGAGGTCTGGGCACTGTAATGGTATTGACGGCCATCATGCTATGGGCCTATAGACTGTTCCTGAGAGGATGGGCCCATAGTTTTCAGTTCAAAATCTTACCCAGATGGGAGCGGTTCTATGAACGTACATTGCGTTGGGCCTTGGCCAAGAAAAGGCCAATTTTCATAGCCATCACCACCTTCGTGTTGCTCATTGTTGCCTTTATGGGATTTGGAGCATCCGTAGGGAGCCAAAGGACCAAAGTGGAGTTCTTCCCGGACAATACGCCGAATCAGATCATTGTCTATATTGAATATCCCGAAGGGACCGATATTGAAAAGACCAATGCCATTACGAAGGATATAGAGGAGCGGGTGTACGATATCATCAATTCGGAAGCCTACATGCACGGAGACTATAACTTCCTCACTGAAAGTGCGGTTTCCCAAGTGGGTGAAGGTGCAGGAAACCCCCAAACGGATGGCGGTTCTTCTGCCGAGATGCCCCATCGTGGAAAAATCACGGCCACCATGAGGGAATACAAATACCGTGAAGGAGCTGACAGTAAGGAACTCTTGCGCAAGGTGCAGGAAGCCCTCAAGGATGTGTATCCCGGAGTTGCCATTTCTGTGGAAAAAGATGCCGTGGGACCTCCAGCAGGCTATCCCATCAACATCGAAATCGAAGGAGATGATTACACTGAACTCATAACTACGGCCGAGAACATGCGCAACTTCATCAATTCCAGGAACATTCCCGGTATCGATGAACTAAAGATAGACGTGAACAAGTCCAAACCATCCATGTTGGTCGCCGTAGATCGTGAAAAGGCTGGGGAACTCGGCGTTGCCACAGGGCAAGTGGGCCAACAGCTCCGCAACTCCATATTCGGGGCCAAGGCGGGCATTTATAAAGAAGGTGGGGAAGATTATGACATCTACGTCCGCTTTAAGGAGAGCGATCGGTACAACACCAGTGCGCTTTTCAACCAAAGGATCACCTTTAGGGATGCATCCTCTGGCCAAATCAAGGAGGTCCCTGTCTCAGCAGTGGCCAAGCAAGTGAACAGTACGGGCTTTAGTGCCATTAAGCACCGCGATGCCAAACGTGTAGTGACGGTCTATTCTGCCTTGGCCCCCGGGTACACAGATGCCGGTGCCATTGTGAGCAAAATACAGGAAGAGATGAACGATTATGAGGGCCTTCCTTCCGATATCAAAATCGATTACACAGGACAGATCGAGGAACAGAACAAGCAAATGGCCTTTTTGATGGGTGCCTTTTTCACGGGTCTGGGACTTATCTTTTTCATATTGATCTTCCAGTTCAACTCTGTTTCCAAACCCGGCATCATTATGCTGGCCATTTTCTTGAGCTTGATCGGGGTCTTTGGCGGATTGGTCGCCACGGGCAGTGCCTTCGTGATCATGATGACCATGATGGGAATCATTTCCTTGGCGGGAATTGTGGTGAACAACGGGGTGGTCTTGCTGGATTATACACAACTGTTGATCGATAGGAAAAAGTCAAAACTGGACATGGATGAAGATGACCTATTGCCGATTGAGGACTTCACGGAGGCCGTGGTGAGAGGGGGCAAGGCGAGGTTACGACCCGTACTGCTGACCGCCATCACCACTATTTTGGGATTGATCCCGTTGGCCACTGGTTTCAACATCAATTTCTTTACCCTGATGGCCGACTTTAACCCCAACATATACATTGGAGGGGACAACGTGATCTTCTGGGGACCTTTGGCATGGACCGTGATCTACGGACTGTTCGTGGCCACCTTCCTTACGTTGATCGTGGTGCCCATCCTGTTCAGTTTGGTGTACAAATTGAAGATAAGGATCCAGAGGGCCAAGACAAGAAGGGAAGAACGTAAGAATGAAAAATTGGATGCTGCCACTGCTTAGCGGCAAAAAATGAGCATATAAAAAAGCCCCGACCAAAGGTCGGGGCTTTTTGTTCATTGCGGGTCCAGGTTATTTGTTCACGGAAACAATTTCGGACTGGCTCCAATCCTTTACGTTGACAATTCGGTTATCGGAAAAATCCACTTCGCGCAAAATATCTTCCTTCCAGAAGAACCACTTACCGGTCTTCTTTCCATTGTCGTACTGGCCAGCGGCTATCTTTTTGCCATTGGTGTCAAACATAAGCCAATCCCCATGTAACTTCCCTTTTAGCATATAACCTGTTTGGGATATTTCCCCGTTTTCGTGAAAATAGGTAGCTTTCACCATTTTCCCCACTTTTTCCAAAGTCGGTTCTGTTTCCTGTGAAAACATACAGACCGAAAACATGACCGCTAAAAAAAATACAGCTTTCTTCATAGTATATGGGTTTTAAAATCTTCATTACCAAAGGGTAACTACACAAAGTTATCCAAAATACATTTGAAAATAACGTTTAAACAACAATTAATTTACATTAAATTAACTTTAAAAAGATAATTGTTTGATTTTTAATCATTTACTATTTTTTTCGTGTTGCCACTTGTCGTATTAATTAGGCTTTTACCTCACAAAACAATGTTCCAATGTAAATTTAATGTTAAGAAACAAGTCAAAAATCGACCTAAAACGTCTATAGCGATGATTGTCCTCCCCTATCCATAAATGAAGGGACTGGGACAGAAAATCAGTTTATCTCGCTATAAATATGTGCTTTCCTATTAAATTTGCCCTCTCATTAACAGACATCATGTATAGAAGCAATACTTGTGGCGAACTCCGGGCGTCACATATCGGTTCAGAGGTAATTTTGAGTGGTTGGGTACACAAGCTACGGGACAAGGGTTTTGTGGCCTGGGTGGATCTGCGCGACCGTTATGGGATCACGCAATTGGTATTTGATGAGGAACGCACTTCTAAAGAACTTCTGGAACAGGCCAGGGAACTGGGACGGGAAACCGTTATCCAGGCCAAGGGACAGATCATAGAGCGGGCCTCCAAAAACCCCAACATCCCCACAGGCGAGATCGAGGTATTGGTTACAGAACTCACCATCCTGAACACGTCCCTCCTGCCTCCCTTCACCATTGAGGACGATACCGATGGTGGTGAGGACATTCGCATGAAGTACCGTTATTTGGATATCCGCCGGAACCCGGTAAAAAATAATCTCATTTTCAGGCACAAGGTGAGCATGGAAGTCCGAAAATACCTTTCGGACCAGGGGTTTATCGATGTGGAGACTCCATATCTGATCAAATCCACCCCAGAAGGCGCCCGTGACTTTTTGGTGCCAAGCCGAATGAATGAAGGACAATTCTATGCCCTTCCGCAATCCCCACAAACCTTTAAACAGTTATTGATGGTGGGCGGCATGGACAAATATTTTCAGATAGTAAAATGCTTCAGGGACGAAGACCTTCGTGCGGACAGGCAGCCGGAATTCACCCAAATCGATTGTGAAATGGCCTTTGTGGAGCAGGAGGACATCCTCAACACCTTCGAAGGACTCACCAAACACCTTTTGAAGGAAATCAAAGGCGTGGACATTCAGGAATTTCCGAGAATGACCTATGATGATGCCATGCACCTTTATGGCAACGACAAACCGGACATCCGCTTCGGGATGCAGTTCGGGGAACTGAACGCCGTGGCCCAGCACAAGGATTTCAACGTCTTTAACTCCGCCGAATTGGTAGTGGGCATTGCCGTTCCCGGTGCATCGGAATATACCCGTAAGGAAATTGACGCTTTGATTGACTGGGTAAAACGCCCACAGGTCGGTGCCAAGGGCATGGTCTATGTAAAATGTAACGAAGACGGCTCCTACAAATCCTCCGTGGACAAATTCTACGACCAAGACGATCTGGCCAAATGGGCCGAAGTCACCGGGGCCAATCCTGGCGACCTTATCTGTGTGCTATCTGGCGATGCCAATGTGACCCGTACGCAGCTCAGCGCGCTCCGCATGGAATTGGCCACTAGGCTCGGACTTCGAAAACCGAATGAATTTGCCCCGCTTTGGGTAGTGGACTTCCCGTTGTTGGAACTGGATGAGGAAACAGGCACCTATCATGCCATGCACCATCCCTTTACCTCACCCAAGCCCGGTCAATTGGAGCTTTTGGAAACCAATCCCGGCGCGGTCAAGGCCAATGCCTATGACCTCGTGCTGAACGGAAATGAAATTGGTGGAGGATCCATCCGTATCCATGACAAGGAAACCCAAGCCACCATGTTCAAACATTTGGGCTTTACCCCCGAAGAAGCGAAGGCCCAGTTCGGCTTTTTGATGGATGCCTTCCAATATGGTGCCCCACCCCACGGTGGAATTGCCTTCGGCTTGGACCGTTTGGTCTCCATTTTGGGCGGACAGGAGACCATCAGGGACTTTATCGCATTCCCCAAGAACAACAGCGGAAGGGATGTGATGATAGATGCCCCTGCCAAAATCGATGAAGCACAGTTGAAGGAACTACATATCAAATTGGACTTATAAAATTCATCCCGCCCAAGGCGGGATTTTTAATACCTTTAAGTACACCGTTAACTAAATGCCCAATAAGAAAAGCTTACTTACCCGCTTTCTGAAATGGAGGTACAAAAACATCTCCAACAAGACCTTCGTGCATATCATGAGTCTGGTCGTGGGCTTTTTGGCCGGTTTGGTGGCCGTCACCCTGAAGAACGTTACCTATTTTATAGAGTCCCTCTTGAAAATGGGCATCATCTTTTCCGAGAACCAACTGTACTTCATTCTGCCCACCATCGGTTTGACCTTTGTGTACCTCTACGTAAAATATGTGCAGAAGAAACCGCTGCAACATGCCGTTTCGTCCATCATCTTTTCCCTTTCCAAAAAAGGAGGGCTGTTGGGGGTCAAGGACATCTACACCCCTCTGATCACCGCACCACTCACGGTTGGTTTCGGAGGTTCCGTAGGGCTTTTGGGGCCGGCCGTAAAATCAGGATCGGCCATCAGCTCCAACCTTAGCCGATTGTTCCATATCGACACCAAGACGCGTTCCCTATTGGTGGCCTGTGCCTCCGCTGGGGCCATTTCGTCCATTTTCCAATCGCCCATAGCCGCCATCATCTTTGCCGTGGAGGTGTTCACGCTGGACCTGACCATGATGTCCATGCTGCCACTGCTCCTTGCTTCGATTTCAGGAGTCCTTACCTCCTATTTCTTTTTGGGGAACGAGGTGCTTTTCAACTTCTCGCTGTCCGAAGGGTTCCAGTTGAACGACACTCCCTTTTATATTCTCTTGGGGGTGGGAACCGCTTTTGCTTCCATCTATTTCACCAAGATGTACTTTGCCATCCTGAATTTTTTCAAACGGTTCAAAAGCCCAAAATACAAGCTCTTGGTAGGTGGGATAGCCATCGGTGTCATGCTCTATGCCATCCCCCCGCTCTATGGTGAAGGCTTTGGATTTATCAACAACCTCTTGGACGGCAACCACTTGAAAGCCTTGGGCACGACCCCTTTTGACGCTTACACCCATAACATTTGGGTGGTCATCGCCCTGCTGTTTGGGATCACCCTTTTCAAGGCCATTGCGATGACGACCACTTTTGCCGCCGGGGGTGCCGGGGGAATCTTTATCCCCACCATGGTGATGGGCAGCGCACTGGGCAATGTAGTGGCCAAGGTCATCAATAATCTGGGATTCGGGTTTTCAGTGTCCGAAAGCAATTTTACCCTTATCGGGATGGCCGGTCTCATCGCAGGGGTGATCCACGCCCCACTGACCGCTATCTTCCTTATCGCAGAGATCACCGGGGGCTACCAACTGTTCGTCCCCTTGATGATCACCGCCTCCATTTCGTACCTCATCACCAAGAATGCGCTTGATTACACCATTTACACCAAAGAATTGGCAAAAATCGGTGCCCTGCTGTCCCACAACAAAGATCAAATGGTGCTGGGCCTTATGGAAATGGACGATGTGATCGAAAAAAACTTTATGCCCGTACACCCACGCATGTCCTTGGGCGAAATGCTGCATGAATCCGTTTCCAAATCCACAAGGAACATTTTTCCGGTTTTGGACGATGAAGGAAAACTGATGGGCATTATTTTACTGGACGATATTCGGCAATTCATGTTCGATACGGAACTTTACGACACCGTCTTCGTTAAAAATTTGATGCATGCCCCTCCCGAACATATCTTTTATGATAAGGACAATATGAAACAGGTGATGAAAAAATTCCAAGACAGTGGGGCCTGGAACCTTCCCGTCATCAAAGATGGAAAATACGAGGGCTTCATCTCAAAATCCAAACTATTGACGGCCTATCGCAGAAAATTGATCAATTACAGCCAATGAAATTCAAGTTCAAATATATCATCGTTCTGGTCACCTTGGCCGCCATCGCTTCCATCATCTATGGTTTTTCCATCAAGGAAGAAGACCCGGGCCTGGGCCATAAGTGCATTGGCTTGGGCACCGTGGGGCTGTTTTTTGTGGCCATGCCCCTCTTTCTGATGAAGGAAAGCAAGGGCAAAAACATGAAAGATTATATGCTGACTAAGGAAAACATTAAGAAAATGCAAGAAAAGGAGCGAAAAAAGACTGAAAATCAATAATTTTCTTAAGATTTAATATTCAATTTATTCATCGGGAGACAAAAAACTCTACTTTCGTGTTTTAACAAATTATTTATTTTAATGACTGGTACAGTAAAATTTTTTAATGGGTCCAAAGGTTATGGGTTCATTACCAACGACGACACAGGAAAGGACATCTTCGTTCATGTTACGGCTTTGAACGGGGTGGAATTGAACGAAGGTGACAAAGTAGAATACATCGAAGAAGACGGTAGAAAAGGAGTGGTTGCTGCACGTGTGCGGGTAATCGGATAACAACAATATTTTATTTTGATTTTTGTAGAACCCTGGCACTGCCGGGGTTTTTTAGTTCAGGTTCCTTCTCTGGACAAAGAACCTTTTGAGCAGTTCGGAAGCCTCATTTTCCATGACCCCTCCAAAAATCTCAGTCTTTGGGTGTAGGTTTCCGCCCACCACACTGAACCCACGCTCCAGATCGGCGGCCCCATACACCACTTTGGAAATCTGGCTCCAGTAGAGTGCACCTGCGCACATCTGACAGGGTTCAAGGGTGACGTAGAGTGTGCACCCGTGCAGGTATTTGCCTCCCAAAAAATTAGAAGCCGCCGTGATGGCCTGCATTTCGGCATGTGCCGTGACATCTTTTAAACGCTCGGTAAGGTTGTGGCCACTGCCAATGATTCTATTGTTCACCACCACCACTGCGCCAACGGGCACTTCCCCCATCTCGAAAGCGGTTTCGGCCTGTTGCAGGGCTTTTTTCATGAAATAGTGGTCATCGAAGAGGTTCATTCGAAAAAAAAATTGAAAAATTCACGGATGGGCTAAGCTACGCATAAAAAAAGTTAGTCGATAATCGGTACTTTTGTTTTTTGTGCCTTGGAAAGACTTTTAACACATATCAATTCCCCTGAAGACCTCAAAAAATTGGGCCTGGACGAACTTCCCAGACTTGCCCAAGAATTGAGGGAGTTCATCATTGACATTGTATCCACCAAGGAAGGTCACCTTGGTGCCAGTTTGGGAGTCGTGGAACTGACCATTGCCCTTCATTATGTCTTTGATGCTCCAAAAGATAAGCTGATTTGGGATGTCGGCCACCAAGCCTACGGGCATAAGATATTGACAGGAAGAAAGGAAATTTTTGAAACCAACAGGCAACTTGGTGGCATCAGCGGATTTCCCAAACGAAGCGAAAGTGTGTACGATGATTTTGGCACGGGCCACAGTTCCACCGCCATTTCCGCCATTTTGGGCATGGCCATGGCCTCAAGGTTGAACGGCGACCGTACCAAACAGCATATTGCCGTGGTGGGCGATGCTTCCATTGCCAGTGGGATGGCCTTCGAGGGGCTCAACCATCTGGGGGTTACCGATGTGAACGCACTCATCATCCTGAACGACAACGCCATTGGCATAGACCCCAGCGTAGGGGCGCTCAAAAAATACCTCACCAATGTCAAAAAAGGAACCGCAAAGGACGAAAACATCTTCGAATGCCTCAACCTGAACTATTCCGGACCCATAGATGGCCATGACATTGGGTCCTTGATCAATGAGTTGGAACGTTTGAAACAACTGGATGGGCCAAAACTGTTGCACATCATAACCACCAAGGGAAGAGGGCTGAAAAAGGCCGAAGAGGACCAAGTGGTCTATCACGCCCCTGGGAAATTTGATAAAGTGACCGGGGAGCGCTTCAAAAAAACGAAGGAGGCTGAGCCGCCCAAATATCAAGATGTGTTTGGGCATACGTTGGTGGAATTGGCCGAGAAAAACGACAAAATTGTGGGAATCACCCCGGCCATGCCCACTGGAAGCTCCCTAAAGTTCATGATGGACAAAATGCCGCACCGGGCATTTGACGTGGGGATTGCCGAACAGCACGCGGTCACCTTGGCGGCAGGTATGGCCACACAGGGACTTGTTCCTTTTTGTAACATCTATTCCACTTTTTTACAACGGGCCTATGATCAGGTCATTCACGATGTGGCCCTGCAGAATATTCCTGTAATCTTCTGTTTGGATCGTGCGGGGTTGGTGGGGCAAGATGGGCCAACGCATCATGGGGTATTTGATCTTGCCTATTTGAGATGTATCCCCAACCTTGTTGTTTTTGCCCCGATGAATGAGATAGAGCTGAGGAACATCATGTACACTGCCCAGTTGGGGTTAAATGGCCCCATTGCCATCCGGTATCCCAGAGGACAGGGCACGACCTTGGATTGGAAAAATGACTTTGAACCCATTGAAATCGGGACGGCCAGATGCCTGGGGGAAGGCACCAAAGTGGCCGTGCTTTCCATTGGCCATATCGGGAATGAGGTGGAACGGGCCATAGCCGCTTTGGATGTACCCGAAAGCGTTGGCCATTACGATATGCGATTTGCCAAACCCTTGGACAAAAAAATGCTCCGTACTATTTTTGAACGCTACGATCATATCATCACCGTGGAGGATGGGTGCCAAATGGGGGGATTCGGATCGGCGGTATTGGAATTTGCAAACGGGGAACGGATGTCCAAACCTGTTACCATTCTTGGTATTCCGGACAAGTTTGTGGATCATGGCACAATGGAAGAGACACACCAGATGGCTGGTATAGATTTTGATACAATTTTTTCACACATACAATCAACCTTGGACCAATGCGGATAATTTGTTTTCTGATTTTATTCCTTACTGTTTCCTTTTCAACACATGCGCAGAGCAATCGTTTAAAAGTCTTCGAACCCGATAGCACGGAAACGGGGTTCAAGATTGTCCGCATCAAGGACACCAAACTCAGATATCTTACCCGAGAAGCAAAGTTGACCGATCCACGGACCGTGCTGAACCGGGTACAGCCATTGAAAAAATGGTACAAACGTTTCAAGCCCACTTCCTTTTGGAAAAAGGTCAATGAATTTGGCCTCAACATCAATGAGGTTTCCTTTGTGAACTGGAACGCAGGGGGCGACAATTCCGTTTCTGCGTTGGCGAGCTTTCGATTTGCCCGAAACTATAAGTTCCGTTATCTGAACTGGGACAATGAGGCACAGCTACGGTATGGCATGAACGCCCAAGAAGGTAGAAAACTCCGAAAAACGGACGATCAGCTCCGGCTTTCGACCACCATAAGTTTCAGAAGGGATACCATAACCAACTGGTACTATTCGGTAAAAGCGAATTTCAACACCCAATTCTCGAACGGTTTCAAATATCCGGATCGGGAAAACCCCATTTCCCGGTTCATGGCCCCTGGATATCTTTTTGTGGGTGTTGGTACTTCCTATATCCCACCCAACGACAAGTTCAACCTCTATATTTCCCCAGCAACCATGAAATCCACCTTTGTTCTGGACGAGACCCTGTCCAACCTGGGTTCATTCGGTGTGGAAGAAGGAGAGAATGTGTTCATGGAAATGGGTTTCCTGGTCACCAATACCTGGGAAAAGGAAATCTTGAAAAATGTGCAGATGAAGCATCGAATCAACCTTTACACCGATTATGTGCGGAGTTTTGGCAATATCGATGTGGATTGGGAAATGAGCTTCAACCTCAAGGTCAATGAGTACATCAATGCGAACATAGGCACCCATCTCATTTTTGACGATGACATCAAGTTTGATGAAGTGTTTGCAGAAGATGGCACCGTCATTGATCCCGGCATCGCCCGTATCCAGTTCAAGCAGCTGCTGGGAGTGGGCATCCTATACAATTTTTAGATCGTCCTTCCCGTCAATTTATCGTGGATGTGAACAGCGGCACTGTCCGAAAGACTGGCCACAAAGCAACTAGTGCCCAATAATATGGTGTAGATGTCCACATCTGTTTTCCGATACATTTCGGGCAGACTTTTCACGAGCAATCGATCATAATTGGTGTCACGCCCTTCCTTGATATTCACAAGTGCCGTGGTGTACATTTCCAAAAGGTCGGATAGGATCCGATAGCCCGCCAATTCCTTGTCGATCACCTCGGTGGACTGATAGATCCTTTCCACACTCAATTTGATGATATCGTCCACTTGGGCCTTGTATTTTCCCTTGTCCAAAAGAGCGGCGTCAAAATTGCCTTCCAAGATCTTGTCCTCGTTTGCCACAAAAACCTCAACGGCATCACCGATCAGAGTGTTGATGGCCAACGCCCTCAAATAGCTCAACCGATCACTGGAACTTGTCATGGCGTTGTATTTTTGGGTGTTGATGTTCCCCTTCACCAAGTTGATGAGGTATTCCAGTGCATATTCTTCCGGCACAAGCCCCAGATTGATGCCATCCTCAAAATCGATGATGGTGTAGCAGATATCATCGGCCGCCTCCACCAAATAGGTCAACGGATGTCGAAAAAAAGCCGTCCCAGGGGCATTGAGATTTGGCACCAGTCCAATTTCTTCGGCAACTTCCAAGAAGAAATCCTTTTCCGATTGGAAATACCCAAACTTTTTGTCCGCAATATGTCGGGAAGGCTTTTTGGGCAACGAAGCCTTGGGGTATTTCATAAAAGTGCCCAAAGTGGCATAGCTCAATCGAAGCCCCCCTGGCACCCCTTCCCTGGATTCGGTCAACAGTTTAAACCCGTTTGCGTTGCCTTCAAAGTCAATCAAATCCTGATATTCCACATCGGAAAGGACGTCCCGATATTTTTTTCCGCTGCCTTGCGTAAAATAATTTCCAATGGCCTTTTCCCCACTGTGCCCAAAGGGCGGGTTGCCAATGTCGTGCGCCAAGGCGGCAGCGGCCACAATGGCCCCAAAATCATTGAACTGATAGCCGTGCACTTCGGACAAAAAGGGATACTTGGTTAAAATCTGTTGCCCGGCGATACGACCAAGGCTCCTACCCACTACGGAAACCTCCAAACTGTGGGTGAGGCGGGTGTGCACAAAATCCTTTTTGGACCCAACGCTGATGGGCATCGGTATCACCTGTGTCTTATCCTGAAGGCTTCTGAAGGCCGAGGAGAAAATGATGCGGTCATAATCCACTTCAAAACCCAAACGGGTCTCGTTCTGCTCCTTGCGCAATCTTTTGCCTTTGTCCCCAAATCTCCGTAGTGAAAGTAGCTGTTCCCAATCCATAATTTACTATTGGTGCAATATACGTCTAAGCTTTCATATGCGCCAAGCCAACCTGAAAGTACCCTTGTTTCCTGCAACATTTTGAATTTTAATGATTTCTTCATTTTAGCATTACACTTAGGACATTTAGAAGCACCTATTTTGTAAGGTTTACAATAAGGTTTTCGTTACGGATATTAGTTTTTGTCGACTATTCTTCGAAATCCTATGGCCGTCTTTTTAATAAGGCGGCCCTTTTTCGTAGAATACATTTTTATCATAACATACAGGAAACATTAATTTAACATTGGGTACGGTTCTTTGCAGCGACAAAAACTAGTACTGTAATGGATATCAAAAAGTTGGCCCTGATGGGGTCCTACTTTCTTTTCCTATGCATTCATTTTTCCTATTCGCAATACCAAGCCCAATCCACATTTGGCAATGGACTGTTCAATATTGTGGGGAAGGACAGCAGCTGGACCGCAAAGGTGGGGGCAAGGATGCAGATCTTGGCCGTTTCGTCTTGGACCGAAAACGAGGATGAAGGGCTTGGAAACCCTGAACAGAATTTTTTGGTACGTAGGGCCCGATTGAAATTTGATGGATTTGTCCACACCCCAAAACTCAGGTACAAATTGGAGCTTGGACTCTCCAACCGTGATATTTCGGGCGGTTCGGAGTTTACGGGAAACACTCCCAGATACATTTTGGATGCCGTGGTGATGTGGAACTTTTATGAAAATTTTGAACTTTGGTTCGGACAGACCAAACTTCCCGGGAACATTGAGCGGGTCATCTCCTCGGGAGACCTCCAGCAGGTGGACAGATCGTTGCTCAACAGCAGATTCAATATAGACCGCGACATGGGCTTTCAGCTGAGACATCATTTCAAATTGGGAAAAAAAGCGTTGGTACGAGAAAAATTTGCCTTCTCGCAAGGTGAGGGACGGAACGTTACCAAAGGTAACTTGGGAGGACACCAATACACCTCACGGTTGGAATTCCTTCCCTTTGGAAAATTCATTTCCAAAGGGGATTACAAAGGGGCCGACCTGAACCGGGAACCGAGTCCTAAACTGATGGTCGGGGTTACCTATGACATCAACAAAGATGCCGTAAGGACCCGTAGCAACATGGGCTCTTTTATGCAAACGGATACCGGATTGTACCAAACGGACATTTCAACCCTGTTCGGGGACTTCATGTTCAAATACCGTGGGTTTTCCTTCATGGGCGAGTATGCCCATCGAGATGCGGACAATCCTGTGGCCATCAATATGGACGGCACGGAAACGGGGGACATTGTACAGGTGGGAAATGGCCTGAACCTTCAGACTGGCTATCTTTTCAAGACCGATTGGGAAGTATCCGCAAGGTACACCCATATAGAATTAGATCGGGACATCACTGGAAAAAATCCGGAAGATCAATATACACTGGGACTTTCAAAGTATATTGTGGGACACAAACTGAAGGTGCAAACAGACCTGAGTTATTTGAATGTGGACAACGGAACGGACGAGGTGATGTTCCGGTTGCAATTGGACGTACACCTATAAAAAATAACCTTAACATAACTTAATCGTAGGTCAATCTCTTGATATTTGAAAAATTTTTTTGATTTTTAACTATGGACAATATTTACTTCCTCATAATGGTTGCGCTTGCAGTACTGGCCATTGCCGACCTTGTTGTTGGTGTGAGCAATGATGCCGTGAACTTCCTGAACTCAGCCATTGGATCCAAGGCCCTTTCCTTCAAGACCATCATGATCGTCGCGAGCATAGGCATTGCCTGTGGCGCCATTTTTTCCAGCGGACTTATGGAAGTTGCCCGAAAAGGGATCTTTAACCCCGGGGAATTCTATTTCGATGAGATCATGTTCATCTTTATGGCCGTAATGATCACAGACATCCTCTTGTTGGACTTTTTCAACACCTTGGGCATGCCCACCTCCACCACGGTCTCCATCGTGTTCAACCTTTTGGGAGCTGCAGTGGCCATGGCATTGATCAAAATTGGGGCCGCAAACGGAAGTTTTTCCGACGTCATCAATTACATCAACACCGAAAAGGCTATTGAGATCATTGTGGGCATCCTTTCCTCGGTGGTGATAGCATTTACTATTGGAGCCGCGGTACAGTGGATTTCCAGGCTTTTGCTCTCCTACGATTTTTTGAAAAAACCCAAATGGACGGGGGCCATTTTTGGAGGTCTTGCCCTTTCTGCCATTACCTATTTCATTTTGATCAAGGGAATCAGCGGAACTCCTTTTGCCGATCGCACCTATGGCTTTATAGGAGGAATGACCATCAAAAATTTCCTTGAGACCAGTGTCTATCAGGTTATTGTCGTGAATTTTCTGGCTTGGGCCCTCATTTCGTACCTCCTTATCCTGTTTGTCAAGACCAATATCTATAAACTCATCATCGGGGTGGGAACTTTTTCCCTTGCCCTTGCCTTTGCGGGCAACGACCTTGTCAACTTTATCGGTGTGCCTATTGCCGGATTGCAGTCCTATCAGGCATGGGTCGCTTCGGGAGTCCCTGCTTCAGAGTTCAGTATGGAGGTCCTTTCAGCCAAAGTGGAGACCCCTACCGTATTGCTGTTCATTTCGGGCATGGTGATGGTAGCTACGTTATGGCTTTCCAAGAAGGCCCGATATGTGGCCGACACCGAGATCAACCTTTCCCGCGAGGGAGAGGCGAACGAAAGGTTCCAGCCCAATTATCTGTCGCGAAGCCTTGTCCGATACTCCATAGCCGTTTCGGATTGGGTTTCATCCATGGTCCCTTCCAGCGTAAAGACATCTGTTGACAAGAGATTCAACAAACCTGTGATCAACCTGTCCAGGGACAAAGTACACCATTTGCCTGCCTTTGATATGATCAGGGCCTCGGTGAACCTCATGGTGGCCGGTATCCTGATTTCCGTGGCCACATCGTACAAATTGCCGCTTTCCACCACCTATGTAACTTTTATGGTGGCCATGGGAACCTCTTTGGCCGATAGGGCATGGGGGGCCGAAAGTGCTGTTTACCGGGTTGCAGGGGTGCTCAATGTGATCGCGGGGTGGTTCAGCACAGCCATTATAGCTTTTATTGCAGCTGGAACCATTTTGGCCCTCATCAGTTTTGGCAAGGGCGCGGCCATAGCCATTTTATTGTTTGCGGCCGTGCTGCTCTTGGTAAGGAACTATATCTCCTATAACAAGAAGACAAAAGAAATCAAGGTAGAAGATCGCCTACGAAGGGCGGAGAGCAGCTCCATACAGGGTGTGATCGAAGAAAGTGCCACCAACATTGCCAATGTGGTAAAACGTAGCAAAAAGATCTATTCCAATTCCATAAACGGGTTGGCCAAACAGGACCTCAACTTTTTGAAGAAGAACAAAAAACAGGGCAATAAGTTGGCTGGGGAAATCGAAGATCTGCGGGAACATACCTTTTATTTCATCAAGAACTTGGAGGAAGCCCACATTGGGGCAAGTAATTTTTACATCAATGCCATGGGGCACCTGACCGATATTTCACAGTCGCTTGAATATATCGGAAAAGTGAGCTATAACCATGTGCACAACAACCATAAGAAATTGAAGTATAACCAAATCAAGGAGCTGAAGGAAATAGACCAAAAACTGGAAGATCTCTTTGACAGGACCCAGAAAGCCTTTGAAGACAAGTCCTTTGAGCAAATAGGGGCCATTTTGGATTCCAAACAAGACCTTTTTGACATGGTTTCCCAAAAAATAGACAGACAGGTTTCCAGGACAAGGACCGAGGAGTCCAGTCCCAAGAACACGACCCTCTATTTTTCCCTTTTGCTGGAAACTCGCGATCTTATGACCGCCATGATGGATCTATTGGATCAATATTACGAGCAGCACGACAGCTCCGTGGTACCGGCCAAAATCACAGAGAAGAAATAAAAACGTATCTTTTCCAGCAAATCCTGCTGAAAAATGATGCATAATTTCTTCAACTTGGACATTAAGGTTTCCTCTAAAAATGACATTGTAATGCTTCGTGGGTTCGCTTATGTGTTTCTCATGCTCTCTTTTTTTTCCGGTTTGGCACAGACCAAGGAAAAGGAATGGATGTTGGGGCCTTTTGAACGCAATCAAGATGCACAACCCATTCTTCAGAAGAATTCGGAATCTGAGTTTAAAGACCCGATAATCCATCATATTTCGCATTGGGAATCCATGGCCACTTTCAATCCGGCCGCCATTGTGAGAAACGACAGTATTTATGTATTGTACAGGGCCGAAGAAAAATTGGGGGAAAAGGAAATCGGAGGACACCGTTCCCGGATCGGGATGGCAGTTTCCCATGACGGAACAACATACTCCACGTGGCCCGAACCTGTTTTTTATCCCAACGAGGATGACCAAAAACCAAATGAATGGCCTGGTGGCACGGAAGACCCCAGGATCGTGGAGACCGAAGATGGGCTTTATGTGCTCACCTACACGCAATGGAACCGCGAAGTGCCCCGACTTGCAGTGGCCACTTCAAAAGATTTGATCCATTGGGAAAAGCATGGTCCTGTTTTCAAAAAGTATAAGGAAGGTATCTACCATAAAATCGAAACCAAGTCTGGGGCCATTGTGACCGAGCTCAAAAACGGAAAGCTGGTCGCGGCAAAGATCAATGGAAAATATTGGATGTATTATGGGGTTCCCCACATTTGGCTGGCCACTTCCACCAACTTGGTGGATTGGGAACCCGTAGAAACCTACGAAGGCAAACTTGCCCCTGTTTTAAGCCCAAGACCGGGCTATTTTGACTCATGGCTGGTGGAGGCCGGACCACCTCCCTTGCTCACCGAAAATGGCATTGTGATGCTCTACAATGCCGGAAACTCACAGAACATCGGCGTAAAGAAACTGGGCAATCGAATTTACACGGGGGGACAGGCTTTGTTTGACCCAAACGAGCCTTGGAAGTTGCTGGACCGCACCGATGCACCCTTCATCAAGCCCGAACTACCTTTTGAAAAATCGGGTCAATACAAAGATGGCACCACTTTTTTGGAAGGACTTGTATTGTTCAATGGGACTTGGTATCTCTACTACGGAACCGCCGATAGCATGGTGGGGGTTGTGACGGCCAAGCAATAGTTTGCCCTATCTGTAAAAATTCATCTCGTCCATATACTTCCATACGGCAAAAGGAAGCAATGGTTTGATGTTTTTCCCTAATTTATGGGCCTTACGGATGAAGGTAGAGGAAATTTCCATGATGGGGGCATCCACTCTTTTGATCTGTGGATGTTGCTTAAATTGATGCTCCACTTCGCCGTTGGAAATTCTTGGATAGACATAAATGGAATGGTGCTCCAGAATGGTCTCATAGTTTTTCCACTTGTGGAAGCTTTTCAGGTTGTCCTCTCCCATGATGAGCGAAAACTGCTGGCCCTCTCCATATTTTTCATCTAAATGGACCAAGGTATTGACAGTGTAGTTGGGTTGCGGCAGATCAAACTCGATCTTGCTCGGTTTTAACTTGTCGTAGTCCTGTACGGCTTCGTATACCATTTGGTACCTGTGGTGGTCTTCTAAAAGCGATTGCTTGGTCTTGAACGGACTTTGGGGGGTAATGACGAACCAAACCTCATCCAGGTCCGAAAACTCCACCAAATGATTGGCTATGATCAAATGGCCGATATGTATCGGGTTGAAGGTCCCAAAAAAGAGCCCTACCTTTTTCATACTCATTCTTCTTTTGGACCGGGCACCTTGGCGCCGACATATTCGGCGACCAGTTTATGGGCTTCTTTCAGTGCGACATCCAGTTCATAGTTTTTGATGACCTTGTCAAACTGTGGGGCCGTGGCCAGTTCCACAGAGGCTTTGGCAATCCGCATATTGATCTTGTCATCGCTTTCGGTGCTCCTTTTCTTCAGTCTGATCTTCAACTCGTCCACACTGGGCGGTTTCACAAAAACGGCCAAGGTCTTGTCAGGGAATTTCTTCTTTATGCGCAGGCCGCCTACCACATCAATGTCAAAGATGACGTTTTTGCCCTCGGCCCAAAGGCGTTCCACTTCACTTTTCAGCGTTCCGTAGAAGTTGTCCCGATAGACTTCCTCCCACTCCAAAAAATCCTCGTTCTTGATATGCTTCTTGAACTCGGATATGGACATGAAATAGTAGTTTACCCCATGTTTTTCCTTACCTCTTCGAGGTCTGGAGGTCGCTGAGATCGAAAAGGCCAGATTGAGCTCCGGCTGGTCCAGTAAATGCCTCACAATGGTAGTTTTCCCACTACCCGACGGTGCCGAAAAAATGATGAGTTTTCCTCCTTCTGTCATAATACGTTGAGCATTTGTTCCTTTATCTTTTCCAGTTCGTCCTTCATCTGCACCACCAATTGTTGCATGGGGGCATAGTTGGCCTTGGAACCAATGGTATTGATTTCCCTACCGATTTCCTGTGCGATGAACCCCAGTTTTTTTCCATTGGAGTCATGGGATTTCAAGGTTGCCTTGAAATAGTCCAAATGGTTGGCCAAGCGTACTTTTTCCTCGGTGATGTCGTATTTTTCAAGATAATAGATGAGTTCCTGTTCAAATCGGTTGGCGTCCAGTTCCACCTTGAGGTCTGCCACTGCTTTTTCCAGGCGTTCCCTCACTGTTGCCAGTCGTTCCGGGTCCATCACCTTGATCTGTGCCAACAAGCTGTTCAGGTTGTCGAGGCGTTCGTCAAAATCCTTCTCCAATACCTTTCCTTCTTCGTTCCTAAAGGAAATGATCTCGGAAAGTGCCTCTTCCATTGCCCCTGTTATGGCTTTGTATTCAGCCTCGTCGATGTCGTCCCTCTCGGTCTTCAAGGTATCGGGCATACGCAGTGCCAGTTCCAGCAATTTGATATCATCTCCTTTGGCGATATTGGACAGTTGTTCCATGTATTTTCTCACCATGCCTTGGTTCACTTCCGCAGTGGTCTCCTCCCCCGTAATCTCCACATAAAGGGCAAGATCCACTTTTCCGCGTACCAAAACGTCGGCTATCATCTTGCGGAGTTCCAGTTCTTTTTCCCTATAAGTTTGTGGAATCCTCGCATTGATGTCCAAGTTCTTGCTGTTGAGCGATTTTAGCTCAACGGTAATCTTCTTTGAAGGGAGCTGCACAATGTGCTTCCCAAAGCCGGTCATGGATTGGATCATATATACATGAAAATTTTGCCAAAGGTAACCAAAATAGCTTTTGGCCTCTTTGCCGTCAGAAAATGATATGTGTGAGAGTTGGTCCTAAGTGGTTTATAGCTCCCTCACCCAAATGTTCCTATAACTCACCCTGCTGTTGTCGCCATGGTCTTGCAGCCTGATGGGCCCCTTGCCATGTGGTGGGTTTTTGGGCCACCCAATGTAGGGGGTCGTTCCCTTGATCTCGGCATGGTCCTGGATCAAGACCCCATTATGGATCACGGTCAATGTCCCCGACTTCACTTTTTGTCCCTTTTCAAAAACAGGGGCATGGTAGATGATGTCATACACGTTCCACTCCCCTGTGGGCACGGAAGCCATGGCCAAAGGGATGTGCTGTTTGTATATGGATCCTACCTGACCGTTCACGTAGGTGTCATTGTCATTGTTGTCCAAAATCTGCACTTCGTAGAGGTTGGAAAGAAACACACCGCTATTGCCCCTACTCTGGTTTTTGCCCTGCACTTCGGCAGGCGATTTCCATTCGATATGGAGCTGTACACTACCAAAGTTTTGTTTGGTCTGGATATCCCCAGTCCTGTTCTTCACGGTCATGCTGCCATCTTTGTTGAGGGTCCACTTGGCCGCAGTGCTGTCCACGGAACTGATCCATTGATCCAAACTGGTACCATCGAAAAGTACGATGGCATCACTGGGCGGGGCGCCGTCCTTTCCTGGCGCCACCTTTGGTGGTACAGGCTGGTAAAGCTCAGTGGCCTCCGGTTTGGTAGGTTCCACTTCTTGGGCAGATACGAATATGCCCATTAATATGGCGAAGGCCACAAAAATGTTTCTGAATGTTGACATGCTATAGCTCTTTGATCTTGATATTTCTGAAAGACACGACATTTCCGTGATCCTGTAGTCCTATTTTGCCTGTCTTGAAAGCTCCGAAACCTTCCCAGTCCGCAAACTTTGAATCGGCGACCAATGCATCCCATCCTTCACCTTCAACAGGAAATTCAACGATTTTGGTCCCATTGAGCATAATGTAACCTTCATTCGTCTTATGGTTGATCATGACTTCAACGGCATTCCATTCCCCTGCGGGTTTGACCACATTTGCCGATGGCGATACCATATCATAGAGCGCGCCGGCCAAACGATCGGTACCGTTCTTGGCGTCGGGGTGCCTTTCGTCATCCAGCACTTGGATTTCAGGACCGGTCACATAGGGTTGTCCATATTCTTCACTTTCATTGACCCCCCAGAAAATACCACTGTTCCCTCCTTCGGCTATGTTCCATTCCAAAGTGAGCACAAAATCGGTGAATTCCTTGTCCGTGACCAGATTGTAGTTAGCTCCTTCGGGCCTTGTTTCCGGTGGATAGAGCACCATACTGCCATCCTCTATTTTCCAAGGTTCACCTACTTCTCCTCCATTGTAAAAGTGCCATCCTTCAAAGGATGTGCCATCAAACAAGGTGGTCCATTCAGGCTCTTCCACTACTTCAATGGTTTCTTCTGCCATTTCTTCCGTGTTCTCTTTCGGTTTTTCCTTGCAAGCAAAGGTTAAAGCCAAAGCGGCCAATACAATTGGTTTTTTCATAATCCTAGTATTCGTTTTAGTTGATTTTTATCTATTTCTGCTCCTGCAAAATCATCGAAGGTCTTTGTGGTGGCCTCAATGATGTGGTCCTGTATGAACTTGGCGCCTTCACGGGCTCCTTGTTCGGGACTCTTGATGCAGCATTCCCACTCCATCACGGCCCAAACATCACATCCATATTGGGTCAGTTTGGAGAAGATGGTCTTGAAATCGATCTGTCCATCGCCCAAGGAACGGTACCTTCCGGCCCTGTCTCCCCAATCGTTATACCCTCCAAAGGCTCCCTTCTTGCCTGTGGGGTTAAACTCGGAATCCTTCACATGGAATGCTTTTATAAATTCATGGTAATGGTCTATGTATTCGATATAATCCAACTGCTGCAGTACAAAATGGCTGGGATCGTACAGAATATTCACCCGCTTGTGATTGCCCGTTGCCTCCAAAAAGCGTTCAAAGGTGTCCCCATCGTGAAGGTCTTCCCCTGGATGGATCTCATAACAGACATCCACTCCTTCTTTGTCAAAATGGTCCAGGATGGGCATCCATCTGTTGGCCAATTCCTCAAAGCCCATTTCCACCAATCCGGCAGGGCGTTGTGGCCAAGGGTGGGCCGTATGCCAAAGCAATGCCCCTGAAAAGGTAGCGTGCGCATTAAGACCCAATCTTCTGCTGGCCGTGGCTGCTTTTTTTACGGTTTCGATGGCCCACTGGGTGCGTTCCTTGGGCTTGCCCTTAAGGGCATCGGGCGCAAAATTGTCGAACATGATGTCATAAGCGGGGTGCACCGCTACCAATTGCCCTTGCAAGTGGGTGGAGAGTTCCGTGATCTCCAATCCATAGGAATTGATCTTGCCCTTCAGTTCGTCGCAATAATCCTGGCTTTCGGCCGCCTTGTCCAAATCGATGAGGAACGATTCCCAAGTGGGTATCTGGATGCCTTTGTACCCTAAACTTGAGGCCCATTTGCAAAGTCCGTCCAAGGAATTGAACGGAGGTTGACTGTCCACAAATTGTGCTAAGAATACAGCCGGTCCTTTGATTGTTTTCATTTAAAATTGGTTTTTGGAATTTGTAAATCCTGATCTATTTGGGATTTATCATCTATATTTAAGAAAAAAACTGTGTTAATTTTACATCTCATGAAGTAAAATATAAATATAGGGATTCATTAACAATTAAAACAATACAAGGTGTACGAAAACAAAGTCTATGATGCTATTGTAGTTGGCACAGGCATAAGTGGGGGTTGGGCCGCCAAGGAACTGTGTGAAAATGGCCTTACTACCTTGGTACTGGAACGAGGTCCGATGGTAAAACATGTCGAGGACTACAAGACCATGAACAAGGACGCATGGGACTTCCCCTATAAAGGAAACCTAAGCCGGGAGGACCAAGAAAAGTATCATAAACAATTACGCGTGGGTTGGGCACCTCGTGACGATGTAAAGCATTTTTTTGTGAATGATTTGGAACATCCTTACCAAGAAACCAAGCGGTTCGATTGGATCAGAGGGTACCAAGTCGGTGGACGTTCCCTGACCTGGGGCAGACAAAGCTACAGATGGAGCAATGTTGATTTTGAAGCCAATAAAAATGAGGGCATTGCCGTGGATTGGCCGGTACGCTACGAAGATATTGCCCCTTGGTACGACAAAGTGGAGACCTATATTGGGGTAAGTGGCGAAAAATTGGGTATCAAACACCTCCCAGATGGACAGTTTCAGCCACCCATGGAACTGAACTGTGTGGAAAAAGAACTTCAATCTGCCCTTGGCTCACAATTCGACGAAGATCGGCTCTTGACTATTGGCCGTGTCGCCCACATTACCGATAAAAATCCCAATATCGAGGGCCGGGGTCCTTGCCAATACAGAAACCGATGTTGGAGGGGGTGTCCGTTCGGAGGATATTTCAGCAGTAATTCCTCCACCTTGCCTGCTGCAGAGCGCACCGGAAATTTGACCCTACGTCCTAATTCCATTGTGTATGAGGTAGTGTATGATGAAAATCAAAAAAGGGCCACCGGAGTAAAGATCGTGGATGCCGAAACCCATGAAAAAATAGAGTTCAAGGCAAATATTGTTTTTCTCTGCGCCTCTGCGATGGCCTCCGTGGGCATTTTATTGCAATCCAAGTCGAATGTGTTCCCTAACGGCATGGGCAACAACCATGACCAACTCGGGCGCAACATCATGGACCATCATTACAATTTGGGCGCTTCTGCCAAAGTGGATGGACATTTGGACAAATATTATAAGGGAAGAAGACCGAATGGGTTCTATATTCCACGGTTTGTCAACCTTGATGAGAAAACCAAACGAAAGGATTTTCTGCGTGGTTTTGGCTACCAAGGGAGCGCCAGTAGGGGCAATTGGGGCGAGACAGTGGCCGAACTGGGTCATGGCGCCGCTCTCAAAGAAGCCATTTTAGAACCGGGAGGTTGGGAGATCGGGATGACCGGTTTTGGTGAAATGCTCCCTTACCACGACAACCGTGTGACCCTGAGCAAGGACAAAAAAGATCAATGGGGATTGCCCCAATTGGACTTTGATGTGGAATTCAAGGAGAATGAATATAAAATGAGGGAAGCCATCAAAGAGGAAGCTGCTGCCATGCTAAAGGCCGCCGGTTTTAGGAACATCAGCACCTACGATATGGTAACAGGTCCTGGACTTGGCATACACGAAATGGGGGGAGCGAGAATGGGTCACGACCCAAAAACATCCGTCCTGAACAAGCACAACCAATTGCATGATGTTCCCAACGTATTTGTTACCGATGGGGCATTCATGACCTCGGCCAATTGCGTAAACCCTTCTTTGACTTACATGGCTTTTACTGCAAGGGCCGCAAACCATGCCGCACAACAATTCAAACAACATAAATTTTCTTAAACCCTGCTTATGGAAAATGCCTCTGCCCGGAATCTTTGGGGCGATTTTTTGGATGCCCATTTGGAATTTGCTTCCGAGGATGCTCCCAAGGTCATTCACTTTTCTGACAATGAAAAGGATGCGGATACCTGTGCCGATTTGGTATGCAAGGAAATCAAAAGGGCGACCTCCCACTCTTTGAAGGGAATCCAGTTACGGAACGAAAAATTGCCCAAAATCGGTGACTTTTATGTGGTGACGGACTGGAACGGTAATGCCAAGTGCATCATTCGTACCACTTCGGTGAAGTTGGTCCCCTATTTTGCCATTCGTGAAGAACATGCCCGCTTGGAAGGTGTTGGCGACAAAAGCCTAGCATATTGGCAAAAAGTCCATTGGGAGCATTTTACGCGTGAGCTTGCCAAATTCGACAAGACTCCAAAGGAGAGCATGATTGTGGTTTTTGAAACCTTTGAAATGCTGTACAAGAAATAATAGGTAGCTTCAAAACATTGTCAGTTCGAGCGCAGTCGAGAACAAAAGAGGTTTCGACTGCGCTCGAACTGACATGAAACCTTTTTAGGTCAATCCATATCCACCCAAATATTGCCCTGTTTGTGGGAAGCCACGGTATTCTCAATAAAATTGAGGCCGCGCACACCATCCAACATGGTCGGGAATTCCCCATTGTTGTATTCCTCTCCGCGGATGGCTTTGGCCACGCCCAAATAAATATTGGCCATGGCATCAAAGATGCCTTCAGGGTGTCCTGGCGGCAGTTTGGTACCGTCCAGCGATAGTTTGGAATTGTATGCATGGCCCGGTTTGTACACCTGCAATGGCTCCGGATCGTTCAATCTGTAGAGGTAATTTGGGTTTTCCTGTTCCCATTTCAATCCTCCTTTTTGGCCATATATGGCAATGGTCAGGTTATTTTCTTCCCCTGTGGCCACTTGACTCGCCCTGATGACCCCTTTCACGTTCTTGTCCAAGCGGATGAGCACGGTACCGTCCAGATCCATCACATTGTCATCATAGATATAATTGAAGTCGCATAAAATGGACTGTACCTGCAGACCCGTGGTAAACTCGATCATATTGAAGGCATGGACACCTATATCTCCCATACAGGAGCTAATGCCCGCCTTTTTGGGGTCGAGTCTCCACACCGTTCCGCGTTTCTCTTTGTCGTGGATAATGGGGTTCATCCAACCTTGATAGTATTGGGCGTCCACTTTGTGGATCTTGCCGATTGCCCCGTCCTTGATCATCTCCCGCATCTGGCGCACCATCGGGTAGCCCGTGTAGGTATGCGTCACGGCAAAAACGGTGCCCGCACTTTCCAAAGTGTCCTGTAGTATCCTGGCTTCTTCGTAAGTGGTGGTCATCGGTTTTTCACAGATGACATGGAACCCGTTTTCCAAGAGCTTCTTGGCCATCGGGAAATGGAGAAAATTGGGCGTAAGAATGGAACATACCTGTATGCGCTCATCCTCTGGCAACTTCATCTCTTCTGTGATCAACGTATCAAAATCCTTGTAGATACGATTGGTGGGGATGTCTATTTCCTCTGCAAAATTTAAACTTTCCTGATGGTCTGGGTTGAAGACCGCTCCTACAATTTCATAATTGTCATTGATGAAAGAGGCCACTCTGTGCAACACCCCAATTAGGGAATCACCGCCTCCTCCAAGAATTCCAAGTCTTAATTTTTTTGGCATTTTCTATGTTTTACTATTTGATTAAACGATTTCCTCAGAAACATGGCCTTGCGGCACTCTTCGTTCTTCCAGCTTTTTTCGGAACAAAAACAAAATGGCGAACAAAACGGCCACTGCCAATGGGAAGAACATCATTTTTCCCAAAGTCGCCTTGCCCGCGGTAAGCTCTGCTACCTGATCGGTCAGTCCAGAAGCCACTGCGGATTCCTTTGCACTGTCCAACCATCCGCCGATCACAGGCTGCCATATGGATGTGGCGAACATTCCGGCCCCACCGACCAATGACATCCCCAATGCACCTGTCTTCGGAAGGTACTCGGAGGTAAAACCGATCATGGTGGGCCAAAAATAGCAAACTCCCAAGGCAAAAAGAACTGCCGCCAAATAAATCATGGAACCTTCGGCGATACTCATGCTATAGACCGCGGCAGTAGTGACAATGGCGGACAACAGGAGCACACCAATGGGATTGATCCTATGAACTATGGGGCCTGCAAAGTAGCGGCCAATGGCCATAATTCCGGTGACCATGGCCAACACCAACATCGGACTGGCACCTGAATTGCCCAAAATACGCTCGACCCATTGTTGTGGCCCAAATTCCGAAATGGCGGTAAGGGTCATACAAAGCAATATAAAGATGAACAATGGATCTGCCAGGGATTTGATGTTCTTGGCCGTATCGGTTTCGATATGCTCGCTTTCTGGGAATTTTTGTTTGAAAAACATATATCCGTAAATCAACGTAGGTATGAGCATTGTCCCTATCTGCAATTGCCAGCCCATTCCAAAATCCGTCATGAACTTGGAGATCAAAGAACCTATCACGATTCCCCCAGGAAACCAAACGTGGAACTTGTTGAGCATCGCCGTCCGATTCTTGGTGTACATATCGGCAATCATAGGATTACAGGCCGCCTCCACGGAACCATTGGCAAAACCAATGAAGAAGGTAGAGATGATGAGGGTCCAAAAACCTCCTGCAACAATGGTGAGGATCAACCCCAAAAGGTGACAGACAAAAGCGGTCACCATGAGCTTGCGTGCCCCTACTTTATTGTAGAGGAGACCTCCCAAGATCATGGCCAAGGGAAAGCCCAAAAAGGCCATACTGTTTATCCAGCCCAATTGTTGGTTGGAAATTTCAAATTCTTCCCCTAATTGGGTCAATATGCCCGCCCTGATGGCAAAGGTCATGGAGGTAACGACCAAGGATATACAGGCCGCCACAAAAAGTTGGTTCTTATTTACGTTTTTCATGGTTTGTATTCGTTATTTGTTATATGTGTCTTACTTAACGGGGTTTATGATTTATATTCCACTTTTTCATTTTTGAATATGAGTGCGAAAAGAACGAACACTACTGCCGCAAACCCTGCCGGATAAATCCAGATCTTTTCCCATAGGTGTGTCCCATCTTCCAGCAAGAAGGAATCGGTGATTTTCCCTGCAATCCAGAACCCGATGAGCATTCCGACCCCGTAGGTGGCCAAAGTGATCAATCCCTGTGCCGCACTTTTATACTTTTCCCCTGCCTTTGTATCCGTATATATCTGTCCGGAAACAAAGAAGAAATCGTAACAGATGCCGTGAAGGGCTATGCCCAAAATCAGCATAAAGGCCAAATCGCCCGCATTTCCATAAGCGAACAACAGATAACGGACCGTCCAAGCGAGCATACCCACCAAAATGGTCTTTTTAAATCCGAACTTGGTGAAAAAATAGGGCAAGAGCAGCATAAAGATCACTTCGGATGCCTGGCCGATGGTCATCTTTCCAGTCGGATTAGCCAATCCAATCTCCGAAAGGAACGGATTGGCATTCTGGTAATAGAAGGCCAAGGGAATGCAGATCAACACGGAAGATATGAAGAATATCAAAAAGTTCCTGTCGTTCAACAATCTTAGCGCATCCAGTCCCAAAACGTCCGAAACGGTGACTTTTTCTCCCTTATCCACCCGTGGCGGGGTCTTGGGCAACGTAAAACTGAAAAGCCCTAAAATGGCAGAGGCTATGCCTACCATCAAAAAAGTATTCTTCAACAAGCCTGCCTCAATGCCCTTCGGGGAATCCCAAAGGAACACATAGCTGATGACCAATCCTGCCACGATCCAGCCGATGGTCCCAAAAACCCGTATGGGTGAAAATTCTTTGGCCGGGTTCTTCATTTGGTTGAACGAGATAGAGTTCACCAGGGCCAACGTGGGCATATATAGGATCATATAGCCCAAAACATAGGGATAGAAAACGGAGAAGTCCGTGGTCTGGTACATTTGGTACATCAAAAAAGCTCCGATCAAGTGGAGCACTCCCAAAATCCTTTCGGCATTGAAATACCTATCGGCAATCAACCCAATGATAAAAGGGGCAATAATGGCACCCCAGGATTGCGTTGAAAATGCTTGCGCAATCTCCCCTCCACTTGCTTCAAGGTTATTCCCTAAAAACGTCCCTAGTGACACGAACCAACCTCCCCAAATAAAAAATTCGAGGAACATCATAAAGGAAAGTTGGAATTTGGTCTTATTGTTCATATATGTTGTTCAGTCGGTATTATCGTTTATAATGTATGTAATCCAACGGTTCGGGCACTGTCCCTAAGGCACGCAGTTCCGCCATGATCTGGCCCCTGTGGTGCGTGGAATGGTTGATGATATGGAAAAGGATGTCCTTGGTCTCATTGGTAAAGGTCCTGCCTTGGCTGTTCTCATATTCCACCCGTTTCATAAAATCCTCGGTGTTGGTCAGGATCTCAAAAGAGGTACGCTGGTTTTCGTAGTGGACCTCTTCCCACTTTTCAAAAGGTTGCGCGTCCCAAACACCAAATTCACTGGGTTTGCTCAGCAATCTGTGGTTCCAGATATGATGGGCATTCAAAATATGGCTGAAGAGCCTCTGGCAGTTTTCCGGAACCTTGTCCAGACTACCGCATTGTTGGATGATTTTTTTGTTACAATGGAAATTGTAATCGAAGAGCTGCTGTAAAAATCCCTTCATGGACCCTTGGATTATTCGGGTGAATCAATCACTTTTTCCAATAACTTTTTAGTGGCCAAGATCCCTTCTTCTTCGCTGAGTTCGCTGCCTTCATATTCCACGCCCACGAAACCGGAATAGTTGGCTTCCTCGACAATGTCCATCATTCTTTCATAATCCACCCGGGTCTCATTACCTTCGGCATCAAAACTATAGGACTTGGCACTCACGGCCTTTGCATAGGGCATCATTTCCTCCACTCCTTTATATTTGTCATATTCCTCAAGACATTTGGACTCGTAATAATCCCCTGCTTCCCTTTTGATGCAGAAATTACCGAAATCGGGCAATGTGCCACAATTGTCCATTCCCACTTTTTTCATCACCTCCACCAACAAGCCTGCATTTGAGGATGGCCCCCCATGGTTTTCCACAATAATGTTGATGTTCTTGTCCTTGGCATAAGTGGCCAGTTGGGTAAGGCCGTCAACGGATGCCGGCACCCATAGCTCTGGGTCCTGTGTTCCGTTCAGGTTCACACGGATGGAATGGCACCCCAATGCAGCGGCGGCATCCACCCACTTGTGATGGTTCTCCACGGCTGCCTTTCTTTCTTTTTCATCGGTGGCCGCCAAGTCGCCTTGCCCATCTATCATAATGAGCAGGTTCTTCAAACCGTGCTTTTCGCTTTCGGCCTTGCTCTTTTCCACCCAATTTTTCATGGCCTCCTCGGAAAAGTTGGCCGCTTGGAGTTCCTTGTAATAGAGTCCGCTCACATATTCCAGACCTTCAAAACCCCATGCTTTGGCCTTCTCGGCAAAGGTGTAGGGGTCCATCCCTTCTTCCAAGATCATTTTGTGCATGGACCATTGGGCCAATGAAAGTTTGATGTCGGACTCGGTTTGCTCAACGGTCATCTCTTGGGCCGTCTCTTCTTCGACAGCTTCCTTTTTTGGGTTCTGTTTGCAGGAATAAATCCCCAGTAAAACGCATGCGATTGCAGACAAAACAACTTTTTGGGCTAAACTTCTTCTATTCATATTTTTAGGTTGATATATTTCACATAGAATCCAAAAACTACAACGTTATAGTGGTGAATTCTCAATAAACATAGGGATTAAATGTAGAAAATTAATTTAATAATTAATACATTTAGCAAATAAACAATCCGTATAAATGAGTAAATTTTATTACAACCAGGAGCAGGAATCCTATGATGCCATCGTGGTAGGAACGGGCATCAGTGGCGGTTGGGCTGCCAAGGAACTGTGCGAAAATGGGCTCAAGACCTTGGTCTTGGAACGTGGTCCAATGGTCAAACACCGTGAAGACTATCCAACGGCCAATCTGGATCCTTGGGATTTTCCCAATGCCGGACAGCCCACCAGGGAAGAATTAAAGCAACAAGAAAAGCAGGCTAGGACAGGATATACTGTCAGGGCCGAATCCAAGCATTGGTTTGTGAACGATCTGGAGCACCCTTACAATGAGGTGAAACGATTTGACTGGATGAGGGGCTACCATGTGGGAGGCCGCTCCATTATGTGGGGCCGTCACAGTTACCGCTGGAGCGATATCGATTTTACCGCAAATAAGAACGAAGGCATCGCCGTGGATTGGCCCGTACGCTATAAGGACATTGCCCCTTGGTACGATAAGGTTGAAAGTTATATCGGTGTTTCGGGCGAAAACCTGGGTCTTCCCCAACTGCCTGATGGGCAATTTGAACCCATGATGGAGCTCAACTGTGTGGAAGAGCATGTGAAGGGAAAAGTGGCCGAACATTTCAACGGCCGTGTGATCACCGCCGGAAGGGTGGCCCACATCAACAGTGACAAAAAATTCGAGGGAGATGGAAGGGTTCGTTGCCAGTTCCGTAACCGTTGTGTAAGGGGATGTCCTTTCGGGGCCTACTTCAGCAGTGT
This sequence comes from Allomuricauda sp., assembly GCA_030148335.1. Classification (GTDB taxonomy): domain Bacteria; phylum Bacteroidota; class Bacteroidia; order Flavobacteriales; family Flavobacteriaceae; genus Flagellimonas. Next base: position 3,602 of record JASBTQ010000038.1, on the reverse strand, counting down.
GTCGTCCACATTGCCCGCCGCGGAAAGGACCGGGAACATGACCCTGAGACCGGACTCCATCGTACATGAGATTATTTACGATCCCAATACCAAAAAAGCGACCGGTGTCAAAGTAATCGACAGGGAAACCAAGGAAGTGTTCGAATTCAAGGCAAAGGTTATTTTCCTTTGTGCCTCGGCCGTGGCCACTACCTCCATTTTGATGCAATCCAAGTCGGACAGGTTCCCTAACGGATTGGGGAACGACTCTGACCAATTGGGCAGAAACATTATGGACCACCATTTCTTGGTTGGTGCCAGCGGTAAGTTCGAAGGTTTTGATGACAAATACTATAAAGGGAGAAAGCCCAACGGGACCTATATCCCAAGGTTCAGGAACCTTGGCGGGGATACCGACATGAAGGATTTTACCCGTGGCTATGGTTACCAAGGTGGTGCCTCTAGGGGCAATTATGAAGAACTGGTCGCCGAAGCCTCCTTCGGAAAAGGCTACAAGGATGCAATCCTGACACCCGGTGGGTGGACCATGAACATGTTGGCCTTCGGGGAAATCCTTCCTTATGAGGATAACCGAATGATCTTGGATTACGACAAAAAGGACAAATGGGGACTTCCCACGGTTACCTTCGATGCCGAGATCAGACAGAACGAGCTGAACATGCGCAAGGACATGCAGGACCAAGCGGTACAGATGCTTGAAAAAGCAGGGGCCAAGGACATTACGCCCTACGACAACCCTTATGCCATTGGGTTGGGTATCCATGAAATGGGCACCGCCCGTATGGGTCTTGACCCAAAGACCTCTGTGGTGAACGGATACAACCAAGTCCACACTTGTAAGAACGTTTATGTAACGGATGGTGCATTTATGGCCTCCGCAAGTTGCGTAAACCCATCGTTGACCTATATGGCGTTTACAGCAAGGGCCGCCAACCATGCCGCCCAAGAACTCAAAAAAGGAAATATATAATGGAAAGAAGATCTGCACTTAAGAATATGGGATTGGCCTTTGGATATGCCGTGGCCACACCGACCCTTTTGGGACTGCTCCAAAGTTGTAAGGACAAACCGGCCTATGCCGAGTGGGTTCCTAGTTTTCTGGACAAGGAAAAAGGATATGCCCTCGCCCAGACACTGGACGTGATTCTTCCCAAAACTGATACGCCATCCGCAACGGAAATGAACGTACACGTTTTTATTGACAAATATTTGGATGAAGTAATTCCATTGGAACAAAGGGATTTTGTAGTGATGAGGATGAACGTATTCTACGATAAGGTTCTGGCGGATTCAGGAAAAGAGACCCTGATGGATATTGAACCCGTGGATATTGAGCCTGCTCTTCAAACATACCTGAAGAAGCGTTCGGATGAAGAAGAGGAAGCCCATTTTGAAGCCATCAACAGCTACATGGAGGCCATCATGCAAGGAGGCCAAGCCACTTTGGATGACGATATTTCCCGCTTCTCCTTTGCCAACGACCTGAGAGATCTGGCCACTTGGGCCTACAAATCATCAGAATATGTAGGCGAAGAGGTCTTGGCCTATTTGCCCATTCCAGGTGAATACATCGCCTGTGAAGACCTCAACACGCTGACCGGCGGAAAAGCTTGGTCGCTGTAAGTCTTGTTCTCTTATGAGAGATAAAAAAACCCTCCAATAAAATTGGAGGGTTTTTTATTTACGAATCTTTTCAAAAAAATACCCCGGAATTGTTCCAAGTGGGGTGAACGTTCCAGGGTATCTGATCAATAAACACTATCACATGCACTGATAAAGTCCAGTGCCGACTATGCTATGAACCGCACATCAGGCAGTCGTCGTCTGCCTGGCCTTCCTTGGCTCGTGCAATCATTTCCCTCATTTCTTCAGGAGTCATGGGCTGTATGTCAATTTCTTGCTGCTGCTCGGCAGAAATCGCCTCCACAGTGATCTCTTGCGCCACTGCTGCCGATGCTGCTTCGGCCTCTACCTCAACGGGGACTTCTTGCTTCTTGGTGTTGTCCAACGTAAATTTGATGGCATCCACCGCTGCCTTGGTTCGAAGGTAATACATCCCCGTTTTGAGCCCGCTCTTCCAAGCATAGAAATGCATCGAGGTGAGCTTGGCGTAATTGGCGTTCTCCATGAACAGGTTCAAGGATTGGCTTTGATCAATGAAATACCCACGTTGTCTGCTCATATCGATGATATCTTTCATGCTGAGTTCCCAAACGGTCTTGTACAACTCCTTGATGTCCTCTGGAATGGCATCGATGCCCTGAACGGAACCATTGGCCCTCATGAGCTCTTGCTTTAGGTTCTCATTCCATAGACCAAGTTTCACCAAATCTTCCAACAAGTGCTTGTTCACCACAATAAATTCCCCAGAAAGCACTCTTCTAGTGTATATGTTGGAAGTGTAGGGCTCAAAACACTCGTTGTTGCCCAATATCTGCGATGTGGACGCTGTGGGCATGGGAGCCACCAATAAGGAGTTCCTGACCCCGTGCTTCAACACTTCCTTTCTGAGTTTGTCCCAATCCCAACGGCCGGACAGTTCCTCGTCCTTGATGCCCCATAGGTTGAACTGGAACTCGCCCTTGGACATTGGGGAGCCTTTGTATGTGGAATAGGCTCCTTCTTCCTGGGCCATTTCCATGGAAGCGCTTACCGCGGCAAAGTACAGTGTCTCAAAAATCTCTTGGTTCAATTTTTTTGCCTCGTCACTGGTAAAGGGCATTCGCAACATGATGAAGGCATCTGCCAAGCCCTGCACACCCAACCCTATGGGTCTGTGCCTCATGTTGGAATTTCTTGCTTCCTCCACGGGGTAGAAGTTCCTGTCGATGACCTTGTTCAGGTTTCTGGTAACCCGCTTGGTGACCTTGAAGAGTTCCTTATGGTCAAACTCTCCATTTTTCACGAACATGGGCAGTGCTATGGATGCCAAGTTGCACACGGCAACTTCATCAGGAGAGGTATATTCCAAAATCTCCGTGCAGAGGTTGGAGGAACGTATGGTTCCCAAATTCTTCTGGTTGCTCTTCCTGTTGGCGGCATCCTTGTAAAGCATATAGGGGGTGCCCGTCTCTATCTGGGATTCCAATATCTTCTCCCAAAGGTCCCTGGCCCTTATCTTTTTGCGGCCCTTTCCTTCGGCCTCATATTTGGTGTAGAGTGCCTCAAATTCCTCACTGTGGGTACTGAAAAGTCCTGGACATTCGTTGGGACACATCAAGGTCCATTCCCCATCGGCTTCCACTCGCTTCATAAACAGATCGGGAATCCACATGGCGTAGAACAGGTCGCGTGCCCGCATCTCTTCTTTACCGTGGTTCTTTTTCAGGTCTAAGAAATCGAAGATATCTGCGTGCCATGGCTCTACATAGATCGCGAATGAACCCTTACGTTTTCCGCCACCTTGGTCTACATAACGCGCGGTGTCGTTAAACACGCGAAGCATAGGAACAATACCATTGGAAGTACCGTTAGTTCCAGAGATGTATGAACCCGTAGCGCGAATGTTGTGAATTGAAAGGCCAATTCCTCCCGCAGATTGCGAGATCTTGGCAGTCTGCTTTAAAGTGTCGTAGATGCCGTCTATACTGTCGTCCTTCATG
>JASBTQ010000032.1 GCA_030148335.1 Allomuricauda sp. | reverse complement strand
AAAACACCCTCCCCTTCTGATCTTGGATGAGCCCACAGCTGGACTGGACGATGCGAGCGCTTCCCTTTTTGTGGCCTTGGTCAACAAAATAGCAGCCGAGAGTGATTCTGCCATTGTCTTCGTTTCGCATAGGAAAGAGCCCCAATTGGACCCTCAATATATTTTTGAGCTCCATCCATCAGAAGAAGGATCAATCGGCTCCATAAAACAATAGTAAACACTTCAAAAACAGTATCTTACTAAAATTTGCTATTTTTTGCTATCTTATAGGGAATTCAACTATTCACCATACCCTTCCATGCAAAAAATCAACGTTAAACCCGGTGCCAAAATTGAAGATTATAAGGCATACGGCTCTCTGTATTCCTCGGTCCTCGACTTTTTGGAACAAGCCAAGGAACCCATAGCATCCCTAAAAGGTAAAACTATTTGGATGATCAATTCAACCGCCTTGGGTGGTGGTGTTGCCGAGATGTTGCCCAGCCAAATGCGAATTTTACGGGAACTCGGAGTGTCCATTGAGTGGCTCGTCATCGAGGCTAGGGAAAAGGCTTTCTTTGATATCACCAAACGCATTCACAATGCCATACATGGAAGTGGGAACGGTATTTTTACGGTAGAGGACAGACAAGTATACGAAGCTGTCAACAGAAATAATCTACCCAAGGCTTTGGAGCTGATCAACGATGGGGACATCGTAGTAGTCCACGACCCACAACCCATGCCCTTGGCCTCCATGATTAAAAAAGAGAGAAGAGTTTCCATTATCTGGCGGTGCCATATCGGATTGGAAGAGGATACCGAGATAACCGATGCCGTGTGGGAATTCCTAAGTCCCTATACCAACGATTACGATCATTTTGTATTCAGCTTACCCGCTTATGTTCCCAAACCGTTAAAGAAAAGAACCTCCATCATTCCCCCTGCCATTGATCCCCTAAGTCACAAAAACAGGGAATTGCAATTGCACAAATGCATTGGTATTTTATATCAATCCGGGGTGCTGGACGACCATAAGGCCATTCTTTATGACCGATACAAATATTTGGTACGAAAAGTAATGCCGGATGGTTCCTTTGACCTGTTGAGGGCGGATGAAAACTTGGACCTTATTTATCGACCCATAGTCATGGAAATATCAAGATGGGACCGCCTTAAAGGTTTTAAGGAACTTATGGAAGCCTTTATTAAAATGAAACTGGACAACCGTAAAAATGGAGATCCAGATAGTCTGGAGTACAAACGTATCGAGATGACACTTTTAGTAATGGGCGGACCTGACCCTGATTTTGTTTCCGATGACCCAGAGGGGCAGGAAGTACTCAATGAACTTACGGAAGCCTATAAAAAAGTGGACCGTAATTTACAGAAGGATATTGCTATTCTCTTATTACCGTTGGACAATCCCAAGGAAAATGCACTCATCGTCAATGCCTTACAACGTACTTCGAGCATTATTGTGCAAAATTCCATTCAAGAAGGCTTTGGGCTCACGGCCACGGAAGCCATGTGGAAAAGAAAACCTGTACTGGTTTCAGGCGCTGCCGGGTTGAAATTTCAAGTAGTCCATAACAAAACAGGGCAGATCAATGAAGACCCAACGGATATTGAACAACTTTCCAAAACATTGACCTATATGTTAAACCATACAAAAGATAGGGACAAATGGGGATTCAATGGGCAATTAAGGGTTATCCAAAACTTTACGTTGTTCAGTCAATTGATCGGCTGGTTGCAAGTTTTGGCCAACAATAAAGTATAATACCGATCAACGAAAAAATAAAGGGCCACTTGTGCGAGTGGCCCTTTACTTGGTGTAATCTAAAAACTTAAACTATGCCCTGTAGCAGCAGCAATTTTCTTCTTGAGTGCATCGAACATCAATGGAGTAGCCACGAATATCGAAGAATACGTACCCACAACCACACCAATAATCATGGCGAACATGAATCCGCGTAGGCTTTCACCTCCAAAAACGAAGATGGCCAACAATACGATCAATGTAGTCAATGAGGTATTCAATGTACGGCTCAATGTACTGTTCAAGGCTTCATTTATATTTTCCCCGCCTTTTAAACCTTTAATATTGGTTATTTCACGGATACGGTCGAACACTACCACGGTATCGTTCAACGAATAACCGATTACCGTCAATATCGCTGCAATAAAAGCTTGGTCAATTTCCATGTTAAAGGGCATGATCTTTCCTGTTAAAGAGAAGATACCCAACACGATCATCACATCGTGGAAAACCGCAACAACGGCGCCCAAGGAGAATTGCCATTTCCTAAATCGCAAGAGGATATAGAGGAACACGACCGCCAATGAGCCCAAAATGGCCAAGAAGGCATTCTTTTTAATATCGTCGGCAATGGTGGGTCCCACTTTTACCGATTGTAGGATACCTATTGATTTTTCCGAAGCTCCAATGGTAAAGTCTTCAAAAGAAGTGCCATCTGGGAGGTATTTCTGTAATGTGGTATATAATTTTGTCTGGATTTCCGTATCCACTTCCACACCTTCCTCATCTACTTTGTAAGGAGTGGTCACCTTGATCTGGTTGGCGTCCCCAAACGTTTTCACGTTGGTTCCGCTACCAAATACGGTATTGAGCTCGGAAGCGATTTCCGATGGGTTCACCGCTTTTTCAAAACGTATCTGATAGGAGCGTCCCCCGATAAAGTCAACCCCTTGCTGAAGGCCAGTGGTGAAAAGGGAAAATGCAGAAACTGCCACCAAGATTCCAGATAGGATATAAGCAATCTTACGCTTGGCCAAGAAATCGATGTTCATGTTGGTGAACAGGTTCTTTGTGATTCCTGTGCTGAAATCCAAACGTCTGCCCTTCTTCGCGGAATAGGCATCCACCATCAATCGGGTCACGAAAATGGCCGTGAACAAAGAAGTAACGATACCGATCAACAAGGTAGTGGCAAATCCTTTAATGGGACCTGAACCGAAAATGAAAAGGATGATCGCCGTAAGTCCCGTAGTGATGTTGGCATCCAAGATAGAGGACAGTGCGTTTCCGAAACCGTCCGCAATCGCTTGTGCCTTACCCTTGCCCTTCGCCAATTCTTCCTTGATCCTTTCAAAGATAAGTACGTTGGCATCCACCGACATACCGATGGTCAAAACGATACCAGCGATACCTGGAAGGGTCAAAACAGCTCCCAAGCTGGTCAACACCCCAAAAATGAGCAAGATATTGAAAATAAGGGCAATATCAGCAAAAACTCCTGCCTTGCCATAGTAAAAGATCATCCATAGCAATACAAAGGCCATGGCAATAATAAAAGATGTGAACCCACTGTCGATGGCTTCCTGCCCCAAAGATGGACCTACCACTTCGGATTGGATGATGTCCGCAGAAGCTGGAAGTTTACCTGCACGGAGCACGTTGGCAATATCCTTGGTCTCGTTTACGGTGAAAGTTCCGGTAATCTCGGAACGGCCACCTGAAATGGGTCCTGAAGAAACGCCCGGTGCAGTATAAACTTTATTGTCCAGTACAATGGCTATACCTGTCTGGTTGTTGTAGGCATCTCCAGTGAGTGCTTCCCATTCCTTGGCACCACGGGTGTTCATGGTCATGCTCACGGCAGGCTTGTTGAACTGGTCAAAGGTGTCCTGTGCATCGGAAACCACATCCCCGCTGATCCTAGGCACACCGTCCCTGTTGGATTTAAGTGCGTATAGATCCACCACTTCCACATCTTGGGCAGGTCTTTCCCAAAGGAATTTGGCGAACTGTATGTCATTGGGCAGTAATCTTCTGATCTCTGGCATTCTCAGGTACTTCCCGATCTCGGCAGTGTCCGATACCATGGCCCTTGCAATGGCATGGCTACCAGGATTTGCAGGAATCAATTTTCCCAAAATCGGGTTGGCCTGTGGTGCCGTATCCAAAGAATCTTGGGAAACGTCCGAAAGCAACGAATCTATTTCTGATTCTGGTTTTGAAACTTCTTCTTGAGTAGTTTCAGGCTCCAAAATTTCCTTCAATCGCTCGTTCGCGTTCACCAAAAAGGTTCCCAAACTTGGATTGCTTTGGGGATAGGTTTCCCAAAACTCCAATTGGGCCGTACTGGAAAGCAATTCCTGTGCACGGGCAATATCCCTAGCACCGGGCAGCTCCACCAAGATACGTCCGGAGTTCCCTTCCCTTTGGATATTGGGCTGGGTCACACCGAAACCGTCGATACGCTCACGGAGTACTTCAAATGCAGAAACTATGGACTCGTCTATCTTTCTTCGGATGATGGGCTTTACCTCTTCATCACTCATTTGGAAATTGACATCATCGCTCAGTCCTTTGTTGGCAAAGATGTCGGGGGAAGCCAATTTGGTTTCGCCCTTGATCTTGTCAAATGCATCAAAAAATAGTTCCAAATAGGTTTGGTCGCTATTGGTCGATGCTACATCGGCATCGGCCAACGCCTTGTTGAAAACGGGGTTCTTGGTATTGTTCGCCAAACCTTTCAAAATGTCCTTGACGGAAATCTGCAAGGTGACGTTGATACCGCCCTTAAGGTCAAGACCTTTGTTCAACTCTTTTTTCTTGGCATCCTCATAGCTGGTAAAACCCAGAACAGAGTTGTCACTGATAGAGTCCAGATACGATGCCTCTAAAGCTTCACGCTTTGCCACATAATCTTCCTCAGCTTCCGAAATTTGGCTAACTGCGTAAGCCTCAGCATCCTTCTCCAACTTACTTGTGATGAAGGTAAAGGATAGCTGATAGATGCTCACCAAGCCAAAAAGGATCGCGAAAAGCCTTACAAGTCCTTTATTTTGCATTGATTATTAAATTTTTAGATGTTTTCTTAAACAGCGTGCAAATATATCATTTCCGATAAGATTTGACAATAGAAATTGATTGAATTGCAAATACGCCTTAGCATTGGTTAGTAAAAACAAAATTGTCATTCCGAAGGGGGCAGGGCTCCCAAAACCGTTCTTTTGGGGTTTCCCACCGTTCCAAGCCCAGAATTACAATTTTTATAAATAAAATACCTGTTGTGCATTTTGACTGAAAGTTGTCAGTTCGAGTGATTTTTCGAAAGAAAAATTGTATCGAGAACCATAGTTACATACCCAAAACCGATTCTCGATACAAAATTCCTTCAGAATTTCACTCGAATTGACGGTTTTGATTAAAAAACCTTCAAAAGGTACAACAGGTAAGCAAATTATACTTGAAGCAATCCGTTGGTCTTTTTAACGCCTTCGGCACTTTCCTGCATTTTGGCCTTCTCGGCATCGGAAAGTTCGATCTCAACAATCTGCTCGATGCCGTCCCTGCCCAAGATCACGGGCACACCGATACAGATGTCGGAAAGACCATATTCCCCATCCAGCATCGTGGAACATGGGAACATTTTCCTTTGGTCGCAGGCGATGGCTTGCACCATTGATGAAACTGCCGCTCCGGGAGCATACCAAGCACTGGTGCCCAAAAGTTTGGTCAACGTGGCGCCACCTACCTTGGTTTCTTCCACTACCCATTCCATTTTCTCTTCGGAAAGGAACTCGGAAACTTTTACACTGTTCCTGGTTGCATGACCAATAAGGGGGACCATGCCCACATCGCTGTGGCCACCGATCACCATACCGTCAACATCGGAGATAGGGGCACCAAGGGCCTCTGCCAATCTGTATTTGAAACGGGCACTGTCCAATGCACCTCCCATACCAATGATCTTGTTCTTTGGTAGGCCAGTGGCCTTGTGCACCAAATAGGTCATGGTGTCCATAGGGTTGCTCACCACGATGATGGTGGCATTGGGCGAATGCTCCAAAAGGTTTGTGGCCACGGTTTTTACAATACCTGCATTGATCCCTATCAGTTCCTCACGGGTCATTCCAGGCTTACGGGGTATCCCTGAGGTGATCACTGCCACATCACTGTTTGCCGTTTTACCATAATCGTTGGTGCTTCCGGTGATCTTGGTATCAAAGCCCATAAGCGAGGCGGTCTGCATCAGATCCATCGCCTTTCCTTCGGCATATCCTTCCTTGATATCCAACAAAACCACTTCCGAGGCAAAATTTTTCATTGCTATGTACTCTGCACAGCTAGCTCCCACTGCGCCTGCTCCAACTACGGTAACTTTCATTTGTATAAGTTTAAATTTTAACGCTCAAAAATAAGGCATTTCACTTAGAAAAAAGCTGACTTACACCAGTTTTAATGGTTTCATTTTGCAAATGTCCCCAAATATTCGACCTCTTAAATGTTAAGAAAACTGTCCATTCATCGAAGAAATCTTTTTTCCTTCATTTTTTGACGAATCCGGAACAATAGTTCCCCACCTGCTAGCGTTCTAATAGTCCCAAAATCAATTTAACCTACTGACCTATGAAAAAGCTCTTTTCATTGTTGTCCATCATAGGCATTATCGCCATGAGCAACTGTAGCCGTATACCAGAAAACAACGACCCTATTTTGGGCATCTGGGCCAAAACGGAATCTGCATCCTTAGAGGGCAAAGGCACCGAAACGACACGTGAGGAATGGATCTTCAATGATGTTTATCTGGGCAGATACCAGAGCTACTCCAATTCAAAACTAGTTTTTTATACCGATTTTAAATGGTCCGTTGAGAACGGGACCTACACCATTATATATGGCGATCCCCAGGTGACGGATGTTACGGTCAGCCTGATGGAAGCCCAAAATCCTGAAATTCTTGCCCTAGGGAACGGCGCGGTCTTCGCCACTAGGGAATGAACCTGAAGACCAACATATATGAAAATAGTGGGCCCCGACATTCGTCAGGGCCCACTTTATTTTGGCTGGTCGGTTGGTGGTACTATCTAAATCCAAAGTTCAGACCAAAGGTAAAGGTGCTGAACTCGGCAAAGTTATATTCCGCATTGATCCTAAAAAAACCCAGTTTCAGCTTAGTACCTAAATTGGCGTTCACACCACTGGCCTTTTTGGAAACGGAAAAGGGATCTACCACTGTTTCTGAAAAGAAAGGGCCATTGGCCTGGTAGGTCCCCAATACATCGATATCCGACTTACCTGTAATGTAACCCAGACCTCCATAAAAATTGATCACGGGAATGTTGCGGGTGGAGACGACGGCACTAAAGTTCCAAGTGTTGAAAGATGCTTCGATGCGCTGGTCACTACCATCGATCAAACCCGAATCCGTAAAATCGTAATCCCCATTGAGGTTGGTATAGCCAATCACTGATGAAATGGCGACCGGCAACACTTTATCGGCCGGGAGCAGTTTGGTGAAATCATATTGGACACCTGCCCCAAACAATCCTATTTTGGCATCATCATCAAATTTGATCTTGGGCAAAAAACGGGCCTTTACTTCCAATCCTTTGATCAATCCCACACTTCCTTGGAGATATCCCGAGGGTATGAAATTGAGGTTTTCGGAAGCCAATCCTGAAGGGAGTTCAAATTCCCTTCTGAACACTGTGCTTTCATCCTCCACAAAAACCTCGATTCCCTCGATGTCACCAAGACCTGTGGAAACCAAACGTGCTTGGCCCGGGTTTTGAACAAAGTCCAGGTTTTCGTAATCGGCGGGGTCCAATAAAAAGGCTTTTTTGTCATCCTTGTTCTTAAATCCCGTCATGTTTCCCACGATGGATATCTCAAACCCGCCCAAGGGCTTGGAATCCGCACTGTTGTACCATCCCGTGGAAACACTGTAGATGGCCGCTTCGGAAACAGGCGCCAAATAGGCATTGGCAAAACGTTCCGCATCTTCGACCCCAGAAATGAAAATATCGTTCAGATCTTGGGCCTTGCCAAAAGTTGCTCCCAGCAAAGCTGCAAGCAGTATGATTTTCTTCATTTTGTAAAATTTTTCCTTAAAACTAAAAAACTCGCCTTGTTGGGGCGAGTTTTTGTTGTGAAATAACCGTTATCTATGCATCTATGTTGGCATAGACGGCATTTTTTTCAATGAATTCCCTCCTCGGCGGCACCTCGTCCCCCATCAACATGGAGAAAATACGGTCCGACTCGGTTGCGTTGTCTATACTCACTTGTCTTAGGGTCCTGAACTCTGGGTTCATCGTGGTGTCCCACAATTGTTCCGCGTTCATTTCCCCAAGTCCTTTGTAGCGTTGGATACCGGCCCCACCATTCATGGAGGCTACTATCTCATCACGCTCCTTATCGTTCCACGCATAGCGTTTCTTGGATCCTTTCTTCACCAAATATAATGGTGGAGTGGCAATGTAAACGTGTCCAGCCTCTATCAATTCCCGCATGTAACGGAAGAAGAAGGTAAGGATCAAGGTTTCAATGTGGCTACCATCCACATCGGCATCACACATGATGACCACTTTGTGGTAACGGAGCTTGTCCAAATTCAGGGCCTTGCTATCCTCTTCGGTACCAATGGTAACTCCCAATGCCGTGTAAATATTCTTAATCTCTTCGTTTTCAAAAACCTTGTGCTGCATGGCTTTTTCAACGTTCAAAATCTTACCACGCAAAGGCAAAATGGCTTGGAAGTTTCGGTCCCTACCTTGTTTTGCCGTTCCGCCCGCAGAGTCACCCTCCACTAGGAACACTTCGCATTTGGTCGGGTCCTGTTCGGAACAATCCGAAAGTTTTCCGGGCAGTCCGCCCACGCTCATCGGGTTTTTGCGCTGTACCATTTCACGGGCCTTGGCGGCGGCATGTCTGGCCTGAGCGGCCAATTTTACCTTTTCAACGATCAGCTTGGCATCTTCGGGGTGCTCTTCCAAGTAGTCGGTCAACATTTCGGACACGGCCTGACTTACGGCACTGGTCACCTCACGGTTGCCCAGTTTGGTCTTGGTCTGTCCTTCGAACTGGGGTTCGGCCACTTTTACGGAAACAATAGCGGTAAGTCCTTCACGGAAGTCATCCCCAGAAATCTCAAACTTTAGTTTGTCCAACATACCGGAATTGTCGGCATATTTTTTCAAGGTGGTGGTCAATCCCCTCCTGAATCCTGAAAGGTGAGTCCCTCCTTCGTGGGTGTTGATGTTGTTTACATAGGAATGAAGGTTCTCGGTATAGCCTGTGTTGTACACCATGGCCACTTCCACAGGAATTCCGTTCTTCTCCCCTTCCATGGAGATGACGCTTTGGGTAAGGGGCTCCCGATTTCCATCCAAGAATTTGATGAATTCCTTCAATCCTTCTTCGGAATGGAAAGTTTCGGAAATGAACTCTCCTTTGTCGTCCTTGTTGCGTTTATCAATAAGTGTGATAGTGATCCCTTTGTTCAGATACGACAGCTCCCGCATTCTGTTCGCCAAAGTGTCATAATTATATTCCGTGGTCTGGGTAAAGATGGTGTCGTCCGGTATGAAGGTAACAATGGTACCGGTTTCGCTACTATCCCCTACACTTTTTACAGGATATAGGGTCTTGCCCCTTTCATATTCCTGCTCCCAGATTTTTCCGTCCCTATATACCGTCGCTTTTAGGTGTATTGAAAGAGCATTGACCACAGAAACCCCCACACCATGGAGTCCACCGGAAACTTTATAGGAATCTTTGTCAAATTTTCCCCCGGCCCCGATTTTGGTCATGACCACTTCAAGGGCAGAAACACCTTCCTTTTTGTGCAGATCGACAGGAATACCCCGTCCGTTATCTTTTGTGGTGATGGAGTTGTCCTCGTTGATGATGACCTCAATGGTGTCACAATAACCGGCCATGGCCTCATCGATGGAGTTGTCCACCACTTCATATACCAAATGGTGCAACCCCCTGACCCCTACATCACCAATATACATGGAAGGTCTCATACGCACGTGCTCCATGCCCTCCAGGGCCTGGATACTATCCGCCGAGTACTGTTTCTTGTTCGCTTCTTCGCTCATATATTCTTAGTATTTGCCTTGAATTTTTCAAATCCTACAAATATAAGGAATAGCCAGTGGAATTAGGTGGTAGGGGCAGAATGAACCCCCTAAGTTATCAACAAATTCTGTGGAAAACGGAGGCCAATCCCAATGACGGTGAACATGACCCAACCACCAACGAAAAACCCCTTGTCGAAGGGGTTTTTCTGACTAATTGAAAATGAAACAAAACAGCATCTTCCTGCTCCATATCGTTGGTTGGTTATTATAGGTTGGTTTATTTCACATAAGCATCGGCATGTACTTTGGCAACGGCCCTACCTGATGGGTCGTTCATGTTCTTGAAGGCCTCGTCCCACTCCAGTGCTATCCTGGTGCTACAGGCCACTGAAGGTTCTTGTGGAACGCTCAACGCAGCTGCGTCCGAAGGGAAATGGCTTTCAAAAATGGAACGGTAGTAATATTCTTCCTTGGTGGTGGGTGTCTGGATCGGGAACTTGAAATGGGCGTTCTGCAATTGTTCATCGGTCACTTCTTCCTGCACCATTGCCTTCAAGGTATCTATCCAACTGTATCCTACGCCATCGGAAAACTGTTCCTTTTGTCTCCAGGCCACACTTTCGGGAAGATAGGATTCGAATGCTTTTCGTACGACCCATTTTTCCATGCGTTCCCCATTGATCATTTTATCCTTTGGGTTGATCCGCATCGCCACATCCATGAATTCCTTGTCCAAAAATGGGACCCTCCCCTCTATTCCCCATGCCGCCAAGGATTTGTTGGCCCTGAGGCAATCGTACATATGGAGTTTGTCCAATTTGCGCACGGTTTCTTCATGAAAGTCCTTTGGACTTGGAGCCTTGTGGAAATACAAATACCCCCCGAAAAGCTCGTCTGCACCCTCACCGGAAAGCACCATTTTGATACCCATCGACTTGATGACCCTTGCCATCAAATACATCGGCGTGCTCGCCCTGATGGTGGTGATATCATAGGTCTCCAGGTTGTAGATGACATCCTTGATAGCATCCAGACCTTCCTGAATGGTGAACTTTATCTCATGGTGGATGGTCCCAATGTGCTTGGCCACTTTTTGGGCAGCGGCCAAATCAGGAGAACCTTCCAACCCCACTGAAAAAGAATGCAATTGGGGCCACCAGGCATCAGCGGTATCCCCGGATTCTATCCTTTTTTGGGAATATCTTTTGGCGATGGCCGATGTCACGGAAGAGTCCAATCCTCCGGAAAGCAGCACCCCATAGGGCACATCGGACATCAATTGGCGATGCACCGCGGCCTCCAAGGCCACTTTGATCTCTTCAATACTGGTTTCGTTTTCCTTGACGGCATCGTATTCCATCCAATCCCGTTGGTACCATCTCTTGAATTCCCCATCCGAACTGTGCAAATAGTGTCCGGGAGGGAAAAGCTGGATCTTGGAACAGGTGCCTTCCAACGCCTTCAATTCGGAGGCCACATAAAAAGTGCCGTTCTTGTCCCACCCGATGTACAACGGAATGATCCCCATGTGATCGCGGGCGATGAAATATTCGTCTTTTTCACTATCGTATATGGCAAAGCCAAAGATGCCGTTCATTTCATCAATGAAATCCACACCTTTTTCCTGATAGAGCGCCAAAATGACCTCACAGTCGGATTGGGTCTTGAAGTGGTATTTTCCTTCGAACTGCTTTCTGAGTTCTTGATGGTTATAGATTTCACCATTGGCGGCCAGCACAAGTTTTCCATCGGCACTCAACAAAGGCTGTTTCCCAGAGGCCGGATCCACGATCGCCAACCTTTCATGGGCCAAAATGGCCTTGTCATCCGAATAAATCCCACTCCAATCCGGACCCCTATGTCTCACTTTCTTGGACATTTCCAATAATTGGGGCCTCAACACTTCCGTGCTTTCCTTCACATCAAATGCGCAAACAATTCCACACATAAAAAATATAGTTTATAACAATTTTGATACAAAAATGAACATTCAAGTTTTGAAATAAAACAATAATAGTAATTTTAATTACATTCCGTTTATTTAAAATGTAAGGTTGTTATCTTTTGAAACTTTTTCAGCAAAAGAACGTATCAATCCGAAGCATTCTGTAAGGTTCTTCAATTTTAACGTCTTTTTATACAAACAACATTGAATTAATTCTAGTTTTGAAAACAACTAAAATCACAATCATGAAAAATCTATTTTTACTGACATTCTTTGCCTTTGCGATGGTTTATTCCACAGAGGCCACAGCCCAAAAATTCAGCGGTCTGGACAAAAGTCCTTTGGACATTGCTGCTTATCCCGCCAGTTACAAGGAGGCCGATAAGTCCGTCCGCGTCATTTACAGCCGTCCACAACTCAAAGGCCGTAGTTTGGCCGACCTTGCTCCCGAGGGGAAAGTATGGAGAACCGGTGCCAATGAGGCCACTGAAGTGACTTTTTACAAGGATGCCACCATTGGAGGAAAGGCAATCAAAGCGGGTACGTATTCTTTGTTCACCATTCCTGGGGATGATGAATGGACCGTTATCCTGAACAGTAACTTGAACCAATGGGGCGCATATTCCTATGACAGCGATGCAGACGTAGCCAGGGTTAGCGCTACTGCCAGCACTGACAATGAGGAATTGGAAGCTTTCTCCATTACTTTTGAAGATGATGGTGAAATGGTCATGGGATGGGGCACCACAAGGGTTTCCCTACCGATCAGTTACTAACACAGATGAAATGATATGAAAAAGCGGGTATTTCCCCGCTTTTTTTATTTTACCCTAACACCATTCAAAAAAACTTGCTCCGCCTGTAAACTTGGGATGTTTTCCACAGGAACGGTCATGATGTCATCGCTGAGGATAACAAAGTCTGCAAGCTTGCCCGGTTCGATGCTTCCTTTTTCGTTTTCCTCAAAGTTGGAGTAGGCCGCCCAAAGGGTCATTCCCCTCAGGGTTTCTTCCCTGGAGAGGGCATCCTTCATCTGGAATCCTCCTTCGGGATACTGTTCTTGGTCCTGTCTGGACACTGCTGCATAAAATGTCAGGAAAGGACTTACCTGTTCCACGGGAAAATCGGTTCCCAAGGCCACGATCCCTGCTTTTTCCAACAATGTTTTGTAGGCATAGGCGCCCTTGACCCGATCGGGACCCAACCTGTCACCTGCCCAATACATATCGCTGGTGGCATGCGTGGGTTGCACCGATGGAATGATCCCGTCTTCAAAATAATCAAAATCCTGTGGCGACACCACTTGGGCATGTTCCACTTTCCATCGACGGTCTTGCTTGCCCTGCAAAGCTTTTTGATAGGCCCTGAGCACCACCACGTTGGCAGAATCCCCAATGGCATGGGTGTTCATTTGATAATCAGAAGCGGCAATACGTTCGGCCAAGGCACCGATTTCTGCCACAGGGGTGACCATGGCCCCATAATGTCCGGCTTGGTCGGTATAAGGAGCTTTTAATGCAGCTCCCCTAGATCCCAAGGCTCCATCCCCATAGACTTTTATGGAGCGGACGTTCAATTTATCCGTTTTGATGATTCCTTTCTTCAAAAAATGGTCCAGATTGTCCGGAGTGTTGGAAACCATAGCGTATATCCTTATGGACAAATCCCCAGCTTGCTGGAGGCTATCGATCAGTTCAATGGTGCCCCTGCCCAAACCTGCATCGTTGACTGTGGTGAGGCCATGATCCAAACATATCCGTTCGGCATCTTTCAGGGCTTGGATCCGTTGTTCCTTGGTGGGTTGCGGGATAATGGCATCCACCAACCCCATGGGATTGTCCACTAAAACACCAGTGATTGCCCCATTCTTCTTCACGATTTCACCTCCATCCATTTGGGTTTCCATGGTTATCCCTGCCAGATCCAGTGCCTTTTGGTTCACCAGATAGGCATGCCCATCAATTCGTTCCAGAACCACGGGGATGTCCGGGAACAGTTCATCAAGTTTGTCCTTGTTCGGAAATTCCTTTTCTTCCCAATCATTTTGATCCCAACCCCTACCTCGGATGTAACTGGAGGGGCGTTCTTTTTGGAAAGCGGCCACTTTGTCTAGAATTTCATCAAAACTTGAAGTGCCCACCAAATCCACAACTTGCTGATTCAATCCAAGCCCGTAAAAATGGCAATGGGCATCTATGAGTCCCGGTACCATTGTCTTGCCTTTGGCATCCAATATTTCCTTGGCGTTGTATTTTTTCCGGAGGACCTCGCTTTCTCCCACTTCCAGAAACTTCCCGTCTTTGATGGCCACGGAACTTGCCTTGGAGAATTCTTCATCCACCGTATAGATGTTGGCATTGTGAACGATCATGTCCACTTCTTCCTTGGAATTGCAGGCCAACAAAAGAGGGAGTACTATAATTGAAAGGATTTTTTTCATTCTTGATGGTTTTTTCAAAAATAGAAAATTAAGGTCAAGAAAGTTCGTTTCCACAAATAAGCTTGCCCAATCCCTTCCTAAAAATCAAACTTATAGGACACCCCAGCCAAGGCCTGAAAGCCCTGCACCCTGAAATTGGCCCAGCTTTGATAGTTGTTGTTGGCGATATTGGAGGCTTTTACGAAGATGGAAAGTTGCTCATTGAACCTGTACCCCAGATGGGCATTGGCGTCAAAAAAACCGTCCAAGGTCACGATGGTCGAAGGAAATTCAGAAGGTGATGCACCATCAATGGCCTGCGATACCAAGTCGTCCCGTTCACCCACATAAAACAAGTTGGCCCCAATGTACCATTGATCGGTAATCTGGTAATCCATGAACAATGACCCTTTGATGGAAGGTAGGTTCCACGCAGGATTGTCCGTTTCGGTATCATAATCATAAAATTCCGCATTCATCCCCAAGGTAAAGTTGCGGTTGATATCGACATTGATTTCCCCGAACACACCCAAGGTCTTCATATCATCATAAAAAACCTGAAAGGAATTGCCATAATAATAGCTTTTCTCATCATCCCTGATATTGATAGGATTCAGCAAAAACAAGGGCCTTCTGTTTTCTGCCGCATAGGAACCCTTGATGTTGTACCCAACATTGGACATCAACTGGCCTTTTAAACCTAAATAGCCTTCATATTGCTGATCGGTGGGGAGAATATCCAAAGTAGGTGACACGTAGGGGTTATCATCCACAAAATCGTGATACGAGTTTTGCTTCAATTCCCCCTCTATTCCCCCGTAGGCAATAACATTTTCATCCAAAAGACGGTAGGAAGCGGTCACGGCCGGATAGATATAAAAATTACTGTCACTGTTTTCGGTGTCAAGACCATACACAATGTTCGCTCCCAGATTCAGGGTAAGATCATCACGTAGGATGAGTAGACTTGGGGTCACCCCGGCCTGAAGATGGCTGTAATTGATCTCCCCGGTATTGGTCGTATTGTTCAATGATGCGTTTTTGAAATTTCCCCCCACATAATCCAACTTGGCGGAAATGGTGATCAGTTCCTCGGTAACGGGCAGTTCAAAAGTCGGGTTAAGTACCAAGCGATTTTCCGCGGATTCCGTGGCATCCCAAAAACGCCTCAAGAGGATGTTTCCTTGTTTGAAAAAGGAATCCTCCATGTTCAAATGGGCCTTTGCCTCGGCATTGAAATAATTTTGTTGTTCGTCCATGGAGGCAACAAGATCCTCGCTATACGCCCCATTCTCTATCCCATACCAGTTGTACAATTGGTGCTGAAGCCCCACACTGGCACCCCAATCCATGTATCTGTCCCTTTTGGCATAGGAAACATCCAGCTTTGTATCGTAAAAATCCGTGTCCAAAGGTGTGGAATCCAAATCACCCCTTGAGGAGTTGTGGGTCAGGCCAAAATCCAACAGGTCTTCTCCCCTGTTGAACTCCCTGCTGGTATAAAAATCCACCAAAGCATTGTTATAATTGCCCAGTCCTACCGAAGCATACGAATTGTAGAGCGTGGGCGGAGGGGTCTTCTTCACTCCCGAGGCTTTTCCCTTCGCCGGGGTAAAGGTGGAAGCCACCGGCACGGAAAAAATACTGTAGTCTATCTTCTTTTTTTGAAGTACGATGGAATCGTTCAGGTTGGGTGCCGATTTGATCTTGAAGGCATCCGAAACGGTAGGGGAATACGGTTTCACCACCGTTACCGTCTCCGTGCCAATATCATCGGTCTCCTGACCGAAAAGGGTTCCAAAAAGGCTCAAAAAAAGTAATGGAAATATATAGGTTCTCTTTTGCATGCTGTGTCTCGTTTAGTTTTCGTTGGGGTCTACCGATGAATTGCTCTCCGCTTCCTTCGTCTTGATGATGGCCAGTTCGCTCTTGGCCTCAGTGACAATCTCATCATAATCCGAAAAATTGGAAATCACGCTTTCCAAAATGTAGGTGGCCTGGAAGGCATCACCCAATTTGTAGAAATTTTTGGCCATGATCACCAACCCCTTTCCGGCCCATGTTTTGTAGGCCGCATAATCTTTTGCCAATTTCTGTACCGATGTGTTGGAGGCTTCAAAATCACCTTCCTTGTTCTTGAAATACGCATCGTAGTACCAAGCTTCGGCAGCCAATTCTCCTGTTGCGATTTTCTTCACATTCTGATAGGCGGTCTTGGCCAGTGCTTCATTTTCAGTGGCGATGGCAGAGCGCGCGATCATGATCTGCGCATCGCTCTTGATCCTATCATCAATTTTGGGGGCCTTCAATACTTTTTCGGCATAGGCTATGGTTTGCCCATAATCCTTCTGTCCATAATATCCCTTCATCAAATTGGATTGGGCAAAGGTCCTGTTCTCGGAAATATCGGCCGTAGTTTCCAATCGCTTCAGATAGGGAATGGCACTTTGATAATCCTGTTTTTCCACATAGATCTCACAGACACGGGTCAACGCTTGTTCGGTATATTCGCCGTTCCCGCCATCGGCCACGGCTTTGTATTTCGGTAGGGCCTTGTCTTTTTGTCCTTTACCAAAATACAGTTGGGCCAAAGCAAAATTGGCACTACCTGAATGGAGACCGTTCGGGAACTGTTTCAAATAGTCTTCGTAGCCCTTGATGGCCACATCGGTCTTGCCCTCTATCTGTTTTCTTTCCGCCGATTCAAAAGTGGCATTGTCCAGTTCGGAATCGGTCACCTCCACAAAATCCAGGTTTCTGGCCCATGCCGCATATTCGCTTACCCTGCCTTCGTCCACATAGACCAATTTGGCCGTGGCCACCGCTTGTTTGGCCTCTTGGGTGTTCGGATATTTCTGTACCACTTCCTTCAACTTGTCCAAAGCCTGCTGATTTCTACTGGCATTGTAGTGCACAAGGCCCTGGCGCAACATGCCTTGGGGGGCAAACTTGCTCTTTGCATATTCGGCTACAAGACGGTCATAGGTGCGTAGTCCCAAATTCTCCTGATTGTCTTTGATATAGGAATTGCCCAATTCAAAAAGGGCATCATCGCGCAGCGAAGAGGTGGGATAACGCTCCAAAAATTCGTTCAGTCCCTCGATCTTGGCCGAGTTGTTGCCCAAAAATCCGTTGCTCAATGTTTTTTGAAACGCAGCATAGTCCCTTTCCGGTCCGTTCAACTTGGAAGATGCGTCGTAAGCGTTCATGGCCAACTGATATCTGCTGGTCACGAAGTAGCTGTCCCCCAAACGGAGGTACCCATCGTTCTTTCGGTCTTCATCAAGGGCATTGGAATTGACCACGTTTTTGAAATAGGCTATCGCATTATTGTAATCCTTCAGTTTGAAGTAACAATAGCCCAGATTATAGTCCAGCTCTTCATATTCGGGCAATGCTTTGGATGCGGGAAGTTGTTGGAATTTCACAAAATCGACCAAGGCATCTTGAAAACGGTTCAACCGATACGCTGATTCTGCTTTCCAATATAGAGCCCTGGCCTCAAAAGTTGCGTTTTCGGCACTTTTCAGGGATTTGGAAAAGCTTTCCAGGGCCGCTTCATAATCGCCATCAATAAAAAGTTCCACTCCGTGATAATAGGCCACCTTTTGGTAGGTTTCCTTGCTCGCGTAGTTCTTGTTCTTCTCCAAAAGCTGCATGGCCCCTTCAAAATTTCGGGAAGTGATGTACGAATCCACCAAAAGTTCTTGTATCTCCATTTGATTTTCATCCTTTGGATATTTCTCCAAATAGTTGGTCAAGACTTGTGGAACAGGTTCGTAAGCATTTCCTATTTCGTAGCTCAGCCTGGCGTAGTTGAGCATGGCATCTTTCTGGATCTCTGGACTGAAATCCATCTGCGAGGCATTTCGGAAAGCATTGAGCGCTTCGGATTTCTTGTCCAGCTTCAAATAGCATTCCGCCAAATGATAGTATGCGTTCTGCGACACATTGTTGGATCCCCCAATAATCTTGTTGAACTGTTGGATGGCATTTTGGTAGTCCCCTTGCTTGTAGTGGCTATACCCCAGCAAATAGTAATCGGTGTTGTTGAACTTGCCCCGTTTGCCCTTGTAACCTTCCAGATAGGGAATGGCCTTTCCATATTGCTCCAGGTTGAAATAACTCTCACCAATGATCTTGTTGAGTTCGGAAACTTCCTGCCGATCCGATTTGGGCAGCTGCTTTTCTGCCATGGCGATGGCCTCCTCGAACTTGCCCAGTTTAAAATTGAGATCGGCCTGGTAATAGGACAGCTTCTCATTGAGCAGCTCTGGATCCGTGATCTGGTCAAAACGGGCACTGGCCTGGTTGTAGTCGTCCTGTTCATAGGCAATATACCCCAGATAATACTTGGCCTGGGATCCATATTTTTGGGAGGTGGTCACCTTGCTCAGATACTTTTCGGCATCGGCGGGTCTGTTGGAGGCATAAAGGGCATAGCCGTTGTTGAAGTTGAACCGGTCCCTATCCGCATAGGACATGGAGGATTCATCCACCTTTTTGTACCATTTGAGGGCAAATGGGTATTTTCCCGTCTCAAAATAATAATCGGCCACATCCAAAATGGCGGAATTCCGCTTGGTCGATGTGGGATAACGTTCCACAAAGTCCTCCATCATTTTGTCCGCTCCGCGCTGGTTCAAGCGTATGGCGGCATTTGCGGCATAGTAGGCACTATTGGCCTCCGTTTCTCCATCCTTTGTATTTGCCTTTACGGTTTGGAAAATGGACTGTGCGGCCTGGTACTGCTGGTCGTTGTACAGGGCCAGGGCATCTTGATAGGCTTTGTTTTCGTGGGTATAGATTTCGGTTTCCTGTGCGGTGAGCACAAAAAAGGTCCCCAAAAAAATGGGGAACACAAAGAGGTTTTTTCGATTCATAGTGTTCTACGCTGTTCTCGACTGACTTTACTCATAACGTCAAAATTAAGGCCAAAGTATGTTTGCTGTGCAATATGTCCAATTTTCAATGGGCAAGGTTCAAAATATTTGCAATAATGATTACTTTTATTCCGAAAGGCTCAATGACCTCTAGAGCTTTTGGTCATCAAAAATAACAATGTTGCCGAAATGAAACCTCCATTGGGGGCAACCATTGTTTTTTGGCCCAAACATTCCATAACCCCACCGTACCGATTTTGGGCAGCAACCTCTTCAGCCTGCCATCGATACATTTTCAACATCTAAATTTTAATTCTAACACAAGGAACAAATGACCTACGCCATCATCATTTTTGGAGCCCTGTTGCTCTTTAGTATTTTTCTCTTCAACAACCTTATCTCAAAAAAGAACAAGGTACACGAAGCCTACAGTAGTATTGATGTGATGCTCAAAAAAAGGACGGACTTGATTCCCCGTCTTGTAAATACCGTCAAAGGATACATGGAGCATGAACGGGCAACCCTGACGGAAATCACCCAGCTACGGGAAAAGATCATTTCCGAAAAAGGGCAGACCAATGACCGATTCAAATGGGAAAGCCAGTTGGGGATGCTCCTGGGAAATCTACAAATAAGGGCAGAAGCCTATCCAGAACTCAAGTCAAGCCAAAACTTCCTCATGCTCCAGGCCAGTCTCAATGAGGTGGAAGAACAATTGTCAGCGGCGCGAAGGGCCTACAATGCGACCGTGAATGCCCACAACAATGCCTTGGAAATGTTTCCTTCCAATATCATGGGCAAAATGATGGGGTATTCCCGGAAAATGTTGTTCACCATTGAGGCCGAAGAAGAGAAAAAAGTACCGGAAGTCTCCTTCTAGCAAAATTCTGTTATGGTAAACATTCAAGGCATTCGAAAGGAGTTTTTGCCCCTGCTTCATGAAGCAGAAAGGCTTAGGAAAAAAAATCGTTTTTATAAAACGGGCAGCAATTTGTTCATACTCACATTCGTCTTGGGCATCTTTTTCCTGCCCATGATCACCTATTTCAACAATCAGTGGATTACCGAAGTATCCCGGAACAATTCAGGAGTGATCTTCCAAATACTCTTAATCTTGTATTGGGCATTCTATTTCCTATTCATGATCAAAGCGAACCGTATTGGAGTCCAATACAAGAAAGTTGAAGGTGAAATTCTGCAACCTGTATTACGCCAATTGGTCTCAGGCCTCAAGTACAGTCCCCAAAAACAGATCACACCTGCGCAGATCATCGACAGCCAATTAATCCCTACTTATTCCCAAGTGCCGGGCAATAAGAACAAGCAGCAAAAAGTATATAATATGGGTCATGGTCTTGCTTCGGGAACGATTGGGGACACTTCTATTGTTATGGGCGATGTAAAGATCATCAACCAAAGCTTTTTTGGGTCCTATTTCATGTACATCCCATTCCTTACCCATCTGTATTTTGCCTATAACTACATTCGTCCCTGGTTTTCCAAAAACCACTCTGTAGATCAGGTGGGCTATAGTTTCTTTGGTATGTTCGCCATTTTGGATTTCAACAAAAAGATCAAAGGAAACACCATAGTCCTGCCGGACAAGCTCGAAAAAAGGGTCGGTTATCTTGCCAAGACCATACAATCCCTTAAACTCCATCGAAAACAGCTCATCAACCTTGAACATACGGAGTTTGAAAATGAGTTTGTCGTATATGGCACCGATCAGGTCGAGGCACGATACATTCTCTCCACAGCTTTTATGGAACGGATTGTGGCCTTGAAAAGAAAAATGGAAAGACCCATCATGCTATCGTTCAATAACGATAAACTGTACCTGGCCATCCAACATCCCGATGGTTTTTTTTGTCTTCCACAGAACAAGAACCTCATCACCTCGAATGCGTTCGATCTATTCGTCGAAAACATCTCGAACGCCATTGGCATCGTGGAAGACCTGAACCTGGACACCAGAATCTGGAAAGCTTGACCTGTCCCATTTCTTGAAAAAAATGGGCTTTAACCTTAAATTTTGATTCCGATCGCTTAATTTCAAATACTTTTGTACTGCTTTTGAATTCAAATTATGCCCGAGACCATCGTAAAATTAGAGGACGTTGCCGTATTCCAAGATGAGAACCTAGTACTGAACCACATCGACCTTGAAGTCAAAAAAGGCGAGTTTGTGTATGTGATAGGAAAGACCGGGAGTGGGAAAAGCAGTTTTATGAAGACCCTCTATGCCGATCTTCCCCTGAGGCAAGGTGCCGGACAAGTGGTGGACTTTGACCTCAAAACCCTTAAAGAAAAGGACATTCCCTTTCTACGTAGGAAGTTGGGCATCGTTTTCCAGGATTTCAAGTTACTGCCCGACCGCAATGTGAACAACAACCTTCGTTTTGTCCTGAAGGCCACTGGATGGACGGACACCACCAAAATGGACGAAAAAATTGAGGCGGTTTTGGACAAGGTGGGCATGAAAACCAAAGGTTTCAAGTTTCCCCACGAACTTTCGGGCGGGGAACAGCAACGGATTGCCATAGCCCGTGCCCTGCTGAACGATCCGGAGCTCATCCTTGCCGACGAACCTACGGGAAATTTGGACCCACAGACCAGTGTAGAGGTCATGAAAGTACTACAGGACATCAACCAAAATGGGCGTACCATCATCATGGCCACCCACGACTATGCGCTGATCCTGAAATACCCCCACAAAACCTTAAAATGCGACGGAAGCAAGGTTTTTGAGGTGGTCCAAAAAGCAGTATGATCCTGATTTTCGGATTAGATACCGACTAAATCCCCTTTCCCAAAAAGTTTTTGTTTCTTTGTCCAAACAAAACACACTGCCATTTATGGAAATTCTTGGTATCGATATTGGAGGAAGCGGCATCAAAGGCGCCCTAGTGAATGCTGAAACCGGCGAAATGCTGACCGAACGTTTCCGTATCCCTACCCCAAAATCCAAAAAGCCCCAGGCCATGGCCGAAGTGGTGGCCCAAATTGTGGAGCATTTCAATTATACTGGTCCAGTGGGCTGTGGTTTTCCTTCCATTGTAAAAAATGGCGTGTGCTTGTCCCCGGGAAACCTTCACAAAAGTTGGGTGGGCGTGAACATCGATGAACTCTTCACAGAAGTCACGGGACAGGAATTTACAGTACTGAACGATGCCGATGCTGCCGGATATGCCTCTATGAACTACGGTGTGGGAAAAGGAAAAAACGGACTGGTGATCATGATCACCATCGGTACCGGGCTTGGAAGTGGTGCCTTTTTCAATGGAGTGCTCATCCCGAATTTTGAATTAGGACAAATCCCTTATAAAAAGCACAAAAAAATTGAAAGTTGGGCCGCTGCCTCGGCCAAGGACAGGGAAGACCTGAACTTTGAAAAATGGGGCAAACGCTTCAATAAGTTCTTGAATTTCGTCGAGCTGATTGTAAGTCCCGACCTTATCATCGTTGGGGGTGGCACCTCAAAAGACTGGGACGAGTTCAATCACCTCATCAACATAGAGACCCCAGTGGTAAAAGCGGAACTGATGAACCACGCCGGAATCATAGGTGCGGCCGTGGCCTGCCTAAGGGAGCAGCACCACGGGCATCTGACCAAGGGTTAAACTACCTTGTTTCGCTTTCTATCTACCTCTTTCAGGTAAATTTTTCGGATCCTAAGATGTTTTGGGGTCACTTCGACGTATTCATCCTTTTGGATATATTCGAGTGCCTCTTCCAAGGAAAACTTGATGGCAGGTACAATCTTTGCCTTTTCATCCGCTCCTGAAGAACGGACGTTGGACAGTTTTTTGGTCTTGGTCACGTTCACCGTCATATCATCGCCACGGGAATTTTCCCCGATCACCTGACCTTCATAGATATCCTCTCCCGGATCAATAAAGAATTTGCCCCTTTCTTGAAGCTTGTCAATCGAGTAAGGAATGGCAGTTCCATTTTCCATGGACACCAACGAACCGTTCAATCGCTGTGGAATGTCCCCTTTCAAGGGTTGGTATTCCAAAAAGCGGTGCGCCATGATGGCCTCACCTGCCGTTGCGGTCAACAGTTGGTTACGTAAACCAATGATGCCTCGGGACGGGATAAGGAACTCACACAGCATTCGGGAACCTTTGGCTTCCATGCTGGTCATCTCCCCTTTTCGCATCGATACCATTTCCACGGCCTTTCCTGACACCTCTTCTGGTAGGTCAATCGTCAAATGCTCAACCGGCTCACATTTTACACCATCAATCTCTTTGATGATTACCTGTGGCTGACCGATTTGCAGCTCATAGCCTTCCCTTCGCATGGTCTCTATCAATACCGAAAGGTGCAATACCCCACGGCCAAAGACCATAAATTTATCGGCACTACCGGTTTCCT
Source organism: Allomuricauda sp. (assembly GCA_030148335.1). Taxonomy (GTDB): domain Bacteria; phylum Bacteroidota; class Bacteroidia; order Flavobacteriales; family Flavobacteriaceae; genus Flagellimonas. The sequence continues at coordinate 242,723 of JASBTQ010000032.1, read as the reverse complement.
GTACCCTAAGGGCCAAGTTCTTTTCCAGTTCTTTTTCCAAACGTTCCTTGATGTGCCTTGAAGTCACAAATTTTCCATCCTTTCCAAAAAATGGGCTGTCGTTGATGGTGAACAGCATGCTCATGGTAGGCTCGTCAATGGCAATGGTCTTCAATTGCTCGGGATTTTCAAAATCGGCCACGGTGTCGCCGATTTCAAAACCTTCCATCCCCACTATGGCACAGATATCACCTGCTACCACCTCTTGCACTTTTTGGCGTCCCAGACCTTCAAATGTGAAGAGTTCCTTCACTTTGGTCTTGATGATCTTTCCATCCCTTTTTACCAAGGAAATGTTCTGTCCTTCCTTAAGTGTGCCCCTTTGCAACCTTCCAATGGCGATACGGCCCGTAAAGGAAGAGTAATCCAAAGAAGTGATCAACATTTGTGTGGTACCTTGTTCTGGTTTGAACTCTGGCACATGCGCAATGACCATGTCCAAAAGTGGTTCGATGTTCTGGGTAGGCACTTTCCAATCCTCGCCCATCCAGTTGTTCTTTGCGGAACCATAAACGGTTGGGAAATCCAACTGCCACTCCTCTGCCCCAAGTTCGAACATGAGATCGAACACTTTTTCGTGGACTTCCTCGGGCGTACAATTTTCTTTGTCCACCTTGTTGATGACCACACAGGGCTTCAGACCAAGGTCGATGGCTTTTTGCAGTACGAAACGGGTCTGCGGCATGGGACCTTCAAAGGCATCCACCAACAACAGGACCCCATCGGCCATATTGAGTACACGCTCCACTTCGCCACCGAAATCGGCGTGCCCGGGGGTGTCTATAATGTTTATTTTGGTATCCTTGTACACCACGGAAACGTTCTTGGAGACAATGGTGATCCCGCGTTCCCGTTCCAGGTCGTTGTTGTCCAATATCAGATCGCCCTTGTTCTCGTTGTCACGGAACAATTGGCAATGGTACATGATTTTATCCACCAAGGTAGTCTTACCGTGGTCAACGTGGGCAATGATTGCAATATTCTTGATTTTGGACATAACCTAATTTTTAAGCGCGCAAAGATACTGCTATTTTCGGCTTGTCCGCATATCCAAATGTTATTTTTATCTTATTGATTTTGTGCGGGTTTGAGTTTTAAAGTCCCACGCACCATCGCTTTTCGCTGATGATGAAACCAATACTGAGGTTCACCACGGGATGGATGGCCCCTTTGAATGGGCCCGCATAATAGCCCGCACCGGCATCAATGGAAAAGCTGAGCCCAGAATTATAGCTACGCTGGATGCCATAAACTAGACCCCCATACCCGTGTACTCCATCGACCAGTTTTCCTTCCACTGTACGTTCGCCCGGTGAAAAAAGGGCCGCGGTGGGAGCGATATAATTCCCAGAGTTTCCATAAATGGACCTTCTGCGGTGGTAGCGTCCATCAAAATTGTGGTAATAGCGGTACTGGGCCGTAATGGCCGGGAAGAAATCCAGGTTCTCAGGGTCAAGAGGTTCGGTATGTGCAGGTTCCAACGCCACCTGCCATGCCACCCTGAAGTCCAAGGTGCTGTTCACCCCCACGCCCATTTCATATTCAAGTCCAGGGTTGAAGATGTTGAGTTTGATCTGTCGTATCTCACAGTTTTTGCCATATTGGGCATGGCCCAACATTCCGGAGAACAGCATCGCCAAAGAAAGCAAACGGCGCATAGTAGGTCAATTTGGTCATCTTATAACAGCTACTTTTTCAAAATAGTATCTAAAGGGAAAGATATATTGGACAGCATCAACCACTAATCGAATACGGGTTCCCGGGATTTTCGTTTAGTGGCGACCCATCCGAAGGTAAAATGGATCAACGGGCCATACCCATCGGGAACGCCATCGCCTTTGTAGAATCCAGCTCCCAGTTCCGCATTGAAATTGAAACCGTTCTTATACGTCCTTTGGATGCCATAGACCATCCCATAAAAACCAAGGTTGAAATCCTTCGGTCCCTCAATGTTGGTAGACACCCGTAGTTGGGAAAAGAAAATGGCCTGCGCCGCAGCGATGTAGTTGCCCGAATTCCCGGAAACATTCTTATCCATGTCAATCCGTCTCTGGAAATTATGGTAATAGCGATATCGGTTGTTCATGGTCAACCCAAATGCATAGCCTTCTTCATACGTGGCCGTAGCCAAGCCCAATCCGGTAGAGATGCTTTGGTTCCTGAACAATCCCAATTCGTAACTGAAACCCGGACTGAGCAGGTCGAACCGGACTTGATGACGTTCCAGATTAACGAGGTCAAAGGTGTTTCCCCGCTCTTGAAACTGGGCAAAAGCTCCAAAACAACTTATGATCAGTATGGAAAAAATGAGTAGTTTTCGAAACATGGTAGATGGTTTTGTTGGCAATAAATCTAAAAAGGTTACCAAGCTTATGTAGTATATTTGTGCAAACTTTAAGAAATGGATATCACCAAAATACCCCAGATAAAACATACGGACAGCAACAATTTTTTTCTTTTGGCAGGACCTTGTGCCATTGAAGGTGAAGATATGGCCATGCGAATTGCCGAAACGGTGGTCTCCATTACGGACAAGTTGCAGATTCCCTACGTGTTCAAAGGAAGTTTTAAAAAGGCCAACCGTAGCCGCATCGATTCGTTTACAGGCATTGGTGATGAAAAGGCATTGAAAATCCTCAAAAAAGTCTCTGACACCTTCGGGGTACCCACCGTTACCGACATCCATGAAATTTCGGATGCCGCCATGGCCGCCGAATATGTGGATGTACTCCAAATTCCTGCTTTTTTGGTACGCCAAACTGATTTGGTGGTCGCCGCGGCTGAAACTGGAAAGGCCGTCAACTTGAAGAAAGGACAGTTTATGAGCCCGGAAAGCATGAAGCATGCCGTGACCAAAGTGACCGAAACCGGGAACGAGCAAGCTATCATTACCGATCGCGGTACCATGTTCGGTTATCAGGACATGATCGTGGATTTTCGGGGTATTCCAACCATGAAACAATATGCCCCAGTGGTTCTGGATGTGACCCATTCTTTGCAACAGCCCAATCAATCTTCGGGTGTAACGGGTGGAAGACCCGCTTTGATAGGCACCATGTCCAGGGCAGGTATTGCCGCTGGTGTGGACGGACTCTTCATGGAAACCCATTTTGATCCAGCCAATGCCAAAAGTGATGGCGCCAACATGTTGGACCTAAGTTTATTGGAAAAACTACTGACCGATCTGACAGCGATCAGAACTACCATCAACTCACTATAAACGGTGATTTTTAAATAAAATCCATATTGCAAAAACCTAATCAACAGGGTTTTACAAAATTTTTCACATTTTATTTATAATTAGTCTAAATATTTTTTGCACAGACAAGTGTTGGGATTTACATTTGCAATCGAAAATTTATTTAGACCTATTATAAATAATAAAATGAAGAATATACTACTCATCCTCGGCTTTGTCACATTCTACACTTCGCTTGCCCAAACCGGCAGTATTTCTGGCAAAGTGACCGACCAACGAAACAATTCTTTGGCCAATGTGAACATTGCCCTTTCCAACACCAGTCTTGGAACAACCTCCGACAACTCGGGAAATTACCAAATTGAAGACCTTGCCCCGGGATCGTACACCCTCACGTTTTCCATGATCGGGTACACTACTCAGACCGCTTCAGTAACGGTCAGGGCCAATAGCAACACAAATGCACCCTTGGTCGTGCTGTCTGAAAGACAGGAACAACTCAACGAAGTGATCGTTGAGGGGCATCAAAACAAGTATATCGAAAAACAGCCTTCAACCTCTTTGAGGCTAAAAACGGAACTGGTAAAGCTTCCCCAGAACATACAGGTGATCAGCAGTGAGCTTCTCCAGGACCAACAGGTCACGACCATTATGGATGGACTTACCCGTAACGTCAGTGGGGTCACCATGCTGGAGCACTGGGGTCAATTTGCCCGGATCAACATGCGTGGTTTCCGCCTACCGGCATTCCGAAACGGCGTGAACGTTCAGGACAGTTGGGGACCATTGGCCGAAGATATGAACACCGTGGAGCGCATCGAGTTCGTGAAAGGTCCTGCTGGCTTTATGATGTCTGCTGGCGAACCCGGTGGTTTCTATAATGTGGTCACCAAAAAACCGACAGAGCAGTTTATTGCCAACGCCTCTTTTTCCGCAGGAAGTTTTGACTTTTACCGCGGCACCGTGGACGTGGGTGGAAAAGCATCCAGCGACGGAAAACTGCTTTATCGCTTCAATGCTATGTATCAAACCACTGACAGTCACCGTGGCAATGAGCAGACGGACCGATTTGGATTCGCCCCTGCCCTAACTTACAAATTTAGCGACAAGACCTCCATCACCGCCGAAATGAACCTTCAGGATGCGGAATCCTTTTTAGGATCGGCCTACATTTTTGCCCCGGTAGCAGATGGTTATGGCAGTCTGCCCCGCGATTTCAATTTTGTGGATACCAACTACCCCAAGACCGATATCCAAGAAGTCACTTTTTTCTTGAACGCCAAACACGAGTTTTCGGATAACTGGAGCGTAGAAGGACAATTGGCCTATCTGCGATATGATCAAGTTGGAAACTCTGCATGGATTGCAGGACTGGATAGTGATACGGGAGATGTAGTAAGAACAATATCACAATGGGATGCATTGTCGGTGGGCAAATATGCACAATTGTATATCAATGGAGCCTTCCAAACGGGGAATGTTTCCCACAAGATCCTAGGTGGCTTGGATTTCAGTGAAAAGGCTTATTGGGCAGATTTCTCGGTCACCCTTCCCGTGGATACCGCTACACCCTTCAATATATACAATCCTGTCTATGGGGTAGCTATCCCAGAGTTTGACCGATCCGTGAACGTACAATATCGCAATGGTGGACGCCCATATAGTGCCAATACCGTCCGAGGCTACTACCTTCAAGATGAAATCGGTTTCTTGGAAGACAAGATTCGTCTGACCCTCGCCGGACGTTACACCAATCTTTATACCCAAGGCAAAACCGAGCACGATAATGTGGTCACACCCCGTGTGGGCCTTAGTGTGGACATATTGCCCGACTTGGCCATTTATGGACTTTACGACCAATCCTTCTTGCCACAGGCAGGTATCAGTGCTGATTTGGAGCCTTTGAACGATCCTGTGGATGCCAACGACATCGAGGGAGGTATCAAAAAGACATTCTTTGATGGTAGGTTGAGGACTTCATTGGGTGCCTTCCAGATCACCAAGGAGAATATTTTGACCGGAGACCCTGAAAACCCCAACTATTCCATCTATTTGGGCGAGGTGCAATCAAAAGGTATCGAGTTTGACCTACAGGGACAGGTGACCCCTGAACTCAATGTGGTTTTGAACTATGCGAACACCAAGGTCGAAGTGACAAAGGACACCAATCCTGACAGGGTGGGCACGCGGGTGGCCGGACACGCCAAGCACGTGACCAATGGGTGGCTGAACTATAATTTTGCCCAAACCTCATCTTTGAAAGGATTTGGTGCTTCATTGGGCTACCAATACCAAGTAGACCGTTCCACTTGGGCATGGGCTGCCGACAACCAATCCGATCTGCCCGATTATTTCAGGTTGGATGGTGCACTATCCTGGAAGAACAGCAACTTCAGGGTACAATTGAACATCAACAACATTTTGGATGAATACCTGTACTCCGGGGCCAACTATGGCTCATACCTATACTGGCAATCGGAACCGGGCATCAACGGAAGGATCACCGTGGCCTACACCTTTTAATCAGTAAAAATTCACCAAAGGCCCATGCGATAGTGTGGGCCTTAAAACATAAACATCATGAAAAACAAGATTTTATTCCTATTTATCGGTCTTTTTGGAGCCATGACGGCGCAAGCGCACTACCTCTGGTTAGAGACCAAAGGCAGCGGCAAATTGGGCGAAAAGCATGAAATCCGTGTCCATTATGGGGAATACACCTATGGTGTGATCGAACAAGTGGAAGGAGAGGCATTTCCCTTGGTGTCCAAATTCAAGCTATGGCTCATTGCTCCTGATGGATCCAAAACAGAACTCAGCACCGAAGCCAAGGAAGACCATTATGTGGCCTATTTTACCCCTTCCCAAGATGGGGTCTATACCGCAGCTCTCAACAACAATGAAATCAATGTGATCGATTATACCCAATATGATTTTGGCATCTTCAAAACACATTACCACTCCACAGCCAAGGTACAGGTTGGAAACACCGATGCCGATACCCAGGCAGCCAATCCAGATGGCATTGTGGTAAAACAATTGGCCCACGATGGGGAAGAAATCAAGCTTCAAGTCCTGTACAAAGGACAACCTTTGGCCAAAAACGAGCTTCAGGTTTATGTGGCCGACCTTTGGTCAAAGACTCTTTATACCGATGATAATGGCCAAGTTACTTTTGGTTTGCCTTGGGAGACCAAATACATTGTGGAGACCACGACCAAGGAAGAGGTTCCCGGAACCTACAACGGTGAAGATTACCAGTTCATTTGGCACTGTGCCACCTATTGCATAAAATAAAACGGATACCCACATGGCCACTGCAATCACATTGCTCATTTTTATAGGTTTTTACCTTTTGTACGGCACATCCCAAAAGATGGCCATGGCAGGTAATCTCGGTCTTGAAAAATGGATTGGTGGACATGCAAAGATCTCCAAATATTCCGGCTTGGCTCTTTTGATCATTTCATTGGGGCTGAGCTGTATTTATTGGGGCGCGGCTTCCGGGACGTTCACTTATTTTGTCATCCTGATGACCATTGCCAGTCTGGTCATCTTACTGGCCCCTTTGCGAATACTGAACCCTAGGTTTCTGACCTTGGCCCTTGTTGTATCCATCATCTGCGAAATTGTTTTGTTCTAGTTTATGCCAGCCAACAAAAAATACCTGACCCCATCGCCTTGGCAACGGTTTGCCAAGATCACGGCAGCCATTTTGGGTGGTCTTATGGTCTCCGTACTGTTTCACATGGCCTTGGCCAGTTGGTTCAACCATGTGACCGTAATCATCACCAGCACCTTTTCCGCTTTTATTTTATGGGCCATTTTGATGGTCGTGGGATTTCTGGGGAAAAATGGCTGGAAAACCTGGGGTATTTATTTGTTGACCTCACTTTTGCTCGGGGTCATTTTTTACTTTGGCAACCAAACCCATCCAATCATCTGACCTTATGGGAAACCGAATCTATAATATTTTGTTCCATACGCACACGGTCAGCGGTATCGTGATCAGTGTGGGCCTATATGTGATTTTCTTTGCAGGCTCGTTTTCCTTTTTCCGGGATGAGATCACCAACTGGCAACGGGGGCACAATGTTTCCTTGGCCGATGAGATTCCCGGTAGTGTTGATGGCTATTTGAACGACCTTTCCAAAGACCACAACCTGTATGGCAGGGATGTGGAGCTCTACCACTATTTCAACGAACGGAACATATCCGTCAGCCTGACCGCCTCAAAGGATTCCCTGGCCAAAGAGGAGGACAAGGCACGTGTGTTCTTCTACGTGGACACGGAAGATAAGAGCACCGGGGATTACCGCGGTTCGTACCACTTGGGCGAATTTCTCTATCGCCTGCACTTTCTGGACCAAATTCCCTACCCTTATGGTAGATATTTGTCCGGTTTTGTGGCCTTCTTTTTCCTTTTCGCCATCATCACGGGGATTTTGGTGCATTGGGACAAGATCATTTCCAATTTTTATACGTTTAGGCCATGGGCGAAGATCAAGACAATTTGGACAGATGCCCACACGGCACTTGGCGTGATAGGTTTTCCTTTTCAGTTTGTATATGCCGTTACAGGAGCCTTCTTCCTATTGAAAGGCATCTTGATACTTCCTGTGGTAATGGGATTTTACGATGGTGACCAGAATAAACTGTATGAAGATTTGGAGTACAACCATCCCGAATATGCTTTTTACAACGAAAAGCTTGAAGGACCCATCAGCATAGACCCCCTTGTTGCGGACCTTAAGGAGGAATGGCCCGATTTTAGGGTCACGGAGGCCCACATCTTCAACTATGGAGACCAAAACATGCATGCTGCCATCAGTGGGTATTTGGGCCGTGGCACCAAATTGAATGGTCTGGGCCATCGGATATACAAAGTTGCAGATGGTTCCATAGTGGAAGAAAAGGTGCCCCTGACCAACGATTCTTATCTGGACGGCGTCAAGAACATGATGTTCCGTTTGCACTTTGGCGATTATGGAGGCTATGGTTTACGGGTCATATCCTTTGTGCTTGGATTGGTTTCCTGCTTTGTGATCCTATCCGGGATCATGATCTGGTTGGTGGCACGGGACAAAAAGAACATCCCTGAAAAACGACGAAAGTTCAACCATCAAGTGGCCAACATCTATATGGCGATCTGCCTTTCCATGTACCCCGTGACCGCCCTGGAATTTATCATTGTGAAGTTTGCCAGTCATGTGGACATGGCCTTCATGTACCGTACCTATTTCCCTATCTGGTTGGTGGCCTCCCTCTTTTTTATCTTCAAAAAGAACATTGCCTTTACCAACAAATGGACTTTGATCACAGGTGGTATGCTGGGGCTTTTGATACCCATTGCCAACGGTGTGGCTTCTGGGAATTGGATATGGTCCTCCATTTCCAACGATCAGTACCATATACTCTTGGTGGACCTACTCTGGTTGTTCCTTGGCCTGACCACGCTTTGGATCGCTTTTTTTAAGTTGAAACCCAAAAAGGGTGAATTTGTGCCGAGCAAAGGTTAGTTTTTATAAAACCCTTTGTCCCGAAGTGAGTAGGCTTCCTTCAACACATCAACAAGAACGGCATCGTCGATTTCCTCCAAGGTAAGGTAACGTAGCGATTTGACCACTTTTCTGTTCTCCGTGGCCATCTTATCCAAATGAAGGGTCAAGTGGGCCGAACTCCAAAAGGCGATATCCACATATCTCTTCTTTTGGGAAACATTCAAATAGCAAATGGGCTGTTTGTCCACATAAAAGCAAGGGATACCCCATTTGTATTTCATATCCACCTTGGGCACTACTGCTTCGATGACAGCCTTTAAGTGCATCAAAATGCTCCTAAAAGGTTCTTTCTGATGTAAGATATATTCTTCGGCCGGGTTCATGGGATAAAAATAGCCCATTATCCAAAAAAATTATTTTTATTCAATTTTTATTTTAACTTTGAATTTCAAAGTACTTTACGATGGATTCAAAAAAATACTTGGACGACATTTCCCAGATCAAAGACATGATGAGTCGTTCGTCTCGTTTCATATCGCTCACAGGGCTATCGGGTATTCTGGCAGGAATCTACGCCATTACTGGGGCTACGGTAGCTTACATGTTTCTTTTGCCCAATGACTATGAAGTACTGACCGTTGATAGTCTAAAGTTCAAATCAATCATCGGAATCTTGATCTTGGTCGCGGTGCTCAGTTTTGTGACAGCCTATTTATTGACCACCAGAAAGGCCAAACGGAACAATGAGAAAATTTGGGATGAAACCACCAAAAGACTGCTGATCAACTTTTTTGTACCCATGGTGACGGGCGGCATCTATATCTTGATAAAACTGCATAGCAGGCATTATGGGCTCACAGCCTCCCTGATGCTCATCTTCTACGGTCTGGCACTCGTCAACGCTTCAAAATACACCATTGGCACCGTCCAATACCTTGGCTACAGCCAAATTGTTTTAGGATTGATCTGTGCTGCATTTCCCGGCTATGGATTCTGGTTTTGGGTACTTGGATTTGGTGTCTTGCACATTGTTTATGGAACAATAATGCATTTTAAGGAAGATAGGAAGTAGTATGGGGCTCATTGATAATATCAACAAACTTTTTGATCACCGCATCCGGTTGGGCATTATGTCCATCTTGATGGTCAATGACGATGTTGATTTCAATCGGCTCAAGGAACTCTTGGATGTTACGGACGGTAATTTGGCAAGCCATACCAAGACCTTGGAAAATGCGGAATACATCAAAGTTGAAAAAGCTTTTATTGGCAAAAAACCCAATACCAAATACTTCATTACCCCTTTGGGCAAACAAGCCTTTAAAAAACATATTGATGCCTTGGAAGATCTGATCAGAAACCCTAAATAATTTTTTTATCAATTCACTTTGTTTTTCAAAGTACTTTAATTTTATATTTATGACACTACAAAAACGCATCGGCAATTGGCTAAAAAACTCCATCTCCGCAAAAATGATCACGGTAGGATTCCTGATCCTTATTTTATTGGTCCCCTTGGGCTTTGTGGACGACCTTATACGCGAACGCGGACATCGGCAGCAGGAAGTGATCTCGGAAATCAACAGCAAATGGGGCGAGGAAGTCATCATCAATGGCCCCATTTTGAAGGTTCCCTATCATCAATATGTAGAAGAAAAGGTATTTGATGAAAAGACCAAGACCTTTCTCAAAACAGAAAAAGCGGTAAGGCATGAGGCGTATTTCTTCCCTGATGAACTACATATAAATTCCAATGTCACCACACAACCTTTGGAACGTGGCATATACAAATCTGTGGTATACACTTCAAATTCGGACCTAAAGGGAACTTTCTCCAATCCCAGTTTTAAAGAAATGGAGGTTGGGGAAGAGGACATACTTTGGGACAAGGCGACAATCGTGTATCAGGTAAGCAACTTGAAGGGCATCCGCAATACGGTGGCCATCAACCTCAACAATCAACGGTACGATCTAAAACCGAAGTTCGATAATGCCTACATGAACACACTTGAATCCGATTTTATTCTCGATCTGGAAGAAATTCAAAACAGCACATTGGATTTTGAATCCAATATTACCATAAATGGCAGTAATCGTTTGCAATATGTCCCCATTGGCAAGGAGACCATAGTGGCGATGAAGTCCAACTGGCACTCCCCTAGTTTTAATGGAAATTTTTTACCTGACACGGAAGGAAAGAAAATTTCAAAGAACGGATTTGAGGCCCGGTGGAAGGTTTTGGAAACCAATAGAAGGTTTGGACAATCCTTTTTTGACCACCTTCCCGATTTAACGGAGTTTGCCTTTGGCACCGAGTTCTTGGTTCCTGTGGACGATTACCAGAAAACCTCGCGCACCAGTAAATATGGGTTTATGATCATTGGCCTCACACTATTGGTTTTCCTTCTGATCCAAATTAGCAGCAAGATTTCCATTCATCCCTTTCAATATTTGATGATAGGTTTGGCCTTGGTCCTTTTTTACACCCTGTTGATATCCATTTCAGAGCACAAAAACTACCTTTTTGCCTATGTAGTTTCCGGTGGTGCCATTGTGTCTTTGATCACCATATATTCCAGGTCCATTCTCAAGAACCGGAAATTCACTTTACTGGTTTTGGGGTCCATGTTGGGGCTCTACTCCTTCATCTTTGTGATCATACAACTGGAAGATTACGCCCTTTTGGTAGGCAGCATAGGACTGTTTGTGATTCTGGCCACCATCATGTACACTTCGAGAAAAATTGATTGGTCGGGACAGTTGGAAGATTAAGGAACGTACACTGCTCTGGTTTTCCGGAGCAGTGTGCATTATCTAAAAAGGTTGCCTTTAAAATTGACTTATTTCCCCTTGAAAATCTTTTTCACCAACTTCATCAGCAAAAGGGCCAGAAGGCCCACTACCAAGCCTACCAAAAAATCCTTCAGCATGGATGGAAATTGAGGAAATAAATGATGGAGGTATTCAATGTTATGGTTGAATATGCCGCCAGATACCAATAGAAGGGCCAAGGTACCCACAATAGAGAGGGCCTTGATGATTTTGGGCAGTGCATTGACCAATACCATGCCCACCTTGTCCGAGAAGCTATCGTCCCTATCGTTCAGTCGGATCAGTTTGTACCCATAATCGTCCATCCGAACGATCAAAGCCACAATGCCATATACGCCTACAGTGGCCAAGAGGGCCACTACCGACACCACAACTATGCGTGTAGCCAAAGGTTCGTTGACCACGGTGCTCAATGCGATGATGACAATTTCTATGGAAAGGATAAAATCCGTGATAATGGCCTGCTTCACCTTGGTCTTCTCCAATGCGGGCAAATCTTCTTCAGGAACAGTAGCAGTTTCCTCTGCATATTCTTCCTTATGGGGAAAAAAGAACTCATAGACCTTTTCTGCACCTTCATAGGCAAGATACACCCCTCCCAACAAAAGTATGATGGTTATCGCGGTAGGAAGATAGGCACTCAATAAAAATGCAATGGGGAGAATGATCAATTTGTTCAAAAAGGAACCTTTGGTAATGGCCCATAGTACAGGTATTTCCCGGTTGGACACAAAACCGGTCGCTTTCTCGGCATTCACTGCCAAATCATCGCCCAATATTCCCGCTGTTTTTTTGGTTGCAATCTTGCTCATGGACGCCACATCGTCCATTAGGGCAGAAATATCGTCCAATACTGCAAAAAAACCAGAAGCCATAGGTGTGTTTTAGCGTTGAGAAACTTTCATTGATCGAAAGCAAAATAAACAAATCCAAGTGTAACGAGGCATTAAAAAAACTAAAAATGAATCGGGTGATTTGCTATTGGACACCTTCCATGGATAACAAGGTGGTCACCCAAACAATTACCGAAGAAAGGAAAATCCCGATTGTATTGGCTGCGAAGGCCTGCCTTTTTTTCATCTTGAAAAGATAGGCAGCAATACTTCCCGCATACACTCCCGTTCCAGGCAAAGGGACCATTACGAAGAGTACTATACCTAGAAATCCGTACTTCTGGACCTTGCCGCCTGAGCCTTTTTTGGCCCGCTGCCCCACATAGACCGCCGATCTTTTATAGAACCTCCACTTGACCAAATACTTGTTGATGTGCTCCAAAAAGATCATCATGATCGGAAATACGAGCACATTGGCCAAAAAGCAGGCAATGAACACCAGATATTCGTTCACGCCCTGGTAGATGCCGTAGGGTATGCCCACTTTGGCCTCTCCAAAAGGGGACAGGCTCCAAAGTGCCGCTATGATCAAATCTTTGTGCACGAGATACCGTTTTTTTCAACCGACAAACCTAGTGAGGAATTTGTTTATCTGCACTTTTGAAAACCTTAAATATTTATTAATTGTGATGCACACGGAAGAACGGTCAGAAGACTAAGTGTATCCTACTTTTAGGTTATCAGTTTGTAAAATCCACCAAAGGAAGTTGAAACATTGCCCGCAGTTCACTAATTTTAACAAAACCACTGCCATGAAGTTCCAACCTCTACCCCTATTGATCTGCTTACTGACCATTTCCCCGATATTTGCGCAAAAGCATACCCACCAAAGTGCCAGACCCCTTGCTTTCCCTGATGTATCGGGATTTAAAACCTTAAAGACCGACCTGCACCAGCATACCGTCTTTTCCGATGGTAATGTGTGGCCCACCATTCGGGTCATGGAGGCGCTGCGGGACAATCTGGACGTTATTTCACTCACGGAACATATTGAATATCAGCCACACAAGGAAGATATTCCCCACCCCGACCGGAACAGGTCCTATGAAATTGCCCTGCAAGAAGCCAAGGACCACGACCTATTGGTCGTGCATGGTTCGGAAATCACGCGGCAGGCACCGATGGGGCACAGTAATGCCATTTTTATACAGGATGCGAACAAATTGTTGAACGACGAGGCCGAAGACTCCTTTGCCGAAGCAAAACGCCAAAATGCCTTTGTGTTTTGGAACCACCCAGCATGGCACCCCCAATCTCCCACGGGCAACCCTATTTTGAGTGATTTTCAAAAAGAACGTATCCAAAATGGCGAACTGCACGGTATCGAGGTCATCAATATGGGGGATTATGCGGAAGAATCGTTGGCGTTGGCCCTGGAGCAGAATCTGACCATCATGGGCAATAGCGACATCCATGGCCTTATTGATTGGGACTATGCGGAAAAAGGGCATGATCGCCCGATTACCTTGGTCTTTGCCAAGGAAAAAACACCGGAATCCTTAAAAGAAGCATTGTTTGCCGGAAGAACGGTGGCCGTTTTCAATTCACTTTTGGTGGGAAAGAAGGAAAATTTGGTCCCGCTGTTACAGGCATGCATCCAAGTTGAAAAGGCCCAATACATCAACAAGACCTCTATTCTGGAAGTGACCTTAAAAAATCTCTCCAGCAGCGACCTCATCTTTGAGAACCAGATGCCCTATACTTTTTATTCCAGCTCCCCTGTTTTTACCGTTCCTGCTGGCGAAACGAAGACCATCAACATCAAAACCTTGGAAAGGAAAGACGACTTGACCTTAACACTAAAGGCGTTGGGCGCTTATGTGGCACCAAAGGTGCAACCTGTTATTGAATGGGAAATCAAAGTAGAGGAATGATCAAGCGACGGATGGAATAGGGGCACCGTTGATCTCGATGTCAAAATCGGGCAATATTTTCTTGATGCATTCCTTAGGGGTCTTTTCAGAAATCCAGACCCAGTTGCGTTTTACATCCACATCGAAATGATAGCATGAAAAATCGCCGCAGCATTCCCCATCTACCCTGGTCAACAAAAACTTGGTGATCCTTGGCCTGAGGCTGTACTCCAAATCGATACAGGCCCTTTTCATGGCCGAGTCGGTATTCCCTGAATATACCCAGTTGAAATTCACTGTTCCGAATAATAGGACAAACAAGATACAGATAAATAACATATCATTAACAAAAAAACAATGCAAATCGACCAAGGGCCGATCACTCCCTACCATCCACATAAGCCTGAAGGTAGGCAAAGCGTTCGGTGAGCTTGCCATTTTGGGTCATCCGGGCCCGCTCCAAGATCCCATCTACATCGTTGTCAAAGAAAGCGGGGACGACATATTTGGAAAAGGCCTCTCCAAATCCATTGCTGGCATCACGGGGCAATTCGCAGGGAAGATTGTCCACGGCCATGACCGCTATGGCCCCCTTTCTCATGAAATCTGTTTCGGTCTCCGTCATGGGGTCATAACCATAGATGGGATCCGCAATGGTGGATGCCCTTAGGGTCGTGGCCACCGGACCATCAATATCACAACTGATATCGGCCACCACGCTTATGTTGAAATCCGGGTGTTTGACATCCTCCCGAGTGTACAAATAGGGAGCTCCATCTCCATAAAAATGTCCTGCAATATAAAAATCGGTCACCTCGGCAAAGCGGAAGAAATTGGATTTGTACTCTTGTGGGTTTTTAAAGAAATCGGCCTTGTTCCCTCGAACACCGTCCTTTCGCTTGTTGTACTCCGAGGCATCTATCTGGCAATAAACGGGTTCCTGGAAGGCTTTTTTCAGATAATCATCCACCCCTACCTTCTTCAACCCCATGGCATCGAGCATTTCCTTGGCCCCGTTGCCTACCCTGCCCCTTCCTGTGAGCAATATTTTAATATGGGGCAATTTTATTTTCTTGAGCTCCGCGATCAGGGCCTGTTGGTCCTTCAGCGTCTCCGCTTTGGGCATTTGGAACAGGCCATGTTTTAACCCGTACGCCCTAAAGCCGTTGTAGGCACCCACAATACCCGCATATCGCCCAAAAGCTACCAATCGCTGGCCCTTGGGGTTGGTGATGACCTCATGGTCGTAGAGTTCGATGTTCTTTTCCAAGATGGCCCGAAGCAAATTGCGGTTGTAGGGCTGTTTTTTAATGGTATGGGAAAAGAAGAAGTACTTTTTGTTGGGAATCAATTCGTCGACGGGGACTTCCTTTACGCCGAGAAGGACATCGCAGTCGTCCATATTGGTAACCACTTGCAGGTCTTTATCGACATATTCTCGGTCCGAGAACACACGAATGGGCGATGATTCGACCAAAATTTCGGCTTTGGGGAAATGGGAAAGGATATTTTGACATGCTTCTGGGGACAGCACCACCCTCCGGTCTGGCGGATTTTTGCGCTCCCTGATGATTCCGAACTTCATAAATGGGTCTGGTATAATTATTGACCAAAATAAGGGGAAAAGGTAGGGTAAGCAAACTTTTTATGGTTTGATGGATATGCGTTACCTTTGCCGACCGCGTTAGGGATAGAGGCGACATCCTTTTTCTGCTTATCGAGCGAAGTCGAGAAACAGAAAAAGATACAGCCGATAGCCCGACCCCCGAAGGTTCGGGGGAAACGCCCACAGTTGTACTATGCTCTGTACGAGCTAAGTTCTTTGAGAAAAAAGTGGGAGATTCCTGCCTTCGCAGGAATGACATCTCATTATGGGGCCGACCGGTTTTGACAGCAAGACCAATGGCGATGTAAGCATGCCGAGCGCTGGGATACAGCTCGTTAATCTCATGTTTCACACTTTTAATTGGCGAAAATAATTACGCTCTTGCCGCTTAATCTGAATCACAGTAAGATTGGCCTCGTCCCTACAAGGTAGGGAAGCGAGATGTCCCTTGGTAGCCCTTGTTGACGGCGACCTTTTTAGGGGCACCAAAAAAGTCAACACAAGGGTGTCCGCTCGCTTTGGCGGCACCTCTAAAACCTAAAGAAGCTAAGTGTATGTTAGGCCGTATCTGGTCAGGCATGCATCGAAAATGAAGCAGATACTAAGCATGTAGAAAGCATGGTTATTGCTTGTTTGGACGAGGGTTCGAATCCCTCCGGCTCCACTAAAACACCACCAAAACAAAACAATGAACCTGTAAATTACTGATTTACAGGTTTTTTTATTTTATTTGGTTTCATTTATCTTCAATTAAAATCAATTTAAAAGGCACCAAATCATACCCATTTTAAAAATCAAAAAAGGTATCGATTTCTTTATAATCTATAATCAAAAAATATATTTGCGAAAGTTATCCATAGCCCGTATTTCAAGAATTCCTCCAAATCTTACCATAACTAACCTGCGCTGAATCCTGTTTCGGTTTTATAGCGTGCTGGTAGCAAAACGTTACGTAAAATCGAAATAGGGCGCACTTGCTAAGGTTCAAACTAGTTGGGCATTACTCAAATCCCAACAAACAGCCACAAATTTTAAGAAGCATTGGTTGGAGCTTTAAATTGCAACCAATAACATCAAGTATTATTTTTTGCAACAAACTTTTTCAGTGTTTATAGGGATTCCCAAAGCTTTTGACCCAATTTCGTAAAAACTCAAAACCAAAAAACACTTTTAATCAATTGATTATAAGTTTTTTATGCAGTACAGCATTGCTTTAGGGTGCTATCCTTTCGCTATACATTTTGCGCTTTTTCAGGTTGAACATATTGTACCAAAATCATTCAAAATTTATCAGTTAGAATCTCTCCATATCAGCTACTTCTTTGAATGAGCAAAATAGAAACAACTTAGAAAGCATTTTTGTTTTTATACCCTTTAAGGTATAATTATCATAAAACAATATTTATTATACCCTAAAAGGTATAATTTGAATTATTTTACTTATATTGCACCCGATAAGGTATAACAATGGAAGATTGGAATAGAAATAATCCCATAGCTCAATTTATCAGGAAAAGACGTAAAGCACTCAGCTTGACCCAAGTTGAACTTTCAGATACCACTGGAGTCGGGCTTCGATTTGTCCGTGAATTGGAGCAAGGAAAACCTAACTTGATGACGGATAAGATCAACCAAGTACTTTTATTTTTTGGACATGAGTTAACCCCGACACCTATAAGTGATGCGACAAGGAGAAATTTGGGTGAATAATAATTTGGGAGGAATCCTTATGGAGGATGAAGAAGGGTATCACTTTAACTATTCCCAAAACTATCTGAAATCAGAAAATCCCGTTGCTGTATCCCTGACATTGCCCCTACAAGAGAAACCATTTCATTCAGATTTTTTGTTTCCTTTTTTTGATGGATTGATACCCGAAGGCTGGCTATTGGATATTGCACATAAGAATTGGAAACTAAATCCCCGTGACCGAATGGGGCTTTTATTGGCCACTTGTAAGGATTGTATCGGCAACATAAGTGTATTGGAAAAATGAGCAACTGTCTAGCCTGTCAAAAACCACTTTCCTCGGAAGAGGAACTATATCACCTAAATTGCCTAAAGTCTTTTTGGCAAGAAGACACACCAGTATTTGAATTGGATTATGAACTTTCACAAATTGAAGAACTGGCCAAAGAAAACGTGGCCCAACGTGTCATTGTAACCGGGGTTCAACCCAAACTTTCGTTGGGCTTTACCCAAGAAAACAATTCCAGATTGACCATTGTTGGCGCATTAAATGGCAGATATATTTTAAAACCGCCCTTCTCCGAATATCCTCAAATGCCGGAGACGGAGGCATTATCGATGTTGTTGGCACAGACATGTGGCATTGACACGGTACCTTTTTTGTTAATTCCACTAAAAGATGGGCATTTGGCCTATCTGACCAGAAGAATAGATCGGGATGCAAAGGGTAACAAATTTGCCATGGAAGATGCATGCCAATTCACTGAACGTCTTACAGAACACAAATACAGAGGTTCTTACGAGCAGATTGCCAAGGCCATTATAGCTTACTCACAAAATCCATTGTTTGATGTAGTACGATTTTACGAACAGGTCATTGTTTCATTTTTGATTGGAAATAATGATATGCATTTGAAAAACTTTTCTCTTATTGCAAAGAATGAAAAATCTTACTCCCTAGCCCCTGCTTACGATATGATTTCAGCTCAATTATTGATGCCTGATGATCCTGAGGAATTGGCCTTGACATTGAACGGTAAAAAAAGGCAGATTTCAAAAGCAGATTTCAATATGGCAATGACCAAAGCACGAATTCCTCAAAAAGCCATCGAAAACCTTTGGGGCAGAATTTTAGGTGGAGCAAAAAAATGGCCTTCCATAATTGATGAAAGTTTTTTAAAAGAAGTACAAAAAAAGAAATTCAATACTTTAATTGAGGAAAGGGCAAATCAAATCAAATAGGCCCTGAATTAAATACATCCTTATTTAACCGGCACCTTCATTTGTGAATAGTCACCTATTCGGTGAGCATACATTTTTGATAAGACCAAAAACCTATATTTACTGGGGTTTTCAGAGATAGGTTCTGGTGTCGTCCAATTCATGCGCAAAAGTTGGGAGAAGATTAGGGGACTTAGACATGAATATTTTTTGAGCATTGGTTAAATGCCAATGCGCTTGTCAACAGAAGTGTACCCTTTTATTCCTTTACGCTAAAAGTATACATCTTACCTTTTTCCGTTTCTATATCGTATAGCAACGTTTTAGGTAAAATTAATTCTTCAATGGAAGAATTCCCAGATATTATTGGGTCTATCACTTTACTGACAGCAAAAAACTTATTCGGATTGTCCCCTTGTGCTATTTTTAACTTTCCCGTTCCGATATATTCAATTTCATTGGGAACCCTTAGTCTCAAATTGCCTCCTAAATTTGATTTTATTGAAGCGGCCACGAGTTTCTTGTTTTTCCATTCCATAGCTACCACTTCAAACCCTCCTCTGGCCTTTAATCCGCCTATGTATCCGGTATCGAGTGCATCGGGAACGGCCGGAAGCAAATGAACCGCGCCATCCGAACTTTGTAATAGCATTTCAGCAATTCCAGCGGTGCATCCAAAGTTCCCATCGATTTGGAATGGAGGATGGGCATCGAACAAGTTGTTATAGGTCCCCCCGCCACCTTGATTGATCCCAACCGGGGTCAATTGGTCTTTAATGAGCTTGTAGGCGTGATTCCCGTCCTGCATTTTAGCCCACCAATTCACTTTCCAGCCCATGCTCCATCCCGTGGAAATATCCCCTCTCTGCAATAAAGTGTTCCTTGCGGCGGCAAACAGTTTGGGTGTGCGATATGGAGAAATCTGGTTGGAGGGGAAAAGACCGTACAAATGGGAAATATGGCGATGATTGTCCTCTGGTGAGTCCACATCGTCCAACCATTCCTGCAATTGGTTGTGTTTGCCAATCTGCATTGGGGGCAATTTGCTCCGCAATACTTTTAGCGAGTCGATGAAAGCACTCTCTTTTCCCAAAACTTCCGTGGCCTGAATATAGGTGTTGAATACATCTAAAACCAATTGGTTGTCCATGGTAGACCCAGCGGTTATGGACGACCCTTCATGTGCCTCTGGGGCGTTTTCGGGGGAATTTCCTGGGGCTATGACCAAATAAGGATACTTGGGATGCTGCACCAGAAAATCTGTATAAAACTCAGCGGCTCCTTTTAAAATAGGCAGGGCTGTTTTTAAGAAAGTGGTATCCCCAGTGTACAAATAGTGTTCCCAAAGATGCTGACTGGTCCATGCTCCCCCACCGTTCCAGATGCCCCAAAAGGCACCATCTATGGGTCCGGTAATCCTCCAAATATCGGTGTTGTGATGGGCCATCCAACCTCGTGCACCGTACATGGTCTTGGCCGTTTCCCGACCAGTTTCAGAGAGTTCTTCGACCATTTTGAGAAAGGGTTCGTGAAGTTCGGAAAGATTGGTCCGCTCCGCAGGCCAGTAGTTCATTTCCGCATTGATGTTGATGGTGTATTTACTGTCCCATGCGGGGTTCATGCTTTGGTTCCATATCCCTTGGAGGTTTGCAGGTTGTCCTCCCGGTTGGGATGAGGAGATGAGCAAATATCTCCCGTATTGAAAATATAATGCAACAAATGATGGGTCTTGCGTATTCCTGAAATTGGCCAGACGTTCATCCGTGGGCCGTTTGGAAGCTTCTGTTTTTCCAAAGTCCAAAACGACCCTGTTGAACAGTTCTTGGTATTTTTTAATGTGGTCGGATTTTAAAAGGGCATATTCCTTATCAATACCTGCATCCAAAAAACCTCTTGCGCGTTGCATTTCATCACCGCTCAAATCTTGGTAGGAATTGAAGTTGCTGGCAATCGAAACCATCAATATAGCTTCGTCCGCATGTTTCACTGTAATTGAGGTATCTGTTTGACTGGTTCTTCCATTTTGGGCCTTTAGTCCCATTAAGGCGTTGAATTCCACTTTGCCCTCAACACCTTCATGGTCACTTGTTCTGCCCCAAAGAGAGATTTGGCTCCCTGGATTGGTCTCTATTTTTGATTTGGCATGGGGAGTGGTAAGATTGGCTGTAAAACTAATGTTGCCTGGCTGGTCGGCAGTAAGGCGAATGACCAAAAGTCTATCAGTCAACGACACAAAAGCTTCCCTTGTGTAGGTGATGCCATTGACTTTGTAGGATATTTTGCTGACCGCATTGCTGATATCCAACTCCCTGTAATAATCTTGGTATTCCGTATGGTCGGGGAAGATCAGTTCCAGATTTCCTACGGGCTGAAACATTTGTCCGTGCGATTTTTTGGTAATAATCTTGTCGTTGGCCAATTGTTCTGCCGCTTTATATTCCCCCTTAAAAATGAGTTCCCGGACTTTGGGAAGGGCTTCAAGTGCATTCGGATTGTCGTTTCTATTTGGACTTCCGCTCCAAACCGTATGTTCGTTTAGCTGGAATATTTCAGTCTCCAAATTGCCATAGACCATGGCTCCCAAACGACCATTGCCCAAGGGCAGTGCATTTTCCCACGTATCCCCTGAGGGTTCGTCGTACCACAGTTTTAAATCATTGGACTGTTGCCCAAAAAAAGAAATCGGAAGGCAGAAGAAAATCAAATAAAATGACCATTTCATAATAACAAGTGATTGAAATACGGGCAACGAGTTCATCATTAAAGTGTTCAATATACATATGTTATTCCTTGTAGAAAATAATAGTTGTGTTTATACATAACAACGGTTTGGGCCTATCATAAGGTAGTTCCTCGCAAACCAACCCCATTTTCTTGATTCGAAAGGTCTTCAAGAATTTCTCCCTGATTCATTTTCAATGTGTTAAATAAACACTTATATTGCTGTCAGAAAACACCATAGCTATTTGTACCAATGCACAGAGAATTGCATAGTATAGAATCCAACTATTTCATAAAAACAAATAAATGATCAATTAGCATCTAAAAAAGTTAACTAAAAACAAACATCATGAAATTTAATGCGGCAACATTAATATTGGCATTGGTCTGCTATGCTGTGGGCATGGCCCAAACCGATGCGACAATCATAATCGAAGATTTCAAACCCTCAACCCTGAACCAGCCCGGGAAGGAATACCCCCAGGTCAACTCTCAGGGATATGCACGATTCAAGATAGAAGCCCCCGCCGCCGACAGCGTTAGGGTAAGTCTTGGCCTTGGCGGTAAGGGCGGAACCAAGCTCCATAAAGTAGAAGATGGTTCATGGATGGGTACCACCGAAGGACCCATGGACGAAGGGTTCCATTACTACCATCTGACTGTGGATGGAGGCACGTTCAATGACCCAGGCGCCTTGAATTTCTACGGTTCCACACGTTGGGAAAGCGGTATTGAGATACCGGCCCATGACCAAGAATTTTATGCGTTGAAAGACGTTCCCCATGGCAAGGTGGAGCAGATTCTTTTTCCTTCAAAAAGCACCAACACATCCCGAAGGGCCTTTGTTTACACCCCACCAGGATATGACAAAGACCAGTCTAAAAAATACCCTGTGCTCTATTTGCAGCATGGATGGGGCGAGAATGAAACGGCTTGGAGCAATCAAGGCCGGGCCAACCTCATCATGGACAACCTTATCGCCGAAAGCAAAATTGAGCCTTTCCTAATTGTAATGACCTATGGAATGACCAACGAAATCAAATTTGGAGGGCTGCGTAATTTTGACATTACCCCCTTTCAAACGGTTTTGGTGGATGAATTGATACCTTATATCGATGCCAATTACCGAACCGTTGCCAATAAATCCCACCGAGCCATGGCCGGACTTTCCATGGGCGGCATGGAGACCAAGATGATCACCCTGAACAAACCCGAAGTTTTTTCCTATTACGGTTTGCTTAGCGGAGGTACCTATAGTCCAGAGGACATCAAGGAAGATGCAGATGTAAAACTGATATTTCTAAGCTCTGGAAGCAAGGAAAGGCCAGAAGCTGTAAAAAGTGCAGCTGCCGCTTTAAATGAAGCCGGGATAAAGGCCGTTTCCTATGTTTCCGAAGGAACTGCACACGAATTTCAGACTTGGAGGCGCAGTCTGCATGAGCTTGCCCCCCTTCTTTTTAACTAAATCAGGCTAAAGAAAGTACCATGAAAATTGCAAGTTCGTTTAATGTCACCTTGGCATTTCTATTTGTATCAGCTCTCTGTTTTGGTCAGCAGGCCAATGTGAACCTGGACTATAATCCACAGGAGAATACCGAAGGGCTTATACCCTTTAGTGCGCCGATAAATTCCCCTGAAGTGCATGATGACCAAACCGTTACATTTCGGGTGAAAGCACCAGAGGCACAAAAAGTGGAATTGAATCCCGGAGCCATCAATACCGCTCAGGGAAAAGGAAGGGAACCCATCCCTTTTACAAAAGGCGAAGAGGGTGTTTGGACCTTGACCATTGGCCCGCTTCCTCCCGATATGTATGCCTACCATGTTCGGGTGGACGGCGTACAAATGGCAGACCCCAGCAATACATATGCGGCATTTACGGCCATGCCTCCCTACAGTGAATTGATTGTTCATGGCGATGGGCCAGCGTACTATGATGCAAAAAACGTCCCGCACGGAAACGTTACCCGTCACATTTATCATTCGGATGTCACCAAAGGAGAACGCGAACTGTACGTGTACACATCGCCCGGTTATGATTCCCATAAAAAATATCCCGTACTCTATTTATTGGGTGGAAGTGGTGAACTGCCCTCCAATTGGGTGTATGATGGCAGGGTTAATTTCATCATGGATAACTTATTGGCAGAAAACAAGGCCAAGCCCATGATCATTGCCATCCCCAATAACCAAGTGATTCACCGGAACCATCCACGGCATTCCGAACTCACTTTCGACATTTTTGAAAAGGAGCTCAGAAACCACGTCATTCCCGTGGTGGATGAAAATTACAGCACCATCCAAAACCCAGATGGAAGGGCAATATCGGGACTGTCCATGGGTGGGCGCCATAGTATGTTCGTTGGCTTTAGATCTCTAGATCTCTTTGCTAATTTTGGTATTCTTAGTGCTGGGGACACCACTACTGAAACCACTTTATCCCAGTTTTTAAATGACCCAGAAATAAATAATAAGGTAGATTATCTTTTTGTGGGGCAGGGCACCAAGGAAGCGGAAGGTTTTTTCAACGCAAGGGTTCAGGGGCTGCGCGATGCGCTGACCAACCATGATATAGAACACGAATATTATGTAGGTGGAAACGGTGGACATGACTGGTCCACCTGGCGTCACCTCTTATATTATAGGTTCTTGCCCAACCTTTGGCGTGATTGATTAAATGCCAATGAAAAAGATCTTACAAATTTTGGAAGATATGGTTTCTGTGGGCATATTTTCCACGGCGTTGGCAGATTTGCAAGTGCACTTTTGGAACTGAATGCCAAAAAAATCAATGATATATATCACAATGAAAGAAACTAAACCATCAGAAAAACCGCAAGCCATGAAAAAATCAGTACTGCAATTTTGCCTCTTGGCAGTTATCTTATTGTTCTCGGGAAAAATTACGGCACAGAATCCCAATTTTCATATCTATTTGGCCTTGGGACAATCAAATATGGAGGGCAGTGCCCAAATAGAGGCGCAGGATACCGTTGACGTGAATGAGCGTTTTAAGGTCTTGACGGCAGTGGATTGCCCGAATCTGAATCGGGAAAAAGGGAAATGGTACACCGCAATTCCTCCTTTATGCCGATGTAAAACAGGGCTTTCCCCTGCGGATTATTTTGGCAGGACCTTGGTGGAAAAATTGCCGGATAGTATAACGGTCGGGGTTATCAACGTGGCCGTTGGAGGTTGCAAAATCGAGTTGTTTGACAAAGACAACTACCAAGAATATGTCGCCACGGCCCCAGATTGGTTAAAGAATATGGTGGCGGAATATGACGGAAATCCGTACGGTCGCCTTGTGGAAATGGCAAAAATTGCCCAAAAAGATGGGGTGATCAAGGGAATTCTTCTGCACCAAGGAGAATCGAATACAGGAGACTCCTTGTGGCCCAAAAAAGTGAAGACCGTTTACGACAACCTCCTAAAAGATTTGAATTTGGAGGCTTCAAAAACCCCATTGCTGGCCGGTGAAATGGTTCACGCTGATCAAGGAGGCATATGCGCCAGTATGAATGAAATTGTGGCCACATTGCCAGAAGCCATTCCCAATGCACACGTCGTTTTCTCAAAAGGAGTCCCCGATGCCAAGGACAACCTTCATTTTAATGCCGAAGGGTATCGGATGTTGGGCAGAAGGTATGCCATAAAACTATTGAATGTGCAGCGTAATCAGGCCAATGATCCCATAGCGGAGAAGCATGCACCAAAAGGATTTGACCAAGTCAGAACTGGCATCCCAAAAGGTAGGATAGACAGCATAACATACAAGTCAAAAACGGTTGGTACGGAACGAAAGGCCATGATTTATCTTCCGCCCGGGTATTCAAAATCAAAAAGATACCCTGTTTTGTATCTTTTGCACGGCATTGGTGGTGACGAAAAGGAATGGCTTACTCACGGCACTCCTCAGGTAATTTTCGACAATCTTTATGCAGCCGGAAAAATGGAACCCATGATTGTGGTAATGCCCAATGGGCGGGCCATGAAGAATGATCGTGCCGAAGGAAATATTTTCAGTAGGGATAAGGTGGAGGCGTTTGCCACCTTCGAACAAGACCTTCTAAATGATTTGATTCCCTACGTGGAAAAGAATTTTAAGGTTTATAAGGACAGGGAGTACCGGGCTATATCCGGTCTTTCCATGGGCGGTGGACAAACCTTGAACTTTGGTCTTGGCAATTTGGACACTTTTGCTTGGGTAGGCGCATTTTCATCGGCACCCAATACCAAGCCACCCCAAGAATTGCTTCCTGAACCTGAAAAAGCCAAATCATTGGAGTTGTTATGGATTTCTTGTGGGGATACAGACGGTCTTATGCCTTTTAGCAGTCGTACCAGCGAGTACTTACGAGACCATGATGTGCCCCATATTTTCTACGTGGAACCGGGAGGTCACGATTTTGAGGTTTGGAAGAATGACCTTTATATGTTTTCCCAAATGCTTTTTAAGCCTGTAAACAAAGATGTGCTCAATAAGTACAGTGTTTTGGGGTTACCAGCAAGTACCAATGTACGGCGTGCCCAATATCCGCAAATTTTACCCGATAGCAGGGTGATTTTCAAAACAAAGGCACCAGAGGCAAAACAGGTTCAGATAGACCTCGGCAAAAAATACGATATGGAAATTGATGATGAGGGGTTCCGGACAGTGACCACGGATTCCATCACCGAAGGATTCCATTACTATTCATTGATTCTGGATGGGGTGGCCGTGGCAGACCCCGCCAGTGAAACTTTTTATGGTATGGGTCGCATGGCCAGCGGTATTGAGATTCCATTTAAAGGAGATGGCTATTATAGCTTGAAGGATGTACCCCATGGCGACATCCGTATAAAAAAGTATTTTTCAAATACATCACAATCATGGCGCGAAATGTATGTATACACGCCGCCGGGCTACGAGGAATCCAACCAAGAGTATCCTGTTTTATATCTTTTGCATGGCGGAGGAGAGGATCAAAGAGGTTGGGCCACCCAAGGAAAGACCAATTTGATATTGGATAATCTTATTGCAGAAAACAAAGCTGCCCCAATGATCATTGCCATGTTGGATGGCAATGTTTCTGCTGGTGGAGGAGTTGCCGGATTCAATCAAAATTCGTTGATGGCCTTTGAGAACGAACTGAAGCAAGGCGCGATTCCCTTTGTGGAGCAAATGTATCGGGTGAAGACCGATGCTAGGAACAGGGCTTTGGCCGGTCTCTCCATGGGTGGTCTGCAAACCTTGCATGCCGGTGTGCACAACACCGATATGTTTTCCCATTTAGGCGTTTTTAGTTCGGGTTGGTTTGCGAATAACGATGAATTATCGGGCCCACAATATGAGTTTATGCAAAACAATATGGACAAAATAAACAGCAATCTTATCAATTTCTTTATTTCAATGGGAGGTCCAGAGGATATCGCCTATAAAAACTGTCAAGCAATGATAAAGAAATTTGACGATATGGGTATTGAGTATCAATATAGTGAGTACCCAGGAGGACATATATGGCCTGTTTGGCGGCATGACCTGTATAAGTTTGCGCAGCTTTTATTTAAGTAATAAATCCAAACAAAAATTCATTAAAACGGTCATTGTTGAAAACGAACACTGAAAATTAAAACAGTATGAAAGGTATTTCTTTTAGTCTTAAAGTTGCTTCCACGTTATTTCTATTTATTTTAATCTGTGGTTGCAATTCCTCTTCCAAACCGGAATGGGAGGAGCGAAATAACGAATTAATAAAGCAATACGGACTCCAGGTCAGAGAACTGCCAGGATTGCCATCTACAGAAATAAGGCCCAATTTGGAGGTAGGAACATCCACAAATCTCCAAAATTTGGAAAGTGTGCAATTATATCCTGGCATCATATCCAAAATTTTCTGGGGAAATGGGAATCTGGTCAGTGTATTGGAACTGGAACCCAATTCCAACATCCCAAAAGAAAACTTACCTGCGGATAGATTTCTGATTGTGACTGAGGGATCCATTGAGTTGTTTGGCAATGGCAACAAGCATGAAATGATGGCAAGGGAACGGGAAGAACCGGATGGCACCCATAGCGGCACACCGAGAAATGATTTTATTTATCAAGAAAAAGAAAGCCAAAGTGAAATTGTTGCTGGAGATACCGGAGCCAAGTTAATGGAAATTTATAGCCCAAAAAGGCTGGATTATCTGGAAAAATTAGGTGTTTCTGGAATTTCTTCTGAAAATCACGAAAGGATTACCAATAAGGAACCGACCATTGTGCCCAATAAGGTTTATGACCTTAACGATATTCAGTTTACGCAGCTTGCTGAGGGAATCTATGCAAGATTGATTTCCGCAGGAGGCATGCAGCTAAGTTTTATTTCTGCGGATCCCAATACCAAATCAAAAGCGCATATTCATCCGGAAGAGCAAATCACTGTTCTGTTGAGAGGGACCCTAAAGCAAACCGTTCTGGATCAAGAGATGGAGTTGGAACCTCAGGATATAGTCCTTGTTCCAGGAAACGTGGTACATTCCGGTGTAGCAGGTGAATTGGGCTTTGATGCCCTTGATATTTTTTGGCCCGTTCGGGAAGATTACCTGACCAAGCAACAAACGTCACTCGAAAGATATCATGAAATCATACCAAAGAACGCACGGCCAGAATTGGTCATTGATGGTTCCAAAACAAAACCGCAACTGACCTTTAGTGAAGGCCCCAAGTGGATGGACGGAAAACTCTATTTTTCCAACATGTACTTCGACCAAAACTGGAACGCCGACCCCAAAAGGAGTTCCATTGTGGCATTGGAACCTAATGGAACATACCAAAATATTATGGAAGGTAAAATGCAGGCGAACGGATTGTATCCCTATAAAAATGGCAATTTATTGGTCTGTGACATGATTGGGCACCGAATAGTTGAAATGACCACATCCGGAAAAGTTGTTCAAGTTGTTGTCGATTCTTATGATGGGAAGTCCATAGACGGCCCTAACGACATTATCACCGATACCAAGGGCGGCATCTATTTCACGGATCCCCAGTTTACGATGGAAACGGAAAAATTCCAACCGGGCAGGGCCGTTTATTATATTTCCCCTGAAAAAAAGGTGACCCGCTTGGTGGAACCCAATGAATTTGCCATGCCCAATGGAATTTTATTGACTCCCGACGGGAAAACGCTCTACATCAATAATTGTTACGATGACGAATCTTGGTATCCGGTAAACAGTTCCAAGGATAATTTTGTTTGGGCCTATGATGTGAACGAGGACGGTACCATTTCAAACGGTCGGAAATTTGCAGAACTGCGTTTGACTGGCAACGTTTTGGACCGCAAAGGAAAATCCTCCAGCGCGGACGGGATGGCCATTGACACTAGGGGAAATATTTATGTGGCCACTTATTTTGGGGTCCAGATTTTTGATTCCAAAGGTTCTTTTGTCGGCATCATCAATCTACCATCATTTCCGGTAAGTTTGGGTTTTGGGGATGAGGATATGAAAACGCTCTACATGGTCAGTTATGATAAGGTGTACAAGATTCGCACCAATAGAAAAGGGTATGTCAATTATCTGTAAAGTGTCGATGATAATGTCTAATGCTGCACATCGTCGCCCATAACATCATATCCACGCCATTTGAATTCCTTGGCAAGTCCTGAAGCTGCTGGCCAAGCAATTTGGTGTTGATCACTAGCTACCCACTTTCTGCGGTTTTCCTCCGTATCAAAGGAGATTTGGATCTGATAGTTGAACTGAGTAGGCTCTGCCTGTATTTCCTTGGCCAAATCATCTGGAAAAAGCCGAAGTAATTTTGAACTGAGATACCCGTCTTGTACAACCATGGCAGGAACGTAGATGGAATAGTACATTTCTTCAAAAGCCTTTGCATTTTCCTTTTCCACCACAAAATCCATTTGTAGGACCATGGCCTTGGGTGTTTCCAAAGGTTTGGCAATCGCCAGCCCCCTATCTTTTGAAGCCGCAATGCCAATTACAAGTATTTCAAGATTTTCATTTCCACTACTTGACCAAGATATTTCTTCTCCCAAACCAGCATGGAACGAATCATCCTTTTGAATCTTGGCCGTCTCGGAACCAACTGTCACCAATCCGTTCCCGTTGATGACATAATATACTTCTTCAACACCTTCCAACTGGTGTTTTTCTGTTGAACTGCCGGGTGGAATTACCAAGTGATCCACATAGTTCCAATCCGTTCTAAAAACTTCTGGACTAAAAATCCTTCCATACAAAACTCCTTTTCCACTATAAACATCGTTGTCTTGTTTCAGTTTATCCGTGTCCAATCGGGAAGAAACGAATGTCGGGACAACATCTTTTTTTGTTTTGGCGAGATCATCCCCCAAATCAAATGCATCTCCTTGTGACTTGACTTCACTTACGGCAAAATTCAGCCATTTGAGCGGTTTTCCAGATGCATTATAAATGCCATGGGAATCTCCAAGTTTACAGGGAACCAAGGCCGGTCCTTTTATTATAGAAGTTCTTCCATTAATGGTGAATTCAGCCTCTCCATCCAAAATAACATACATTTCTTCAATGGAATGGTGGAAGTGGTGACCAATGCCCGATTTGGGCTGAATGGCCCCAGAGTGTAGGTACAGGAAATTTGTGGCCATATCATTTCGTCCAATCAATTGGGTAAAACCCATTTTTCCGGCACCTGCATGCACATTGGGCAGTTCCCGATATGAAGAAGGATCATTGCGAACCACTCTTTCATTGAGGTTTTGGGCCATACAGATGCTGCCCATCAGACAGAACAAAAAACTGAGTACTGGTTTCATAATATTGTTTTTGTATAGTGTTTCAACTATTTTTTGTCCGGTATGCCATAAACCAGATAGCCTTTTGCGACTGCCCCGGGTTTCTTGGAGTGGTCGTAACTATCGCTTCTGAAATCGGAAGTGGCATTGATCACCAAATATTCCTTGCCATCCAAGGTAAATATGCTAGGTTGTGCATTGGTCTCATGACTCAGCGTAGTTTCCCATAGCACAGTCCCATCCTCAGAATCAAAAGCATAAACCTTACCTCCTTTTGCCGTAGCAAACACAATACCCGTTGAGGTAATGACCATGCCTTTCCGCTGCGTGCCATTGGGAGCCCCTTTGGTTTCATCACCCTGTACGTAGAGTGAATCGACCCCTACAGGTCGGCGCCACTTTATAGTTCCCTCGTTCAGGTCATATGCAATGATAGATGACCAAGGTGGATCGATCAAACCGGGCCATTCCAGACCATAATCTGTGGTATATCTGGTTTCTGGATGTTCCACGTCTTGTGGATATTCCTGCATTGGGGCACCTCTTTGCGCATCAGGTGGTACAATCACTCCTCCCGAAGCCACAACAGGGCCATCTATGGGTTCCCCTTGCTGTCCACCGCGGCCAAAACTTCTACGTTCAGGGTCACCCCCAATGTACTGGAACAAGGCTTTCAAGGAAGCTTCATCCACATGCACCAGACCGGGCATTACACCTTTTCCATTGATTACCGTATTCCTAAAATCCTCGTAGAACATATGATGCCCCAGATTCTTTAGGGACGGGCCTGCCCCACCCTCCATATTTGGACCATGACAGGCAATACACGAAGAGCCATAAAGGGATTTTACCCTATCAATATCGTTTTCCGTAAGCTCATTTTTTGGCGGTTCCACCTTGTTCAATCGATAGATGGAAGCATATTCCTGGGTCAGGATGTATAGCATGCCATTTTGGGGATCGCCAGCGGTATTGCCATAATTTGCTCCGCCCAAGGCCCCTGGCATCATGATGGTTTCATATTTGTCCGATGGCGGCACGTACAGCCCTGATTTGGTGGTATCCAATCTTTTGAGCCAAGCTTGCCGAAGACTATCCGAAAAGTAGGGATTCAGGTTCTTGGCTGTAACTTCATGTCTCGTAAAACTCGGAAGGGAAGGTATAGGCTGTGTAGGCCAAGATTCTTCCCCTGGCATTTCGCTTTTGGGAAACGGTTTTTCCTCGATGGGGAAAATAGGCTCCCCGGTTACCCGATCAAACACAAAAACGAAACCATGTTTGGTGGCAATGGCCACTGCATCCACCTTTTTACCATCTTTGTCCACTGTGAGCAATTGTGGGGCCGGGGACAGATCATAGTCCCAAAGATCATGGTGTACCGTTTGGTAGTGCCAGAACCTCTCCCCTGTTTTTGCATCAAGGGCCACCAACGAATTGGCAAAAAGGTTACTGCCCAACCGATCGGCTCCATAATAATCATAGGTTGGCGAACCGATGGGCAAATAGGCAATTCCACGTTCGGTATCCACCGATATTTCGCTCCATACATTAGCGCCTCCGACATATTTATAAGCATCCTTCGGCCAAGTTTCATACCCATATTCACCTGGATGGGGTATGGTGTGAAAGATCCACTCCAGTTTACCCGTGATCACGTTGTAGGCCCTGACGTGACCAGGTGGCGAAAAATAGTTTTCTCCCGGGGCAGACCCCAATATTAAAAGGTCATCGTAGATAACACCGGGCATCATGGGCTGTATCCGTGTTATGGAGGTTGGGTCCCGATCCAAACCTTCGCGAAGGTCCACATAGCCATTGGTGCCAAAATCCATAATGGATTTTCCGGTAACTGCATCAATGGCCTGAAGGGAATTGTTCAGCGTGAAGAGTAATCTCTTGTTTTTTTTGTCCTTACTTTCCCAATAATTGATACCCCTTCGAGTAATTCCCGGCAAATCTGTATGTATCCAAAGTTCTTCACCCGTTTTGGCACTAATGGCAATAAGGGAGCTATTTTTCCCGAGAACGTACATGGTACTGTCCGCAATGATGGGGTTGAAAAAATAAAATCGATCATCCCCGGAAGGATAACTCCATAACAATTCCATTTCCCCAACATTGGACTTTGTGATGCTGGGCGTCTCAAAGAATTTGGATTGATCGGGACTACCTCCGTAGTGTGACCACGTGGTGTGCCCAGAAATTTCCTTTGAAGGGGTCTGGCATCCTGTTATAAGGACTAAAACTAACCCTACCATCAAGGTGCACCAAGATGTAACCGTGAATTTAATATTTGACATTGTTATAGATGAAAAGTCCATTCTGCCAAGCGGAAGCGTATTTCTTACTTTCCGCCGAACAATGGTAGTTGTCAAAGTAATTTTAGTTTACCAAGTTCTTTTCTTCAAAATTTCTTGGATTTGCTCTCGGGAAACAGGAAGTTCGTCAATGTGTTCGTTGAGCCATTTGCTAAAATCCTTTTCGATTTCTTCGGCCCATCGCGTATCGATTTGTCCGGCCGTATAGACGCCTTCCTTGATACGTTGGTGTCCGAACATATCGCGTAAACGGACAACTTCGGAAGTTGTGGCCACCTTCTCCGCCAAATGTGGGGGTATAAAGGTTACTACTCCCATTTTGCCCAAAACCACATCCCCGGGCATTACAGTGACGGTTCTGATCCTAGTTGGTTGATTGATACCGATGAGCATGGTATTCAGATCTCCGGGAGGATTATGGTGTGAAGCATCATAACTCGTATAAAAAGAGGTAAAACCTCCTATTTCCATGAGTCCTTCAACATCCCTGAGAGCACCATCATAAACAATTCCGTTGCCCGATTTTGCAAAAATGGCGTTGCCGACATTGTCCCCAATGGTTGGGCCATCCCTATCAGCACCAAATTGGTCGGCCACATACACATCGCCCTTGACCAAAATATCCACGGGCCAGGTGTTCTGCCCTCGTTTTCCCTGGGCCTTTCCACGGTCATCAATAGCTTTCCAAACATCGGGACGACCTGGCATAAAGGTTGCCGTGACCGCACGCCCGACCAAGACACTATCTGGATTGATCAATTTCCAGTCCTCCGCAATTTGATAACGATACCCTTCATTTTTCATGACCGCCCATGCCTCTTCAACACTAACGGATTTTATCCTCTCCAATAGCGCATCGGACACCTTGGGCCTGCCATCTTCAAAACGTTCCCCTTTCCATTCAGGGGTCAAAAAAATAAGTTCTTCCTTGCTGATCTGCTGAGCCATCATTTGGGTTGTCAGACTTGCAAGGACCATTAACAACATATATGTTTTTCTCGACATAATAGTATGGTTTGATTTGTTATTGATCATTCAAAAAATGGCACACCTTCCGGTGCATATTTCTTCATGGCCTCTTCGTTTATGTCCACTCCAATGCCGGGTTTGTTGGAAACGGTCACAAAACTGTCCTTTACCCAATCCCCTTCATCGTAGGTAACAATTTCCTTGAACATTGGATCTGTGTGGAAATAGGATTGCCATTCCATCAAATGGAAATTGGGCACTGTGACGCACACATGGGCACAGGCCATGGCCCCCAAGAAAGAAGCCACCATGTGGGGCGAAAAGGGAACGTAGTATAGATTGGCGAGGTTCGCAATGCGTTGTCCTTCCCCAAGTCCGCCACATTTTTGCAGATCGGGCATGATTATGTCCACCCCATTATCCAACAATTGTTTGAATCCGTGGCCCAGATATACATTTTCTCCTGCCGAAATGGGTGTGCTGGTTTCTTCCGCAAGGGTTTTGAACGCATCAAAATTTTCTGCCGGAATCGGCTCTTCCAACCAGGTCAGGTTAAGGTCCTCCACTTTTTTGGCGATGGTCTGGGCGGTTACATGATCGTAACGCCCGTGCATATCCACACAAAGGTCTATTTTTGGACCCACAGCTTCCCTCACTGCAGCAAGCTGATCGTACATTCTTATGATTTCACCGGGACTGGCCGTCCAATTATAGCGATCATATTTATCAGGGTCACTTGCATAATCCAAGTCGAATTTCAATGCATTGAAGCCCCAATTACTGATGGCGTCCTTGGCTGCGGTGGCAAAATCATCTGGGGAAGGAAACTCGACACGGTACAGAGCGGTATCACAGTACACCCTCACTTTATCCCGAAATTTTCCCCCAAGCAACTGATACACGGGAAGATCAAGGGCTTTCCCTGACAAATCCCACAAGGCAGTCTCTATGGCGGAGATTACGGCCACGTACATTCCGGATTGTGCCCCACCGAAATGCCCTCCCCTTCGCATATCCTCAAAAATCTTGTGGACATTGAACGGACTTTGGCCCCGCAATCTTCTTCCAAACATTTGGACAAGATGGTAGGTGCCGTTAACGGCATCAACACCTTCGCCACAACCATAAATTCCTTGGTTGGTATATATTTTGACAAATAAGCTACTTCCGCGTTTAATATAACCACATTTAACGTCTGTGATTTTCAGGTCCGATGGTGCGGATAGTTTCGGGTTTTTATCCATGGCTTCCTGGTATTCCGAACCAAATGCTACTGAGGATACCATTCCCAATCCCGCGCTGGCCACGATGGATTTGGATATAAAAGATCTTCTTGAATTTTTCATACGTTTCTTATTTTTGATTTAATGGATGATGGATTATTGATTTTTTAATTGGTCATTACAGTTTCCGGCTTTTCCACAGTAGGCTTTCCATGCCAGTAAGAAGCTAAAATAGAGCCTGTTATATTCATCAAAGGGCCAAATACGGCCGGTGCCAGCCCCATGGTGGCAATTTTGCCCAAGCTGTTCGCTATACCTGATGCCAATCCCCCATTTTGCATTCCCACTTCAATTGCGATGGTTCTGGCGTCTTTTTCGGACATCCCAAAGAACTTGGCATACCAATAGCCCAGTAAATACCCAAAAAGATTATGGGCCAATACCAAGAGCATCAATATGCCACCAATTTCCAAAAGGCTGTTCCTTCCTGCTGCAGTGATAATGGTGATGATAAGACCAATGGCCAACATGGATATCAAGGGCATTGCCCTACCCAACCATTTGGAACTATTGCCAAATAGTTTATTAAAGAGCAAGCCCGCCCCGATAGGTATAATGATCATTTTTACGATACTCCACATCATGGCCAACACATCTATTTCGATGAACTCCCCGGCAAACAACTTCATCATCAAAGGCGTAAGAAATGGTGCCAAAAGTGTGGCAATGGAAGTAATGGTTATCGAAAGTGCAACATTGGCGTTGGCCAAAAAAGCCATGACGTTGGAGGCCACCCCACTGGGGGAGCAACCTATGAGTACTATCCCCGCTGCTATTTCCGGTGGAAAGTTACTGATCTGTGCCAAAAAATAACCCATTAGGGGCATTACGATCAGTTGTGCCGAAACTCCGATCATCACCCCTTTTGGTGATTGGAATACGGCAGCAAAATCTTTGATGCTCATCGTGGTTCCCATACCGAACATGATGATCTGTATCAAGGGAATAATCAGCACGGTGAATTTAAAATCACCCATATGGGTAAAGTAAGTAGGGTAATACAGCGCTGCCGTTACCCCTGCGAAGATCATTGTGGTGAATATCAATCCCTTCATTTTTTCGTACCCGTTGAACCCGAAGGCCAACAAAGCAAAAAATCCAAGGGTGAATAGTCCGGCCTGATCAATATGGCCCATGATGGCCATCCCAATAATTATCAGGAACAGCAATGCCGCCAATCCCAGTGCTATTGAATATATTGTGATATTTTTCAAAATAGAAGGAATTAAAGTTTATATGCCTGTCTTGCCAATAATTTCCATTGCCCACCTTCTTTTTGAAACACCAATAGGCAACCTATTTTGACTGTCGCCGATGTGCCATTATTGGTGCCTTCGCCCTTAAAAATATGGCGTACCATACCTGTTTTCCCCGAAATTGAAATGGTTTGATCTGCCGGGGTTATCGACGAAAATTGAAATCCACCATGCAAGACACCGTCCACATATTCCGTTTTATTCTCTATTTTACCGCTGGAGTGGCCATAGGTTAGCCCGTCCATGGTCAATTCTTCCAATCTATCTTTATTCCCATCGACCATGGCCTTGTATAGCTGGCTTACGGCACCATCGATTTTGTTGACTTCGGCATCATTCTTTTGAGCTATTAAAACTGTAGAGAAACAGAGAAGTATCCCCAAAAAAAAGGGTTTTGTGGTCATCAAAAATTTAGGGGAATATTTTAAAAGGTAATTTTTCATTCGTTTGGTTTTATGGTGACAGGATCTAATCTTTTTTGGATGCCATATAATCATTAAGTTCCTTTCTGGTCATGGGCAGCTTGCTATCTGGATATTCCTTTAGCCAATTTTCAAAATCTGCATTGATCTCTTTTGTCCATTTGGTATCTATCTGTCCTGCCGTATATTTTTTTTCCCGTAACCTTTGAAATCCAAAAAGATCGCGAAGGCCCACTATTTCAGAGGAAAGCACCAATTCCGAAGCCAAATGGGAAGGAATGAAAATGGTTCCATGTTGGTTCGCCAAAACCACATCACCGGGTAATACGATTGCCCTTCCAACACGGATGGGCATGTTGATACTGGTCAACATTTCTTCCTGTAAATAAGAAGGGTCTGCACCTTTGTACCATCCATTGAATCCCTCAATGTCCAAAAGACCTGCTACATCCCTTACGCCACCGTCAAAAATTACCCCGTTTTTGGAATTGGTATAGATGGCATTCCCTAAATTGGAGCCGATCAGGGTGCCATCGATGATTCTTCCGTAGCCATCTGCCACATAAACATCCCCAGGCACCAATTGTTGAATGGGCCATGAGTTACTACCACCGATGGTGTCACGTTTCTCTTGTGCTCCTTTAAGTTTCACCAATTGTTGATAGTCCGGTCTAAGGGGCATATATTGTGCGGTTACCACCCTACCGGTCATGGCATTTTCTGGATGGATTATTTCCCATTCCCCTTCATATTGATTGTTATATCCCTTTCTTCTTAAAAAGCCCCAAGCTTCCTCTATTTGGATTTTTTTCATTCTTTGCAATAGGGCATCGGAAACTTTTGGCCTTCCGTCGGCAAAACGCTCACCGGTCCAGTTGGAGGTCAGTTCCTTAATATATTCTGGTGAGGCCGTTACTCCTTGCGATCTGGCATAAAAAAACCCAAGAAAACAACTTAGCACCAATACTATCCTTAAATTTCTCATTTCTGTATTTTTTAATTTTTCCTTACATACGGGATGATCCATACTAATTTTCCAATGGATTAAGTGAGATAGGAAACCCCCGTTAAAAACGGGAGTCCTCCTATCAAACTCAAACTAAACTAACTCAAAATCTTACTCCCAAATAAAGGGGCGATCGCAATGGAACACCACCTTTATTTGGAAGAATGTTATCCTATTGTCAACTATAGCTCCTGTCATGGGAACGAAGCTCATTCCATTCCTCAGTGGATTTAAAGAATGTTTTATCCGAAGGATGCAAATGTTCCTTCACCACTTCTTCATCCAACTCTATCCCCAAACCTGGTGCGGTAAGCGGAACGGTGGCAAAACCTTTGTCGATCATCTTAAAACCACCAACCGTTTTTACCAAGCTTTCCCACCAAGGCACATCCACTGAATGATGCTCCAGGGCCAAAAAGTTTTGGGTCGCAGCCGCACAATGCACATTGGCCATGAAGGAGACAGGTGTGCCAGCTTGGTGCATGGCCATGGCAATACCATATTCCTCGGCATAGTCGCCGATTCTTTTTGTTTCCAAAAGACCGCCTGATGATGCCAAGTCTGGGTGGATGATATCAACTGACCTGTTATGAATGAGAGGCTTAAAGTTCTCCAAGAAATGGATATCCTCACCTGTCGTCGTGGGTGTCTCAATGGTATCGGTTATGGTCCTCCATTGCTCATTGTACTGCCAGGGCACCATGTCCTCGAACCAAGCCAACCTGTATTTGTCAAGGGCTTTTGCCAAGCGTATCCCGTTATTGAGGTCAAAATGTCCATAATGATCGGTTGAAATCGGAATTTCATAACCTACCATGTTCCGAACGTCCTCTACTACCCGCTGCAGTTCCTCAAGTCCTTTTTCGGTGATCTGTATCTGGGTAAAGGGGTGCATAGTGTTCGCGTAGGACATCGGATTGCTCCGATCGCCCCATTGGGCCAAAACTCCTTTATCGTTTTCCCAGAACTTTCCATTGACCACAGTATTGGGCTTGCCCCTTAGCTCGCCAATGGAAACATCCATTTTCAGCCAAGTGTATCCCTGTTCGTTTACCCTGAAATCTATCAGTCGTTTTTGCTCTTCAGGAGAGGATGCTTCGGGGGTATCTGCATAGAGCCTTACTTTGTCCCTATATCTTCCCCCAAGCAATTGCCAAGCGGGCACATTGTATGCCTTACCGCAAATATCCCAAAGTGCCATTTCAACAGCACAGACTCCTCCGGCTTGCCTGGCAGGTCCTCCGAATTGTTTTATGCTCTTGAATATCTTTTCGACATTGCAAGGGTTTTTGCCCAAAATCCGGCTTTTAAGAAAAAGTGCATAACGCACGTCCGCCGCGTCCCTTACCTCTCCAAGACCGTAAATACCTTGATTGGTCTCTATCTTGATTATGGCCGTGCCTCCCATCACATTGGTAAGGGCATACCTCATGTCGGTAATCTTGAGTTCCGAAGGTGCGGACATACGGCTGACCTTGGAAGTGGTCTGTGCTATGGTATCCTCTATGCCCAGCCCCATCATTCCGGTCATTGCAATGCCACCCAAGGCCGTCTTTTTCAGAAAGTTTCTTCTGTCGTCGGTAGTTTTTGGGTTTTCCATTTCTGCCTGCCTGGCCAACCCAAGGTCTTTTTCTTCTTGCTTGTTCTTGGCAATGATCTGTTTTAATACTGATTTCATGCTTTATTTTTATGTAATGATCTTGGTTATCAATTAATCTACATCCCACCAAACCTTCGTATCCAAATTGTCGGGGCCCATTCTGGAAACCGCCTCTTGAAGGTTTTCCTGATTTACTGCTATTTCGTCAGGGGGATAGGTCAACCTATTTATGAAATCACCGGTGATATCCTGGGCGGGATAGGGATTGGGTGTCAGATCTGGATAGCCAGACCTTCTAAAATTGGCGAACAGCTCTGGTCCGTTCAAAAAGGAAGCCACCCAATATTGTGTGTTGATTTCCTCAATAGCATTGCCCATATCCAATGGATTGGCGGCTATATAAGTATCAATATCCGTCCCGGCAATGGCCACACTTTCCCCATAGGCAGCCACCTGCTCCATATGTCCGCGTATTCCATTCTCGTAATATTCGGCCGCATCACCCGATACCCAACCATTGACCGCTGCTTCTGCCAACAATAATTGGGTCTGTGCATAGGTACAGAGGAACATGGGTGAGGATTGGGCACCATATGTGAACCGATCCAACTGGGAAAAGTCGTAGAAACTGGCGAGTCCTTCATTGGCCACCACAGTGCCAATGGTACTGTTGTCATACCCCATGGGCATCCCTATCTGATCATCGGGGTCCTTTGAGGCGATGTCCACCACTTGGTCCGGTCCTGATGCGGCACCCACATATCTGATGGCCAATGAGGCCAACCGTGGGTCATTGCTTCCATACAGGTAGTCTACAAACACGTCCGTCAAATAAAAGTTATTGGCTTCTGTTCCATTAAAGGTAAAGCTGTATGGGTTGGTGAAATTGGTATCATGGCGCACCACAAAATTATCGTCATTAGACTCCATCACCCCTCCATCAAAACCACTTTGAACGGTCTGTTCTGCCAAGGAGGCATCTACATTGGAAAGTCGCATCCCGATCCTGACCAAGAGGGAGTTGGCCAATTTTCTCCACTGATCCAGATTTCCTGCGTACATGGCCTCCCCGTTTTCAGCTGGGGCAGCATCACTCAGGGCATCCCGTGCTTCTGTCAATTCCGTGATCAGATCCGGATAGATCTGTTCCTGAGGGTCATAGTTGGGCAAAACCACCTGCTCCGACAAGCCCTTACCTGCCTCAAAGTAGGGAATTTCCCCATATTCATCGGTCAACACCATAAAAGCATAAGCTTCCAAGATACGGGCCATCTGCAATAAATTGGTACGGTCCGATTCTTGAGTGCTCAGCTGAAAAATAACGTCACTGGTATGTTTTATGACGTTTTCATAATATGTATCCCACTGGTTTCCAGTATTGTTCCGGTTATCCTGATTATAGTTGGCCCCGGCCACAAATCCCGAGTTCGGTGTGACTATCTGCTGTACAATGGCCTCATCATAGTAGATATTGGTACCACTTGGAAAGGAGAGCCCGACTATTGCATTGTTCAACAAGAAGACAGGGTCTATGCTTTCGCTTGTGGGGTCAACGGTATTGGTATTGAGTTCATCAAAATTCTTTTCGCACCCCAATAGACCTATCAGGATTACAAAAATTATGATTTTATTCCCTATATTTTTCATGATGTCTTGTTTAGAATTTGATGTTTAGGTTACACCCGATACTTCTTGTAGTTGGCACACCAGTGGATTCCAGTCCAGAAACGTTGTCCGAGCTATAGGCAAAGGAGTCGGGATCAATGTTGGGAACCCATTTTTTGAGTATCGCCACATTGTTTGCAATCAGGCTGAGGGTAACCCCTTGCACAAAGGAGTTCTCTGGAATGAACTTTTGGAAATCATAGCCCACGGTAATCTGCCTCAATTTCCAGAACCCGGAATTGTACACGATGGGTTCTATCAATTGCTGTGAGCGCACCACTTCCCAATAGGTCTGGGGTTCTGTTGCAACCGTATT
Source organism: Allomuricauda sp. (assembly GCA_030148335.1). GTDB lineage: Bacteria > Bacteroidota > Bacteroidia > Flavobacteriales > Flavobacteriaceae > Flagellimonas. The sequence goes on along the minus strand of JASBTQ010000032.1, from coordinate 201,572 downwards.
GGGTTCTCCTGCTTGGTTCACCCCTTCTCCGATGACCCCGGTATCCCTTCCGGGAAGGGTCATTTTATGGAGACCGTGTCTAACGGCATTGAAGTTGGTTCCGGAAATCATCTTACCTCCCAATTTAAAGTCAATCAGAAAGGATACGTTGAAATCCTTGTAGCGCACCGTGTTGGTAATACCTCCAACCCAATTGGGCAGTGCACTTCCAAAGAATTTGATTTCATCTGACCTCAAAGGCCTTCCATCATTGGCAAATATTTGTCTTCCTTGGTCATCGAACTTGTATCCGAAACCAGCCAATTGACCAATTTCCTTACCCACTACTTGGTAGAGATAACCGTTGAACACGTGGTTACCTACCAAAATACTCTCTCCTTCCTCATCGCTAAGGAGGCTGATCACTTTGGTTTTATTGTAGGATGCATTGAAACTAAAATCCCATCGTAGATCATCATTGCGGATCGGTGTCAGGTTCAACAGCATTTCAATACCGTCACTCCTACTTTCACCACTGTTGATCAACTGGCTTATAAATCCTGAAGAATTGGAAATCTGAGCTGGTATGATCTGATCTATCGTGGTCTTGCGATATACGGCCACATCCAACCCTACCCGGTTATCGAACATTCTTAGATCGAGGCCTATTTCCGTTTCCTTTACACGCATGGGGCGAAGATCAGGGTTGGGAAGTATGGATGTATTGGCCCCGGCGACTGGATTGGGCGCTCCATCGGGTCCTGGGAAAAAGTTGGCATTGATGTCGTAGAACAATGCATCGGAATAAGGACTCACGTCCGTATCGCTGCCCACTTCGGCATAAGCGGCCCTTAGTTTGCCCAGGGTGAGCCATTCTGCACCATCCCCGGTCCAATTGGAGAATAGAACACTCCCGGAAATTGAAGGATACAGGATACTCCTATTCTCTTTGGCAAGTGTGGAGAACCAATCGTTACGGGCCGTTCCACTTAAGAAATAGGTATCCTTATAGGATAGGTCAACAGCTCCGTACAAGGAGTTTATGCCTCTTTCGGACATGGAAAAGGTCGGGTTCTTTACCCTACCGTTTTGTACGGTGTACAAATCCCTGATCACAAAATCGGTAACATCCACCTGGTTAAGCTCTTGCCTCCTTCTCAATTGATTGCCCCCAATGTTGAATCCCAGTCCAAGGTCTTCTGAAAGATCAAAATCACCGGAAAACAAAAAGTCCACGTTGGTCTCTCTATATCTTCTAGCAGTTTGGGTGTAGGTACCATTGAAGAATGGTTCGGGAGCAGCTTGGCGGGAAGCCTGTCCTGTAGGAAATCCGTTGAATTCCTGGGAACGGGACCAATAATCCTGCCCTACCCTGATCTGTCCGGTGAGCCACGAAAGAATTTTATATCGTGCCGCAACATTACCAAATATCCTATCCCTTCGTATCTCGTTGAACTGTTCGGAAAGTGTGAAATATGGGTTGGTACGGTTTCTAAATCTACTGTACACAAATTCGTTGCCATCAGCATTGAACTTTTTCTCATCCAAGAGGTCCAAAGGCATGGAGTTGGCCATGTTGAAAAGGGCCACAGGAATGGTATTGTCCTGTTCCCCCACGTTGGGTGGGTTCACATTTTTCTCATAGGAATAATTGATATGGGTCTCAATACTGAGCTTGTCTGACAGGTCATAGTTTGCACCAAGGTTTACGGTCTTCCTGTTGAATTCGTTGTTCGGGGTTATGCCCTTACTGCCCAAATTGGAAAGGGAAAGGTTGAAACCTCCCTTTTCCGACCCACTTGAAATGGATATGGAGTTGGTAATATCGGTTCCGTTCCTGTAGAATTTCTTTATCCTATCATATACCGGAACATAGGGAACTTCCACACCGTCAAAAAGAACCTGTGTCATTCCAGGCTGAAAACGCTCCCCGAAAGACCATTGTCCCGATGTGGGATTGACAGATGTTGGCCTTACTCCAAATTCGCCCTGTCCATATTCATACTGATAATCTGTAAAATCCAAAGGCGTGTGGTCCATAACGTTAAGGTTGTAGGTGACACCTATTCCCTGTTGACGCCCACGGGACTTCGTGGTGATCATGATAACACCATCTTTTGCCCTGGATCCATAAAGTGCGGCTCCAGTGGCACCCTTTAGAATGGTCATACTTTCTATATCATCCGGATTGATACTGGAAAAACCATCGCCTCCGTCGGAAAAGACACCGGCACTATTGGTGCCCACTTCTGTACTTGTACTGCCGGGGCTGGTTCCAAAACTTGTATTGTCAATGGGAACACCGTTTACCACTATCAAAGGGTTGTTGGTTCCAGAAATGGATGATTGCCCACGTATCCTGACCTTTGATGACCCACCGGGACCTGAACTCAAAGATGCTATATTGACACCGGCCACCTTACCTTGAAGGGTATTCATAAAGTTGGAGGACCTGTTCACGTTCACCTCTTCGGCATCCACTTGGGCAATGGAATACCCCAATTTTTTGGTCTCTTGCTTGATTCCCAGGGCCGTTACCACTACTTCGTTCAAGTTCTGGGTATCTTCCTGCAAAACGATATCAAGGGTTGTGGCCCCACCAACAGGAATTTCCTTTCTTGTAAACCCGATGGAGCTGACCAACAAAACAGCATTGGAATTCTGGACCGTTATCTGGTACACCCCGTCAAAGTTGGCAGCCACACCATTGGTCGTGCCTTTTTCGATCACGGAAGCCCCTGGTATCGGCACGCCATTGGAATCTGTGATCTTTCCTGATATTGTAGCTTGGGGCTCGACATCAGGGAATGGGGGACGACCTGCTTCCATGGGAACGCCATCGATTGCGTTCTTGGTCTTTAAAATAATTTGTTGTTTGATAAAGACATAAGTGATATTGGTTCCCTGGAAAAGTTGATCCAGTATTTCTGTGATCGATTTTTTGTCTACGTTGATGGAGACCTTTCTGTGAGCATTTACTTTTTTGTTGTCATAAAAGAACTTGAATTCTGAAACAGACTCAATCTGTTCGAACACTTGCATGATTTCCACATTTTCCATATCCAAACTGAGTTTGGTCTTTTGGGAGTAGGAATTTGCATATGTCGAAAAAAAGGAAACTGTCAAGAAAAGTGCAGTTAGTTTCACCGTTAGCGACAAGTTGTTTGTTAAACAAGGCAGAGTGCTCTTGATGTAATTTTTCATACCTTTGTAATGTTTTTAGTTAACTTAATTTTTTTGAGTTAATGATCTCAATCGGGAAGATGTTGCCGCATTTCCCGATTTTTTTTGTGCTTTTATTTCATAGGCGTGTAACTGGTTTTTGGTTATTTATTCTAAAATGGTTATTTGATCGTTTTCTATTACATAGTCAAAACTTGTTTCGGACACGAAAGTGTTGAGCACCTCTTCAATGGTTTCCACATCAAAAGTGGCAGTGAACACCCTATCCTCTAATTCTTTGTTCTTGTTCTGTATGGACACCCCATAGTGTCTTTCAAGCCTTTTTTCTATATCCTTGAACTTCATTCCCTTGAGAACGAGTTTTCCTTGCATCCAACTGGTATATAATTCGGTATCGACCTGTTCTACGCTTACTTTATTGTTGTCACCTTCCCATGAGGCCATATCCCCCGGGGCAAGTAATGTAGAATTGTCCTGATCATACATCCCTCCCGATTCATAAAGCCTAACAGCTCCTTCGACCAATACCGTCTTCTGGTCTACATCCTCGGGATAGGACGTTACATTGAATTTGGTGCCCAGAACACGTATGTCCAATGAACGGGAAGTGACAATGAATGGACTCTTTTCATCTTTTGTAACATCAAAGAATGCCTCACCGATCAAGGTCACTTTTCTATGTTTTCCTTTGATGAATTTTACCGGATACTCCAAGGTGGAACCGGCATTAAGATTGACAGTAGTTCCGTCTGACAACACAATCTTGAATTTTTTCCCATTGGGGATATGGAGCGTATTATATACCTCAACATCATTTTCATCAACATTGTTTTGGGAATAGTCCACCACACCGTCAGCTTTGCTGCCCAACACATTGCCATCCTTTGTTACGATCTCCGTGGAGCCGGATTGGGAGAGGATTCGGGTTTCACCATTTCCCAGTTCCAACCTGATGGCTGTTGGGTCAAGTGCTATCTCCACCTGTTCTTCCGCATAAAATGCCCTATATAGAAGGGATAGGCCTACAATGCCCACAAAAACCGCCGCATAGCGTATAAACTTTATATGAGAAGTCGCCGCGGGGCGTCTGTTTGGTTTATTTGGGTGAAGCTCGCGTTGGATTATTTTCCAAGCCCTTTGTGGATCAAGGTGATGTATATCCTGAAATTCCTTCGATTTGCCCTGTAAATTTGAGAGCCTTTGAAAGGTAAAAGGATTTTCATCATCTTCGGCCAACCACTTTTCAAATAGAATTTCTTCCTCTTCGCTTAAGTGCCCTTTTAATTTTTTAAGGATAATTTTTACGATCAATTTGGTCTTTGTTTATAGCGATGATAACGTATCACCTATCTATAAGACCTGAAAAAGTAAAAAGCGGGTAGTGAAAATCTTAAATTTTTATATTCTTTTTTATGAATATGGCATTCTACAATATCCATAAATGTATATTTCTCAAATTTAAACGAAGCATCTTGAAGGATTTTTTCAAATGATACTTTACTGTATTGACCGTTACACCCATGATTTCTGCCGCGCCCTCATACTTGATCCCTTCCATGACGCAAAGTTCAAATACCTTTCTGTTCTGTGCAGGCAAAGATTCCAGTTCCCTGAAAATCGTTTCGGAAATCTCTGACTGTATCAACTCGTTCTCATAGGAGGGTACGTGGGTAGTGGAATGGGGAATAGTGAAAGTTCTTTGCTTACTTTTGATTTTTTTCAAACTTTCATTTCTTACAGCTTTACTGATGTAAGGTTTTAAACTACCAATGGAGCCATGCTCCTCTTTCTGTAACAGTTTAATGAAAATGGCCTGTACCACATCTTCCGCATCATCCAGATCATGCACATAGCTATAGGATAACAAACACCATTCTTGGTAATGTTCAAGAAACATTTTCTCCAAAATTTTAGCATTTATCATTTCCGTAATAATTGTTGAACTTGTCTAAAAGCTTGATCTATAGTGGGGGAAAAGAATTTAAATATGTTATAATTAATTGTAAGTTTTACACTTAATATAACAGCAATTTATCAAATTGTTGTTATCTATGCAAAAAAAATGTGAAAATTACAAGTAACAACATCTGTATTGCCGATTTAGCAATTGGCAGGTTTTGTAGTTGCTTTAAAGCCTAAGGAGCATAAAACTTATAGTTGAGTGGGAAATGGGAATTTAGGTGCGAAACATGCCATTGGTTCCGATATGTAATGATAGAGCAGAAAATAGAAAGAATACAATATTCAGTCATTTAAACCAAATAGTACAATGAAAGACCTCTTGATGAACCGTTCCATTACAGATGAAGGTGTTTGGATAGGAAGATGCCACATACCACGTGAAAGAGCCTACAATAATATTGAAGGGCCCCATGTAGTTTGGGTCCATAAGGAATGGGTATATGATCTATCCTATCATTTCAAATCTACAGGGGAACTGATCAATTCAGGCAATTACAAAGAAATATTGGATGTAAACGATCCAAATATTACAAAAGTGGGCCCTTTTGAAGATATTTTGGAAAATTCAATTTATTATCAGAAAAATCATGCCAAGCCCTATTTCCTCTCCCCTAACGACACCCAAGCCGTAAAGGCCTGCGGGGTCACTTTTATAAAAAGCCTATTGGAAAGAGTAATTGAGGAGAGGGCAAAAGGGGAACCCCAATTGGCCATGCAACTCAGGGACGAGATCACCACCGTCATCGGCGAAAGCCTGAACAACATCGTACCGGGCTCACCACAGGCCGTTAGTTTAAAGGATGAACTAAAGAAAAGGGGGATTTGGTCCCAGTACCTGGAAGTGGGTATTGGCCCCAATGCAGAAGTGTTCACCAAAAGCCAACCTTTTTCATCGGTGGGGTTTGGTGCGGAGGTAGGCGTGCTCAGTGATTCCAAATGGAACAATCCAGAACCTGAAATAGTATTGGTGGTCACCAATTCAGGCAAAATAGTGGGGGCAACTTTGGGCAATGACGTGAATTTACGGGATTATGAGGGCAGAAGTGCCTTATTGTTGGGAGAAGCAAAGGACCAAAATGGATCTTGTGCCGTTGGTCCCCTGTTCAGAATGTTCGATGACTCTTTTTCATTGGACGATGTAAAAACTGCCAAGGTATCCTTAACCATTACCGGGACCGATGGTTTTGAATTAAAAGATGCGAGTGACATGGGAGAAATAAGCAGGTCGCCCGAAGAATTGGTAAAACAAGTAATCAACGACAACCATCAATATCCCGATGGGTTCATTCTTTTTTGTGGAACCATGTTCGCCCCAACTTTGGATAGAAATGAAAAAGATATGGGGTTCACCCATAAACCACAGGACAGGGTGATCATTGAATCACCTAAACTGGGCATGCTGGTGAATTGGGTCAACTCAGCAGATAAGGTTCCTAATTGGAATTTCGGAATCAATGCTTTTGTCGACTACTCTTTAAAAAGGGTACAAAAAAAGAAATAATGGAGAGTATGTTAAAATATCCTATGCTAATCAATAAGAAAAAAATTAAAAAATGATATCAGGAAAAAACCATATCGGTTCAAAAGTATCGGCGAACGGCGAAATAACATTCCACACCTTTAATCCAAAAAGCAACCAAAATACGGCTTGGACTTTTTATGAAGCCTCCTCGGCGGAAATTGACGAAGCAGTTGATTTGGCGGAGCGGGCATTTCAGGAGTACAAACAATTTTCAGGTGTCAAAAAAGCAAGTTTTCTAAGGGCCGTTGCCGAAGAAATTGGGAATTTGGGCGATGAGTTGATTGAGACCTATATGCAGGAATCTGGGCTTCCCGAAGGTCGTGCCTTGGGAGAACGAGGCCGTACGATGGGACAACTCAATGCATTTGCCGCATTGCTCGAAGAAGGTTCCTGGGTCGATGCGACCATAGACACCGCACTTCCCGAACGTGCACCCATACCTAAAGAAGACATACGAAAAATGTTGTTCCCGATTGGCCCCATAGTAGTTTTTGGGTCCAGTAATTTTCCTTTCGCCTTTTCTACTGCCGGGGGTGATACGGCAAGTGCCCTGGCAGCGGGGTGCCCTGTCATTGTAAAGAGCCACCCAATGCATGCCGGAACCGGCGAACTTGTCGCGTCGGCCATTATAAAGGCCGCAGAAAGAACAGGAATGCCCGATGGGGTTTTTTCAAACTTGAACAGCAGTGGGTTCGAAGTCGGAAAAAGATTGGTTACCCACCCAAAAGTAAAGGGCGTAGGTTTTACCGGAAGCATCCGCGGTGGAACGGCACTTTATAATTTGGGTACACAACGGGAGGAACCCATACCTGTTTTCGCTGAAATGGGGAGTGTGAATCCCGTTATTCTGCTTCCCTCTGCCTTAGAAGGAAAAAAGGATCATTGGGCCTCTCTATATGCCAACTCCATTACGTTGGGGGCTGGCCAATTCTGTACCAATCCCGGTTTGCTGATCGGACTTAAAGGAAAGGCTTTGGACGATTTTGTTTCCACATTGGGTGAGCAATTGTCGCTTTTGAATCCATCGAGTATGTTGCATCCCAACATATATGAAAACTATGAAAAGGGACGAAAAGAAATCTCTAGCCACAAAAAAGTATCCGTCGTGGCAGAGTTTGGGAAGGAATTGCCACCAAATTATGGAAGACAGCAACTACTTGCAGTAAGCGGAAAGGATTTTTTGGAGAACCCCGTAATGCATCAAGAGGTTTTTGGACCGTTGTCCCTTGTTGTCCAATGTACAGATGAGGAGGAACTCACCAATATCCTTCATAGTTTGGAAGGTCAACTTACCGGAACAATATTGGGTGACGAATCGGAGATAAAAAAATATGAAAAGGTAGTGGATGCCCTGAAAAATAAGGTGGGTCGAATAATTTTCAACAGTGTTCCCACTGGTGTCGAGGTCTGTCCGTCCATATTTCACGGTGGCCCCTTCCCTGCAACCACGGACAGTAGGTTCTCTTCGGTGGGGACCTCGGCCATAATTCGATGGGTACGCCCAGTCTGTTTCCAAAATTGGCCACAATCCATGCTACCGGCCGAATTACAAAACGACAATCCTTTGGGAATCCTGAGAAAAGTGAACAGTACATTTACCTCAAGTGCCATCTGACCAGAAAAAAGCGGCATAGCATACCGGACTCACAAGAGATTTTGAACTAGTTGCGATGGAAGGGAAGGGTAAACAGCTCCTCCTTTATAAAATGTCACCTATTCGGTGAGCATATTTTTATTTACCCTCTAAAGCATTTATTCTGATTATGGTCCCGTCCGCTTTATGGGTAAGCTCAGTCATTTTCACACTTCTCAAATGTGTCTTTCCACCCGACATGGAGCTATCATGGAAAAACAACCACCACTTGCCCTGATATTCCACAATGGAATGATGGTTGGTCCAACCCAATACGGGATCAAGGATCACACCTTGATACGTGAACGGACCATAAGGACTGTCCCCTATGGCATACACAATTTTATGGGTGTCCCCTGTGGAATAGGAGAGATAATATTTGTCCTTATATCGATGTACCCAGGCGGCCTCAAAAAATCTTCGATTGTTATCTCCTGTGGTAATGGGGTCCCCGTTTTCATCAAGTATCATCACATCCTTGGGTTCCTCGGCAAAGCTGGCCATGTCATCGGCCAACAGGGCAACTTTGGGGGAAAGTGCAGGAGCATCATCTGCGGGATAGGTATCTTCGCCATGGTATTTATTATTTCTCCATCTCTGGAGTTGACCACCCCAAATACCGCCAAAGTACATATAATATTTGCCATCGGTATCTTCAAAAACGGCTGGATCCATACTATAGCTTCCCTCGATAGGGAGATCCAACGCCTTGAAAGGACCTGCTGGTGAGTCACTTTTGGCCACACCAATGTGAAAGACATCTTTTTTGTCCTTCACTGGAAAATATAAAAAGTATTCCCCTTCCTTTTCGGCGGCATCGGGGGCCCACATTTGTCTTCCGGCCCAAGGCACATCATCAATATGCAGTGCCAATCCATGGTCTGTCACCTCTCCCCCTACACTATCCATGGAAAACACATGGTAATCCTCCATATTGAAGTGACTGCCCAGATCATCTTCCGGAATACCTGACTCAAAATCGTGGGAGGGATACACATATAGTTTCCCTTCAAAAACATGGGCCGAAGGGTCGGCGGTATATAATTTGGAACTCAGTGTATATATGACATCAGGGTTTTTCCCGATAGTATCCGCCACAATGCCATCATTCGTAGCGACCCCATCGGGCATTTTCTTTTGTTGCTTACAGGAGGTGGCCAAAAGCAGTGAAAATGACAAAATACCTGGAAGATAAAATCCAGTTAGACTGTTTTTGCAGGTGAAAGTTGTGTTTTTCATAGGATAATGTATGGATTTAAATGTTAAAAATACACATTAATATGGTATAGCAATCGTTTGCTTAGCCTTTTTAAGGAACCTATTCAGTTGTATATCCATAGTTTAAGCCCTACTTATAGGGCTTATCAAATATTTTTCAGCTCAATTTTAAATTTTTTTACGCAACCGATTGCGTCAACAAATATAATGTGTATATTTATCACATTCTAAATATTATGTACACTTTTTTGTCATAATGGAACGAATTAACTAAACAAAATAAAAACTTAGTAACATGACTAAACAACCATTAACTGTTCACACAGATGACAGGGGGGCAACACCTTTGTTTTTGTACTTGACAAGCCTTTTGCTGTTCGTGCTTTCCACCACTACTGTGCTAGCCCAGAATACCATACAGGTATCCGGTTCCGTCACCGATACTTCGGGCGCGCCTATTCCGGGGGTTAGCATCATCGTGCAAAACACAACCAATGGAACAACAACAGATTTTGACGGGAACTACGTGATTGAGGCGGCTTCCAATGCAAGCTTGGAGTTCCGCTATCTTGGATTCGTAACACAAACGGTTGCGATCAATGGCCGATCCACAGTAAGTGTCCAATTGGCAGAAGACACCCAGCAATTGGATGAAGTTGTAGTGATTGGGTATGGAACGCAAAGAAGGGAGTCCGTAACGGGTTCGGTGGTTTCCATTAAAGGCGAAAGCCTGAACGAGGTACAAAGCGCCAATTTCACACAAGCCCTTGTGGGACGTGCCGCTGGTGTAAACATTGCCTCTACCAGTACGCGGCCGGGAGCTGCGCCACAAATTCAAATTCGTGGTGTACGCTCGCTTACAGCCTCCAACGACCCACTTATTGTATTAAATGGTATTCCCTTTTCTGGGGGGCTGAGTGACATCAACCAAAACGACATTGAGAGTTTGGATATCTTAAAGGATGCTTCGGCCACTGCAATTTATGGGTCCAGAGGTGCAAACGGGGTAATCATCATCACAACAAAGTCAGGCACAAAGGGGCAAAAGGCACAATTCACTTACAATTCCTATTATGGCACCAAGGAAGTATTTGCCAAGTTGCCAGTAATGAATACGGCCCAACTATTGGAATTACGTGAGATTGCCGCTGCCAATGGCACCGGAACGCCTACAGGAAATGATGAAAGTGTTGATAATGATACCGATTGGCAAGATTTATTGTTTGGATCATCGATGCAAACAGCGCATGATATCACTGTACAAGGGGGTACTGAAAATGGTACCTACAATGTTGGTTTGGGCTATTTTAAAGAGACTTCTCCTGTTCCTGGCGATTCTTTCCAAAGGTATTCCCTGCGTTTCTCATTGGACCAAGAGGTGGGCAAATTATTTCGCTATGGGGTAAACTCAGTGATGAACTATAGTATTACCAATAGTATAGTGGGGCCAGCCGGGGTGTATACCGCATCTCCTCTTTTAAGTCCTTATGACGAAAATGGAAACTTTTTGGAATCTGTTAGGCTTACGGATGGTCAAGACCAAGTATTTATCCCTACACGAAATGAGATCAACCGAATTGGAAAACGAAGAGCAAACGAACAATTGGACTTCGGTACCTATAACAACATTTACGGTGAACTTAAAATGCCCTTTATTGTTGAAGGCCTTAAGTACCGCCTTAACATAGGTCTTAACCTACGGTCGAGCAGGGATGGTGATTTTACGGGCCAGGGTGTCTTTAGTTTTAATCCGGATCAACCTAACTCGGCCAGTTACGGTACCAGTCTTACACGGGACTATGTAGTTGAGAACCAATTGATTTTCGACCGCATCTTTGCCAATAAGCACAAAGTGAATTTTGTGGGGCTTTTCTCGGCTCAAGGAAATGATTTTGATAATTCCTTCATCCGGGTTCAAAATATACCGGACGAAAACGATTTATGGTACAATACGGATTCAGCCTTATTGGAAGATGTAATGGATTACGATACCGGTTATATAGAATGGGGGTTGTTATCTTTGATGGGAAGAGTGTTGTATGAATATGACAACCGTTACTTGCTTACCGCTACCATCCGATCAGACGGGTCTTCCCGATTGTCTCCCGGGAACAAGTGGTATACTTATCCTGCGGTATCTGTAGGGTGGAACATTGCCAATGAAGCCTTTATGGATAATGTTGACGCGATCAACCAATTAAAATTAAGGGCGGGCTATGGAGAAACCTCCAATCAGGCCATTGATCCCTTTTCGGTTCAAGGACGATTAAACGGTGGTGGTACCAATCCTGCATATAATTTTGGTGATACCTTTTCAAATGGTTTTGTGGTGACCCAATTGCCCAACCCAAATTTAAAATGGGAGTTTTCGCAAACCTATAATTACGGTATTGATTTTGGACTGTTCAATAATCGTCTTTCTGGAACAGTGGAATATTATCAGACCGAGACTAACAATATACTCCTTAACCTCGGCCTACCAAGTACTTCTGGTGTAAGCAACGTAACCAGTAATGTAGGGAAAACAAAGGGCAATGGTGTGGAAGTGGCACTGAATGCCACCCCAATCCAAACTTCGGATTTTACCTGGGATGTGGGTGTTAACTTCTATACCAACAGAAATGAGATTGTGGAATTGGCATCAGGTCAACAAGAAGATATAGGTAACCTTTGGTTCGTAGGCCAACCCCTTAGCGTTATCTATGATCATGAACGATTGGGATTGTGGAATGCCGATGATGAAGGAGCTGAATTTCTAGAACAATATGAACCAGGCGGTAATCTGGGTATGATCCGGGTGCGATATACCGGGGAGTTTAATCCGGATGGTTCTCCGGTTCGACAAATCAATGCGGATGACAGGGTAGTTATAGATCCAACTCCAGATTTCCGAGGTGGGTTCAATACTCGTTTGGCTTACAAGAATTTTGATTTCAACATGGTGGGTTCCTTTCAGAGTGGAGGCATTTTGGTAAGCACCCTACACAATAATAACGGTAACACCATGAGGCTAAATGGTAGGGGAAACAACCTTAACGTGGAATATTGGACCCCAACCAACACAGATGCCAAATATCCTGCACCAGGGGGCATAGGGGGAGACCGTCCAAAATATGGTAGTACCTTGGGATATTTTGATGGCTCTTACCTGAAAGTACGTGCCATGACCTTGGGCTATAGATTTGACCCCAATGTGATCAAGGCAATGGGAGCCAAAAATTTATACATATATGCCACAGTACAAAACCCATTTGTACTATTCTCCGATTTCAATGATGCATCGGGACTGGATCCAGAAATAACAAATTCTGGGGTGAACAACGACGGAGTTCGGCAAAATGCGGATATAAATACAGCAGGTCTTATTTCCGGTAATATCCCGACTATTGGTACCAACGTACCATCTACACGAAATTATTTATTTGGATTAAATGTAACTTTCTAAAAAAATGACTGTGAAAATTAATTTTAAAGCTAAAGTGATTACGGTTCTTTCTGTTGCCTTTTTATTGGGCGCCTGTACAAAGGAAATTATAGAAGAGAACCCTAGAGGACAATTTACCCCTGATTTTTTCCAGTCAGAGACTGGAGTTCAGGGCGGAGTGGTGTTCTTATATGAAACCATGAGGGACATTTATGGGAACAACGGCTTCTTTAACGCTACGGAAAACGGTACGGACCATTATACTTGGGCAGAGTCTGCAACGGGTGATTTTAAAAACGTGGACTTGTCTGGTGAAGGACAGATCATATCAGATGAAGGTGCAACTGCTGGGGTATGGTTTTCGAGTTTCCCAGCAATAAACACAGCCAATGGTATTTTGGAAAATGCAGAAGCTGTAGGATTGGACCCTGCCCTTGTTGCCGAAGTACGATTTTTCAGGGCATTTTATTACTTCTTATTGGTACAGACCTATGGAGGCGTACCATTGGATCTGGGGTCTGGAGAACTTGCATTCAATAGGTCTGCGGTGAGGACTTCAACACGAAACACAGTTCCTGAAGTATATTCAAAAGTCATTTTTCCCGATTTGGTTACGGCCGTTAACGATTTACCTGAAAATCCGAGATTGACCGGTACGGTAACCAAAAATGTGGCCAGACTCATTTTGGCCAAGGCGTATTTGACCTATGGTTGGTGGTTGGAGAATCCAGAAGGGATTCCCACATACCCCGAAACTCCAAGAAACGATCCTGATGGCAACGGTGCTTCATTTTATTTTCAAGAGGCATACGATTTGGCCATGGATGGTATTCAAAACCCTGGCCCTTACGGCTTGTTGGAGTATTTTTATGATGTTCACGAAGGCTCTAATGATCGACACGCGGAGATGATGTTGTATGCCGACCGTACCCAGGATAACGAACAATTCAATGGTGCGCCGGTAACAGGTTGGGGCACCACTTCCAACAGTGCCAACACCGCAGTTTGGATGGCGACATCCAATTACACCACCATCAGTGTCGATGGTGTTCCTGCAGTGCAACGGCAATCTGTTCAGAGCCTTGGTAGACCATGGACCCGTATGGCACCTACCATCAACGCTTTGACTGAGAACTTTACCGATAAGGATATAGATTCGCGTTACGATGGTACTTTTACGACCAGCTATCGAGGCAATTGGGACCAAGGAGGCGATCCTACCCCATCATTGACTGGTGCCAACGGCTTGGAAATAGAACCGGGCGACGCTGTCATCTCATTTTTGGATGAATATGATCCGGCTGTGGTGTATGAAGACAATGGAGCGCCCATAAACGGTGCCAATATTGGTGGCGGAGTATTACCAGGAAGAGCAGATTATGTGATCAATTTAAACGAATTCAATAGAAGGTTCTATCCCGGTTTATGGAAGACAGGACCCTACCGCACCGATAACGAAGGAGGTCTGGGCCAGCCCAATGTACCAAATACGCGCCCTTATCCCATAGCCAAGTTTTCGGAGTTCTACTTTATTGCTGCTGAAGCTGCCGTAAAAGGTGCATCCGGAACAATGAGTGCTAGGGATTTGATAAATGTGATTCGTGCCCGTGCGGGTAAATGGCGATTTGACAATGGAGAGCAAGAGGAGCGGATTGAAGACAACAGTGCCGCAATGGTGGCTGCCACTCCCATGACCATTGATATCGATTATATCTTGGCTGAGCGTTCACGTGAGTATTTTGGTGAAAGTGTCAGATGGTATGATCTGGTACGTACCCAAAAATGGAGTGAAATTGCTGGATCATTTGAAATTGTCGCAAGTATCATTGCAACAGATCATGGCCCTGCGACTACCATATCACGGGAAATCCAGCCTTATCATTACTTAAGGCCTATACCGCAAGGTCAAATAGACAATTTGGATATGACCGATGCCGAAAAAGCCACATACCAAAATCCTGGATATTAGAATAGTAATTGAGTAAATTTCATATAATTAGTTTGAGTTAGTTATTTTAGTTGCGTAAAGAAGGAGGCTGTCCCAAAAGACAGCCTTCTTTGATTATGGAGGGCAACGGCCAACGAACGGCCCGTAAAATTTAATCCCTTGGCCAAAGCCCTTCTTTTTATAATGAATACCTTTATTTGGATGAAGATACTTGGAATATCTGCCTACTATCACGACGCTGCCGCTGCACTAATTGTGGATGGCGAAGTAAGGTATGCCGCCCAGGAAGAACGGTTTTCAAGGATAAAAAATGATGCTTCCTTTCCTGCGGAAGCCATTCAATTTTGCCTGACCGAATCTGGATATGCCCTTGAAGACCTCGATTACGTAGCATTCTATGATAAGCCCTTCCTAAAATTTGAACGGCTTCTGGAAACCTACTACGCATTTGCACCCAAAGGCTTTCGTTCATTTGCCATGGCAATGCCCGTTTGGTTGAAGGAAAAACTCTTTACAAAGCAGGTAATCCGAAAACAACTGAAAAAAATCGGCGGACCACATGCACAAAAAATTTCCATTGTATTTCCAGAGCACCATTTATCCCATGCAGCCAGTGCTTTTTACACCTCTCCATTTCCCAAAAGTGCATTTTTGACCGTAGATGGGGTTGGTGAATGGACAACAACCTCATATGGGTTGGCTTCTGGTGACAAAGGAATTGAAGTATTGGGAGAACTCCATTTTCCAGATTCATTGGGACTATTTTATTCATCCTTCACCTATTTCTTGGGATTTAGAGTGAATTCCGGGGAATACAAAATGATGGGCCTTGCCCCCTACAGTAACCACAACTCCAAAGCTGCACAAAATTTTGTTGCCATTATCAAAGAAAAATTGGTGGACATCAAAGCCGATGGTTCCATCAAACTGAACATGGACTATTTTGAATATCCCGTTGGTTTACGGATGGTCAATCCAAAAAAATGGGAAACCCTCTTCGGATTCAAAAAAAGAACAACCGATGAGCCCTTAACGCAAATGCATGCCGATTTGGCTTTTGCTGCACAAAAGGTTTTGGAAGAAATCGTCCATAAGCTGGCCCATCACATTAAAAAGGAAACACAAGCAGACTATTTGTGCTTGGCCGGAGGGGTTGCCCTGAACTGTGTTGCAAATTCGGCAATATTCAATGAAAACATTTTTAAGGATATTTATGTACAGCCCGCTGCAGGTGATGCCGGAGGGGCCATTGGGGCAGCATTGGCCACTGCCCATTTAAAACAAGATTTGAACTTCACTGGCCTTAAAAAAGCGTTCAACCCCTATGTGGGCCCATGTTATTCCAATTTAGAAATAGAACGATTGTTGCGCAAACACAAATGCTCCCATCAACATTTTGAATCCACCGATGAACTTCTACAACTAACCGCACAACATATCGCCGATAAAAAAGTGGTGGGATGGTTTAGGGGACGTACTGAATTTGGCCCAAGGGCGTTGGGCAATCGGAGCATCCTTGCAGACCCTTCAGACCCTGAAATGCAGTCCAAGCTCAACCTAAAAATCAAGTTTAGGGAAAGCTTTCGTCCTTTTGCCCCAGCAGTCTGCGAAGAGGATTATGAGGATTATTTTGAGCCAGGCAAACATTCGGCCTATATGTTGTTCACAAATCCCATGAAGGAATCCCTCAGAAAACCCCTGCCCAAAAATTTTGACGAACTTAGTCTGGAAGAAAAGCGTAGAACCCCTAAATCCGATTTGCCCGCCATAACCCACGTGGATTGTTCAGCCCGGGTACAGGTGGTCAAGAAAGAAGTCAACCCCACATTTTGGAGTCTACTGCAGGCCTTTAAAAAATTGACAGGGAACGGAGTGCTCATCAACACCAGCTTTAATGTTAAGGATGAGCCCATTGTAAACACGCCAGAGGATGCTTATCAATGTTTCATCAACTCAGGTATGGATATTTTGGTTTTGGAAAATTATGTAATTGAAAAATAATGGAGTTTTTAAAAGAATTCTTTCTATTTCTAAAAGAGCGCAAAAAGTGGTGGTTGGTCCCTTTGATCATCATATTTGTACTATTTGGCATCCTTATTTATCTGACCAGTAGTTCCGCATTGGCACCCTTTATTTATACCCTATTTTAATGACCCGGGAAAAAGCATTTGAGACCATCCTTGTTTTGGCGCTTGCATCGCTCATAATCTCCCTATGGCTGAATGTGGACTGGTTGGGGTATGTCGCCATTGCTTTTATGGCCATCGGCATTATCTCCAAGAGTGTTTCAATGGCCATTGCCAAAATATGGCTGGGCCTCTCACATTATCTGGGCATTGTGATGAACTTTGTGTTGATGTTCATCATCTTCCATTTTATTTTGATTCCCTTGGCGTTCTTACAACGTTTGTTTGGCAACAATCAGATTCGACGCAAAACAAACGGGAACACTTATTTTCATCATCGCAACCACCACTATTCCAGCAAAGACATCGACAATCCTTGGTAAGTGTCAGAGTAAGGTTTACTCCTGTGAAGCTTTCATGCTCTTGAGATACTGGCTTTTCTTAAAGTAATATTCCGCATAGGCATCGTCCCCTAATTTCTGGCACATCTCCCCTGCCATTTCATATACTTTAAACTGCTCCGGGAACTCAAAAATTAAGGTCTGGGCCACTTTAAGGGCTTTTTTGTAATCCCCATCCTCATTGTATTTGTGGTAAGCCTGCGTAATTAGATACTGCCATTGCCCCTGATGGTTATGTAGATTGATGGCGGTTCTTTCCTCAAAGGCTGGGTTTTGGGTCACATAATTGTACCCGACCGGTTTGGTTCCGGACATGCTCAAATCATAAGGCCATGACTGTTTAAGGATTTCCACCGCCAATTTTCCTTTGAGCGAATCGATTTGGGTCACTGGAATATCATCAAATGCCTCTTCATAAGGCACATAATGTTCCCAATTTTCCAATAGGTTCAACGCTTTTACCTTCTCATAAAAAGCATCTGCCATTACAAAATAACCTTCCACATTGGGGTGCACATGCTCGGCCACCAATTCATCACCTAGAATCCCATTGGGTACCTTTGACTCAAATATTTTCTTCATATCTACCAAAGGTATTTTGCGCTCATGGGCCTGCAGCATAATCACCTCATTGATTTTCTCCGGAGCCCGAAACCGAAGCAAGTCCAGTTCTTTGGCTAGGTGCAGGTACTTTTTGGCGGAATCTGGGTTTCGCTCCAGATAGTGTTGTCCCAAAATGTAGGCGGCATCCGCATTATTCTGTGCCAATTCATGCACCTCCGGTGTGTTTTTTTCTATTGATTCAACAAAGTTTTCTTTGTCCAGATCATCGCTGATAAAAGGTTTTACATCCTTTTCATTGGACACCAAGGTGGAAAGGATTACTGGAATCCCATGACGTTCATATTTATTCAAAATTCGTTTCAAATTACCCTCAAATTGGGATATTCCAGCAGTAAAGGCTTCTGAATTCAACGGAATTTCCTGCTCCCTTGCCATGACCTCCATTAAAGTGGTCTCGGTAACCGATTTCTTATTTTGGGCACCTGTACCCATCAAGCCCGTTAGAGCATTTTCAATCAGTTGAAAAAACCGAAGGTTCTTGAGCTTTAAATAACTCCTTACCAAAACGGGGTGACTCCCAACCGAAGCCGAGGATCCCACGCCCAAAGCACCATAATACTCATTGTGTCCGGCATAAATGATGACCAAATCGGGCTTCTGATCTATGATCTTGTCCGTTACATCCCACAAGGTATATGAATTGACGGCGGTGATTCCCGTATTCACCACTTCAACGTTCTTCTCAGGAAAAGTTCGGGAGAGTCGATGCTTCAATAACCTTGGAAACGAGGCCCCCCGATAAAATGGATACCCCACCACCGTTGAAGCCCCCTGGACAAACACCCTAAAAGTACTGTCGGTTTTTTGCCGCAGGAACAGATCCGATTGACTGTCCGCTCTAAAATCAGTGTCCTTAAAGTATTTTTTGGATAGATTGGGGTTCACAACAAGGTACTCTACCCCGTTTTCCCCTCTCACCCTATTGAAAAGCTGGTATCCCTCCCCATATCCGAAGAGGCGTAAAACTACCTCAACCAACAAAATCAGGATAATTGGAAGTGCGGCAGCGATGATTCTAAACAATATCTTTTTCTTCAAATCCAGTGTGTATTAGTATTCAAAATCAAAACTTTTTGGACAATCGGAATGAATCGACAAACCCATAGGGTTAATGAAATTGTGGTTTGGATTGATTCAACAAAACAAGTATCGCATTTCATACGCAATCGATTGCGTTTTCTAAATTTATTAATTATTTTTGAAGGAAATCACTACCATCGCTAATTTACTGAGATTATTTTAACAATTATGCAAAATCGATTGCTGACCAAAGGAAATGCTGAACAGGGTAAAATGAGGGTTTTTCAGTACAAATCAACGTGATTAATGTATAAACATGCACATAAAAACAAACCATGAACAAATTCCTGATCCTGATTTTATCCGCAATCGTCTTTGCAGGTAATCAATCCACACAAGCGCAAACAAATTCCTTGAAAGAAGCGTTCAAGGATAAATTTTTAATGGGCGTTGCCATCAATCGCTCCCAAATAAACCAAGCAAACAAGGAAGAAACCGACCTTATTACATCCCAATTCAATGCATTGACCGCAGAAAATGACATGAAATGGATGTATCTGCACCCCAAACAGGACGAATTCAATTTTGAGCAGTCCGACAAATTGGTGGAATTGGCAGAAGCGAATGATATGTTTGTGGTGGGCCACACCCTTGTTTGGCACAGCCAATTGGCCCCGTGGGTATTTAAAACGACTGAAGGTGACACCATTGACAATGCCGAACTGACCAACCGCCTAAAAAACCATATTTCCACTATAGTAGGCAGGTACAAAGGAAGGATAAAAGGCTGGGACGTGGTCAATGAAGCTTTAGCTGAAGATGGATCCTACAGAAAATCCCCATTCTTTAAAATTGGCGGCGAAGGTTTTATTGAAAATGCGTTTCGGTTTGCCCACGAAGCAGACCCAGAGGCCGAGCTGTATTACAACGATTACAACTTGATCAATGCGGACAAAAGAGACGGTGCCATCCGCATCGTAAAAAACCTAAAAAGCAAAGGAATCAAAATAGATGGTGTGGGAGTCCAGGCCCATTGGAGTTTGAATGAACCCTCCATCGAGGAAATTGAAACTGCCATTGAAATGTATGCTGCAACCGGGGTTAAAGTAATGTTCACCGAACTGGACATTTCAGTCTTGCCAAGCCCTTGGGAAAAATCAACAGCGGAAGTTTCAACAAGGTTCGAAAACAGCCCTACCATGAATCCATACCCAGAAAGCCTACCCGATTCAGTGCAGACCCAATTGGCAAACCGGTACGCTGAAATTTTTGAACTTTTCAATAAGCATTCCGATAAAATCAGCAGGGTCACCTTTTGGGGATTGCATGATGGGCTGTCTTGGAAAAACAACTTCCCCATCCGCGGAAGAACGGATTACACCTTGTTGTTCGATCGGGACATGAAACCCAAAAAGGCTTACGAAGCAGTCATCCAAACCGTAGAAGACTGACATATTTATATCGATACAAAACCCATGAAAATAAGTACACGATTTCGTTTTTTCATATCCCATTGCCTAGCAGGATTGCTCCTGCTTTTGGTGTTCGTATCCTGCAAAGGAGAACCAACACAACAAACCGGCGGTGAAGCAAACAATTTGGTGAAAATAAACACCCTTCCTACCGAAGATTCTTTTCCCGAAACTTCATTCTTGACAACCGATAAGGCAAAAAGTGGGTTCACATTGGTTGAAAACGGGGTTCCTGCCAATATTTTGGTCAGTGAGTCCGATCATCCCGGTGTTCTACGGATAGCCGGAATGTTTCAAAAAGATCTAGGCCATGTCTCAGGGCAAGAACCGGAACTGATCGTGGGTGAAGCACATCAAACACAAAACCTCATCATTGTGGGCACTGTGGGCAAAAGCAGTTTGATCGATAGGTTGGCCCAAGAAGGCAAAATTGATGTCACCGAACTGGAGGGCAAATGGGAGCAGTTTTTGATCATTCCCGTTCAAAATCCCATGGATGGGGTGGACAATGCATTGGTCATCGTTGGAAGCGACAAACGGGGCACCATCTTTGGCATGTTCGACCTTTCAGAACAAATGGGGGTTTCACCATGGTATTGGTGGGCCGATGTTCCCATAAAGGTCCGCAAAAACATCTATGCAAAACCAGAAACCTATACCCTTGGCGAGCCCAAAGTGAAATACAGGGGCATTTTTATCAATGATGAAGCTCCGGCCCTATCCGGTTGGGTGACAGAAAAATACGGGGACTTCAACAAGCAATTTTATGAAAAGGTGTTTGAACTCATCCTTCGGATGAAGGGCAACTACCTGTGGCCCGCCATGTGGGGAAGGTCGCTTTGGGACGACGACCCGACCAGTGCTCCCTTGGCAGATGAAATGGGGGTGGTTTTGGCCACATCGCACCATGAACCCCTGATGCGCTCCCATGTGGAATGGGAACGGCATGGGGAAGGTCCGTGGGATTATGAAAAGAATCCCAAAAAACTCCAAGAGTTCTGGAGAGAAGGCATGGAACGTTCAAAAGGTCAGGAAAAAGTCGTGACGCTTGCCATGCGTGGAGATGGGGACGAGGCCATGAGCGAAGGAACCAACATAGACCTACTCGAAAAAATAGTGGAAGATCAGCGGGAGATCATTGAAGAAGTCACCGGCAGGCCCATTGAAGAAACCCCTCAGGTATGGGCACTGTACAAAGAAGTCCAGGATTATTATGACAAGGGAATGCGGGTTCCGGATGATGTGACGCTTTTGCTCTGTGATGACAACTGGGGACAGGTACGCGTTTTGCCCGCTTTGGACAGTGAACCCCGAAAGGGAGGTTACGGCATGTACTATCACTTTGATTTTGTCGGCGGACCCCGAAGTTATAAATGGCTGAACACCACCCAAATTGAGCGTGTATGGGAGCAAATGCACCTCACCTACTCCTACGGTGTGGATGAGATTTGGTTGGTGAACGTGGGCGACATCAAGCCCATGGAATTTCCCATCAGTTTCTTTTTGGATTATGCTTGGAACCCAGAGGCCTTTCCTGCAGAAAAATTACCCGATTTTTATACCGAATGGGCCCGAAATCAATTTGGAGCCACGCATGCCAAAGAAATTGGAGAAATCATAGCATTGTACACCAAATACAATTCCCGTAGAAAACCGGAATTGATAGAACCGACCACGTACAGCCTTCAAAACTTCAATGAAGCGGAAAACATGGTGGAAGATTACAATTCCCTTTTGGAAAGAGTAAAAAAAGTGAAGGAACAATTGCCCAAAGAAGCGCATGATGCTTTTTACCAATTGTTACAATATCCGGTGGAAGCCTGTGCAAACCTCAACGAAATGTACGTAGCTGCTGGCAAGAACAGGTTATACGGATTTCAAGACCGGGCCTCGACCAATTTCTATGCCGATAAAACAAAAGAACTGTTTTATAAAGACGCTGAATTCACAACCTATTATCACGATGCTGTGGCCAATGGCAAATGGAACCATATGATGTCCCAGACCCACATGGGGCATATCAGTTGGAGCGATCCCGCTTACAATAAAATGCCTGCGGTGTCCTATATCCAATCCGGCACCGAGGCCAATTTGGGTCACGTGGTGGAAAATGGCATCACCAGGTCCCGATGGCTTCCAAGTGGGCTCAACAGCCGCAGCTTTTCCACTTTTGACCCCATCAACGATCAAAACTATTATGTAGAGATCTTCAACAAGGGCAAAGAAGCTTTGACCTATACCATTACCACAGAAAACGATTGGATAAAATTGTCCTCAGCGGGAGGAACCGTTCAATATAGGGAAAAGGTCTATGTGAGCATTGATTGGGACAAAGCCCCAAAAGGACAGGTTTCCGGGGAAATTGTCATCAGCGCCGCCAATACGGAAGAAGGCATAAAGGTGAGCGTCCCCATTCGAAATGACCTTCCTGAAGGCATAACTGGTTTTGTGGAGAACAACGGCATTGTTAGTATTGATGCAGTGAATTATCAAAATGCCAAGGAAACAGCTAACGTCTCATGGCAGACCATACCCAATTTGGGACGCACAGGATCGGCGATAACTTCCATGCCCGTGACCGCATCCAAACAAAATCCAAGCGAAAACAGCCCTTATTTGGAATATGAAGTTTATCTTTTAGATGGAGGAACTTATAGTCTCACCACTTATTTTTCACCTACCCTCAATTTTCAAAAAGATGAAGGTTTGATCTATGCCGTTTCCATTGATGGCGATGCGCCGCAAATGGTAAACTTGCACAAAGATGCCACAGCAGCGGATTGGACCTACCCCACTTGGTGGAACGAAGCGGTAAAGGACAACATCATGAAACAGACCGTAATTGAAAAAGAACTGTCCGCAGGAGCCCACACCCTAAAGTACTGGGCCGTTGATCCCGGGGTGGTGCTGCAAAAGATGGTGTTGCAAAAAGAAGGCGTAAATGCAGAGAGCTATTTGGGTCCACCAGAAAGCAAGATCATTAAATGATTTTTTAAATTAAACCATACCGTAAACCCATCATTGTGAAAAACAGGCAATTTTTAATAACATTCATCCTACTGGTGTTTACCGCCACTGCCGGAATGGCCCAAGTAACACTCCCAGAAATCATCAGGGACAGCATGGTCTTGCAGCGCAATGCAAACATCACTATCTGGGGATGGGCATCAGCAGGAGAGCAGGTAACCGCTACGTTTAACGGCAAGCAACGAAAAGCGACTGCCTCAACAGAAGGAAATTGGAGTGTGGAATTTCCCAAAATGAAAGCAGGTGGCCCCCATACACTCAAGATTTCAGGTAAAAACGATATTCTGCTAAAGGATATCTTGATCGGGGATGTATGGTTGTGTTCCGGGCAATCCAACATGGTGCACCAAATGAATATCCATGATGTAACCTATGCCAAGGATATTGCCAATGCCAATTATCCAGAAATAAGACATTTTAAAGTGCCCACAAAAACAGACTTGCAGGGTCCGAGCAAAAATCTGGCAGGTGGGACTTGGAAGGCTGCTGTGTCCGATGAAGTCCGACCTTTCTCTGCCGTTGCCTACTTTTTTGCACTCAAATTGTATGAAAAATATCAGGTTCCCATCGGGTTGATCAATGCCAGCGTTGGGGGTACGCCCATAGAATCATGGATAAATGAAGAAGGTTATAAAGGGTTCCCTGAAAAATTAAAAATCATTGAAGAAAACAAGGATACCGCTTTTGTGAACAGTCATGTAAGAAGAGGCTTTTCCGGAAATCAAGGTGCGAAGGAGCCTTCAGACAAAGGGCTTACTGGTGAAATCCCCTGGTATGATGTGAATTTTTCGCCCAAAAACTGGCGCAGAATCAACATTCCTGGCTATTGGGAAGATCAAGGAGCAAGGGACCTTAACGGGGTAGTTTGGTACCGAAAGGAAATCATATTGCCCAACTCCATGTCGGCTAAGGAGGCCAACGTCTTCTTGGGCAGAATTGTGGATGCCGATGAGTTGTACATCAACGGAAAAAAAGTGGGAAACACTACCTATCAATACCCCCAAAGAAGATATGACGTGCCCGCAGACCTCTTAAAAGCCGGCAAGAACATTTTTGTAATACGGGTGACCAATAATTTTGGAAAAGGTGGTTTTGTGCCGGACAAGCCTTATTATATTTTTACGGACAAGGATACCGTCGACCTAAAAGGATATTGGCAGTATAAGGTGGGAGAAGTGTTCCCTCCCATTGATTTCTCATCTTTTTCAAGAAATGAGGACGAAGAGCACCGCGAAAGGACCGTAAACCCCCAGAATGAGCCCACGGCCTTGTACAATGGTATGGTGGCGCCCTATATTCAGCTTTCCATAAAAGGCGTGTTGTGGTACCAAGGGGAAAGCAATGCGGGTAAACCTGAAGAATATTTAGACCTTATGCATGCCCTGATCAATGGGTGGAGAGGAATTTACAAGAATCCCGAGCTGCCCTTTGTCTATGCACAGCTGCCCAATTTTGGGGATGTGACCTACTCCCCAACGGAGAGTAATTGGGCCGAACTTAGGGAAGCACAGCTTAAAGCGCTGGGCGACCCCAACACCGCAATGACCGTAAATATTGATTTGGGGGAATGGAACGATATCCATCCGGACAACAAAAAAGATGTGGGGGAACGAATGGCCTTGGCGGCCAAAAAGATTTCCTATGGCGAAGATCTAGTGTATTCAGGACCACTTTATGAAGCTTCCCAGATAGACGGAGATAAAATCGTCATTTCCTTTTCCCATATAGGCGGCGGATTAACAACCAATGATGGTGAGGCCCCAAGTAGCTTTGAGATTGCAGGGGAAGATAAAAAGTTTGTGTGGGCCGATGCAAAAATTGAAGGAAACAAGGTCACTGTTTGGAGCGATGATATCCCCAATCCAAAATATGTGCGCTACGCATGGGCCGACAATCCCGATAATCCAAATCTATATAACGAAGAAGGCTTACCCGCATCACCTTTCAGCACGGAATAGATCAACACCGGATATGGCTCCGCTTATTTTCTGAAAACAGGGTCGTTTCCGGTATATTTTAAATACTTGAATGAAGCGGTGTTATCCGCTTTTTCTCCTGATGAAGTGGCATACATTCCATACAAGCAGCCGATAAATCCGCCCGCTTCCTTGGTACTTAGAAATTTGGCATCCACATCATCTTTGACCAACTGCCAGTCCTTTCCATTTATGGAATATTGGAAACTATACACATCTCCCTTTGACTCAATGGCCAGTTTAATCTCATCATGTTGTCCTTTTAAGGAAACTACAACCAGCTCTTCCATTTCTCCACCATCCAGGTTGCTCTTATAAAGTTGGATGACCCGCTGACCTTCTTTTTGGGATAGGGCCAGAAAATAAAAGTGTTCTTCGTTTTGAAAGGCCACCAAGCCCGCTTTTTCATTTTCATCCTCCGCACTGAACTGCATTATGGTCTCCACCCTACTGTATAATAAATGTTGCTGACGCTTCCCCACAAAAGAGGGGTTGCCATATTCTGCAATGGTCTCTGGTTTTAGTTTTAGGATCAATCCGTTCTTTTTTGAAATGGAAAAGGAAGCACTGTCCACAGTACGCATAAAAAGCAATGAAGGGTCCAATCCTTTTTTAAGGTCCAAGGTGTACTCAAAATTCCCCGATTGCGGCAAAGCTCCTTCCTGCGGTATTTCCTTATAATTGACCTCATAGGCGTATTTTACTTCTTCTCCGCCCAAATCAAAATGGGGCCAGTCGTTTTTCCATTCGATGGGAGCAATGAATGTTTCGCGCCCGGTGTTGTAATAATCCCCTTCATAGGGTCTTACGGCCAGAAAAATGGAATAGGTTTTCCCATCCGGTCCTTCCACAAATTGCGCATGACCTGTGGAGGTCACGGGATTGTCCCGGTCTTCCGGCAAATGCCTTTGGGTAAGGATGGGATTGTTCTCGTAGGCCACATAAGGGCCTTTTGGAGATTTGCTCCTGAAAACCACCTCGGAGTGGTTGACCGAAGTGCCTCCTTCCGCTGCGTACAGATAATACCAGCCGTTTCTTTTCCAAATGTGCGGACCTTCTATCCAAACCGGTTTTTGCGAAATGTCCACTCCCCCGTTCACCAGTTGTGTTTCTTCACCAACAACTTTCAGGTTTTTATAATCAAACTCATACATCCTGATGGTCCTGTGCCCGGAATACAGTGGTTTGTTATCCGGGGCATCACTATTATAAAGGATGTATGCCTTGTCGGTATCTTTGTCAAAATAGATGGACGGATCGATTCCCCTGACTTCTGGAAGTCGAACAGGGTCGCTCCAAGGTCCAGCAGGGTCCGTCGCCGTCACCACAAAATTTCCCACATTATCGATATCGGTGCAACTGACATAAAATATCCCTTTGTAATAACTAATGGCAGGGGCAAACAATCCCCGAGTCATCCGTTCACCCATAAAATCCATTTGCGATGGACGATGGATAACGTTACCAATCTGCTTCCAGTTTTTAAGGTCCTTACTGTGCATAACCGGAATACCCGGAAAGTAGGAAAAAGTGGAATTGACCAAATAATAGTCAGCATCAACCTTTACGATGCTTGGATCTGGGTAAAATCCGGTCAGTATAGGATTTACGATAGTGGTCGATTGGGCCTTTGTGTCCTTGGGGCTTAGCAATAGCAGTAAGACCAGCGGGAGTAAAACTATTTTCTTCATTTTGCTTTTGATGGTTTCAATTTATAGGAAATTCCAAGTTCCAATCCTCGTATTTCGGCCAAACCCTTAAGTCTTCCAATCAGCGAATAGCCTGGGTACTTTTCCTTGCCCTCAAAAGAGTGCAGAAATCCGTGGTCGGGTCTCATAGGAAGTGCCGTTTTGTTCTTGTTCATCAACAGCAAGAGCTTTTCGATGATTTCCTCCATGGGATTGTCCCCATTCAAATGCTCCGATTCCCTAAACCGTTTTCCATTCTCT
Organism: Allomuricauda sp.; assembly: GCA_030148335.1. Lineage (GTDB taxonomy): Bacteria > Bacteroidota > Bacteroidia > Flavobacteriales > Flavobacteriaceae > Flagellimonas. The sequence continues at coordinate 174,108 of JASBTQ010000032.1, read as the reverse complement.
CTCTTTACATTCCGCAAATGCAAAAAATGGATGCGATCTCCGTGTTCATCTATAATCCGAACCAAATTGTTGTAGGGTTGTGCTCCCAAAGAACCAGTACAATAACAAAGTCCATTGGCGTTTTCCGGAACTGCCGATAAAATTTCTGCGATATCCTTTTCCGTGGATACTACCCGAGGAAGTCCCAGTACCGAAAAAGGAGGGTCATCGGGGTGTATGGCCAATTTCAACCCAAGTTCTTGTGCCACAGGAGCAATTTCGGAAAGAAAATGGATCAGGTTCCTTCTCAGGGCTTCATCATCGATACCCTTATAAGCGTTCAATAGATCCAAAATCTTTTCAGGCGTGAAGCTTTCATCGCTGCCGGGCAATCCCAACAACACATTTTTGAAGAGTTTTTCCTTTTTCAACTCATCCAATGTGTCTCCGTAGGCCTTGGCCTCATCCAATTGTTCCTTGGTGTAACCGTCGATTGCTCCGGGTCTTTTCAGCAGATACACGTCAAAAAATATAAAGGCTGTCTCATCGAACAACAATGCCTTGGTGCCATCGGGATTGGTATAGGCATGGTCCGTGCGCACCCAGTCCAAAATGGGCATAAAGTTGTAAGTGACCACCTTGATACCACACTCGGCAAGGTTTCGCAAGCTCTTTTTATAGTTCAAAATGTATTGCTCGTGGTCTCCCCCTCGTCTTTTGATATCTTCGTGAACGGGCAAACTCTCAACCACGGTCCATTCCATACCTTCGCTTCGGATGATCTGTTGCCGTTCTTGGATATCTTTCACCTCCCAAACTTCTCCGACTGGAATTTGGTGCAAGGCCGTAACAATTCCCGTGACACCGGATTCCTTGATATCCCGAAGGGATACCCCATCCTGGGGACCATACCATCGCATGGTCTGTTGCATTTTGATCATATGTTGTTCCTCAGTGTTCAAAATCCTATACTATTGCCGCCATCAATGGGGAGTACGCTCCCTGTCGCAAATTTTGATGCATCCGAAGCAAAAAAATAAACGGCTTCCGCAATGTCCTCGGGCGCCCCCATCTTACCCATAGGTGTCCGTGAAAATACTTTGGCCTTCCGTTCCAGATCGGAGTCGAGTGCCTTAGCGGTCATTTCGGTCTTGATGAAACCTGGTGCGATACAATTTACCCGTATCCCATGTTCCGCCAGTTCCACGGCCATGGCCCGGGTCATACCCTCTATGGCGGTCTTGCTGGCCGAATAGGCGATCACTTTGGGCATCCCGTACTGTGCCGCCATGGAACTGATGTTGATGATGCTCCCACCATTCCTTTGCTTCATTTTTTTGACCACTTCCCTACTGATGGAAAAAACACTGGACACATTGGTCCGCATTACTTCTTCAAACTCAGTATCGGTCACCTCCACAAAGTCTTTTTTCATATTGATGCCCGCATTGTTGACCAAAATGTCTATCTGCCCCTCTTTCTTGAAAATGTCATCGACCATGGCCGGAATCCCTTCAAAATGGGTGAGGTCCATGATGACGGGAACGGCATTTGGGCCTATTTCGGCGCAGGCCCGCTCCGTTTTTTCCCTGTTCCTTCCCAGGATGTATGTCCTTATGCCTTTTTCGCAAAACTTTTTGGCAGTGGCAAGGCCCAATCCTGAGTTGCCCCCTGTAACTATGGCTATTTTTTTGTCCATCAATTTTTCTCTGAAAATTAATTCCATGTGGGCCGGATTCCCGGAGCGAATGGAAACTGTAATGATTTGTAATGTTCGAGGGTATTCTCCGGCTTTTCCATTTCCTTTGGAAAATCCATTTTTGAGAATGTTTGAAAATACAGCATACAGGCATCCCGCCACCATTTGGCCTCCTTGAGTTGTATACCCAATAACATGCTTACTTGATTGTGCCTATATTGATCCACAAAGGGCTTCATGTTCTCCCAAGTTTTTATCATATCCCTGACTTGGTCAACTCCTTGCTGGTATTTGATTCCCAAACCATCCCATAGTGTTCTTCCATTCTTTAGCTGGTAATCCCATGGCAAGTGATGGAACCATAGGAGGTATTCCTCGGGACACGTTTCCAAGTTGCCAAATTTCTCCCTTAGCTCAGGTGCATATTGGGATAGGGCATCGCTGCCTGTCTTGGTCCTGTCAAAACCAATGCCTTCTTCATCTGCTTTATGATAGTATACAGGATTCCATTCCGGTCTGGAAAGATTGTCCACCCAAGGTCCAGGGCCATAATGATGACCCGTATCGAACATATGGTGCAATCCCAACGGGTTCATGTAGTTGACCACGGCTTCCCTGGATTCCAGTAGAATTTCCCTCACGGGCTCCACAAAGTTTTCATTGTTGGTGAAAGTGCAGCGCAGCCACTCTTCGGCAATAGATCCCGAATCAAGGTAAGGATTCCATGCCAACCGTCCGAAACCATACCAGTCTGCCTGCCCGAAAGGGTGTCCGGTCCAATTGGCGTCCGTTCCAATGTTGGCAACCCCTGCCATTCCTGTCACTTTTTTATTGTTCAGGGAACCATCGACGACCTTGGCAACCGTAGATCCTTTTCCTTTTTGATAGGTATCGCTCTGGAGTACCTCTTCAAAAAGCTTGGGCAAATAGACAAGGTGTGTGGCAAAGCCCAAATATTCCTTGGTGATTTGAAACTCCATCATCTGTGGAGTGTTTGGCATGGCACCGAACATGGGATGAAAAGGTTCCCTCGGCTGAAAGTCAATGGCACCGTTCTTCACTTGGATCAATACATTGTCACGATATTTTCCATCATCGGGAACAAATTCGCTATAGGCCTGTTTGGCCCGGTCCGTATCATCATGTTCAGAATATACAAAAGCGCGCCAGATGACCACTCCCTCATGGGGCTTTAGGGCATCTGCCAATAGGTTGGCCCCATCCAAATGGGTGCGTCCGTAATTTTGCGGTCCAGGCTGTCCTTCTGAGTTTGCCTTGACCAGAAAGCCACCAAAATCAGGAATCAGGTCATAAATTTCCTTGGTTTTGTCCTTCCACCATTGGATCACGTCGGCATCTAAGGGATCGGCAGTCTTCAGGCCACCTATTTCAATAGGTGCGGAAAATCTTGCCGTGAGATAAACCTTTAGTCCGTAGGGACGGAACACATCGGCCAATGCCTTGACCTTTTCCAGATAATGCGGTGTCAAGACCAGCCCATTGGCATTGACGTTGGTCAGTGCCGTGCCATTGATTCCTATTGAGGCATTGGCCCTGGCATAGTCGATATAGCGTTGGTCTATGTAATCGGGCAGCGTATGCCAGTTCCAGATGGAAAACCCGGCATATCCTCTTTCAACGGTGCGGTCGAGATTGTCCCAATGGTTCAGCATGCGGATATCCACTTTGGGAGACTCCACCACTTGTAAGTCATCCAATGCTTGGTGCATTTGAAGGATACGGAGAAAATGAAAGGTCCCATAGAGCAGTCCAATGTCCGTTTGGGCCGTGACCAACACCATACGATGTTTTTTATTTTCGATGGTTCTGATAAAATAACCCTCACTTGTAAGACCGGCAGGGTCGACCAAAATCCGAAGGTCTTCTCCAAGATCTGCATATCGGGAAACGATCAATTGATTTTGGAAGGTAGGGTTTGGTTCAAACCTTACCTCTTGCTGCAACAACCCTCCCAGACCCCTGTCCAGTTCCTTTTTGATGATATCCATAGTAGCCCCACCATCCGTTACGAACACGGTCTGCAACTGGTTCCTGTAGGTTTCCAAAAGGGACGCATCATCGATTTTAGTGTAATTCAACCAAAGGTTGTAGCCATTGTCCATGGAAAATGACATATTGAACAGCAAAAGCAACAAACCAACTAAGTAGGCCGCTCTTGTTTTCTTGGTAAGTTTCATCAGTTGAAAGTTCATAATGGAGAAGTTGATAAATTTATATATCAACCAATTGCGTTCGGTAAAATAACTAAAATATTTATAGATTTACAAAATATTTACGCAATCGATTCCGAAAATGGGAATTTACACAAAACTTAGATTCCAAATGCTTAAAAAACAGCCAAACACCAAAATCCTCCCACGAGTCCGAACAACAGGAGCAGTAAAGAAAATGCTATCTTGTCACAACCACAATACTTTTCATCCACCTTTTAGAGATTGACATATGAAAAACTTTATACATGACGATTTTTTGTTGGAGACCGACCATGCCAAGGAACTTTATCACGTCCATGCAAAAAACCAGCCCATCATAGATTACCATTCCCATCTGCCCCCCGAGGAGCTTGCCGGGAATAGAGTGTTTGAAAACATGACCCAGCTCTGGATCGATGGGGACCACTATAAATGGAGGGCCATGCGTGCCCTGGGCATCCCTGAAAAATACATAACAGGGGAGGCACCGGACAGTGAAAAATTCAATAAATGGGCAGAAACTGTTCCCTATGCCCTTCGAAACCCCCTATACCACTGGACCCACTTGGAACTTAGCCGTTATTTTGGGATCGGTGACCTTTTGACCCCCAAGACTGCAGGAAAAATATACGAAGAATGCAACGCCAAACTTGGTTTGGAGGATTATTCGGCACGTGGCCTGGTACAAAGGATGAACGTTGAGGTGGTCTGCACTACGGATGACCCTTTGGACAGCTTGGACCATCACAGGAACCTTGCTGGATCTGGGTGGCCCGTGAAGGTGCTCCCCACTTTCAGGCCAGACGGACTGATCACTATTGAAGGCGCAGCATTTATCGACTACCTGTCATCACTTTCCAAGATCACCGATATCAAAATCACCGATTTTGAAACTTTGGGACTAGCCATCAAGAAAAGGGTGGAATATTTTCATAAAAATGGTTGCCGACTTTCAGACCATGGCCTTCCACACGCTTATGCCATGGATTTTACCGAGGCGGAAATCAATAACATTCTGTCGGACCGTCTGAAGGGCGGGACCATCTCCAAAAAAGAGGTGGCTCAATACAAATCTGCCGTCCTTGGCCTTTTGGGCGGTCTCTACACGGAGAAAAATTGGACCATGCAGCTCCATTTGGGGCCCATCCGGGACACCAACGAGGTCATATTGTCCAAGGTCGGCTTCAATGCGGGGGTGGATAGCATAGGTGATTTCCAGCAAGCGGAACAATTGGCCGGTCTGTTGAACAAACTGAACAACAAAGGCCATCTTCCAAAGACCGTGCTCTACAACTCCAACCCCAATGACAATGAACTGTTTGCCACCATGGCGGGCAACTTCAACGGGGATGGCATAAAGGGCAAGGTTCAGTTTGGGGCGGCGTGGTGGTTCCTCGATCAAATGGATGGCATCACCAATCAGTTGAACGCCCTTTCCAATATGGGACTGTTGAGCTGTTCCGTTGGGATGTTGACGGACAGTAGGAGTTTCCTATCCTTCCCACGGCATGAATATTACAGAAGGATCCTCTGCAATGTGCTGGGCAACGACATCAAGGCCGGTCTTTTGCCGAACGATATGGAATGGATCGGGAAAATTGTAAGCGACATCACCTACCACAATGCCAAGGATTTTTTCCAGTTTCCCAGTTATATGGAAAAAGTCTCTTTGGAAAATTGATAAAGTGGGCAGCGCTCCTTACTTGATCGTCTCAACTGGTCTTGGAATGGAGCATCTTGGCTTTCTTCAGTGAGGAGTCCCTTACAATGATCTCCGTACCAAGGACCGTTATCTCCGTGAGATCGGCATCATAATTATGTCCGGAATGGTTCAGGATGCGCTTGGCCGAAATGGCTCCCATTTTACTGGCCGGGTGCGATACGGTGGACAGGGAAGGTTGCATGATCGAAGCTATCGGGTCGTCATTGAACCCTATCACGGCCAGTTCTTGGGGGACCTCCACTCCCATTTTTTTTGCGCACATAATGGCACTCACGGCTGCCGTGTCGTTTGCAGAAAATATACCGTCGGGTGGTTCGGGCATTTTCAAAAGTTTTTTGGTGGCCTTGTTCCCTTCCTCAAAACTCAAGGTCTTAAAATGGATGATGAGTTCGTCCCTAATGGGCAGGCCAGATTCCCGTAGCGCATCCAGATAGCCCTTTTTCCTTTCCTCATAGATGTTCCTGTGCTGCGCGCCCGCAAAATGTGCAATTCTGGTACACCCTTGGTCTATCAAATGTTTGGTGGCCGAGTATCCCGCAGTATAGTTGTCTATCACTACTTTGTACGAATTGAAATTGTCCGGCACCCTATCCACAAAGACAATGGGAATCCCCTGATCTATAAATTTTTGAAAATGGGCCATGTCCACTGTTTCCATGGATAGGGAAACGATAAGCCCTGTGATTCTGCTGTCATATAGTGCATTGCAGTTGCTCACCTCATTTTCATACATATCGTTGGACTGGCTGATCAGCACATTGTACCCCGCCTTTCGCGCGGTTTCCTCGATACCACTGATCAAGGAGGCCATAAAGGGTCGATTTATCCGGGAGATTAGCACTCCTATGGTATTGCTTTTATTGTTCCTGAGACCCGCGGCCAAATTGTTGGGGCGGTACCCCATTTCCTCCGCAGCCTCTTTGATCAGCTTGATTGTTTTCTTACTGATGCTTTTATGGTTGTTCAAAGCTCTTGAAATCGTCGAGGGGGAATAGTTCAATTCTTTGGCGAGATCATAGATGGTAACCTCCTTTTTAATCTTCATCTGTCAAATACCGTTAGGTTTTTCAAGCTCAATAATGGATAAGCTTGAATTTCAATTCACTAAATTAGTTTTTAGTTTTCTTATAGAATAATTTTTTTAAATTGTTGAAAAAACACTTATTAATAAAAAATACCTTGTTTTTTACATATTTCATCTTAATTTTCCCCAATGAAAAAAATAAAGGTTCGGTATTGTAAAAAAATTTATCCTTTCTGTACAATTTAAGGAAATAAAGGTACGCAATCGATTCCGTTGTTTATATTTGAAAAGCATAGAAATTAATCTAATCATCAAAATTCATGTATTGGATAGGATTCGACATTGGTAGTTCGTCCATAAAAGCTGCACTGATAAGTGCCATTGATGGCAGTGTGGTGAATATGGCGCAACAGCCAAAAATGGAAATGCCCATTGATTCCCCGAACCGTGGATGGGCGGAACAGGATCCCAACTTGTGGTGGAAATATGTCTGTGCCGCCACCCACGAACTGATATCAAAAAGCAATATTGCCAAATCTGACATCAAAGGAGTTGGTATATCCTATCAAATGCATGGACTGGTATTGGTCGACAGAAAATTAGAGCCGCTGAGACCCTCTATCATTTGGTGCGATAGCAGGGCGGTGGAAACCGGGGAGCAGCTGTTCCAAAAAGCTGGAAAAGAAAAATGTGTAGAGCATTTGCTCAATGCCCCTGGCAATTTTACCCTTTCAAAACTTAAGTGGGTCAAGGACAACGAACCTGACATCTATGGAAAAATCCACAAATTCATGTTGCCAGGTGATTATATCGCCCTAAAGTTATCCGGAGAGTGTGTGACCACCCCTTCCGGATTGTCCGAAGGTATTCTATGGGACTTTAAGAAAAACCAGCTGGCCGAATGGCTTCTGGAAGATGCAGGCATTGATCCGCGAATGGTTTCCGAAATACGCCCCTCCTTTTCGGAACAAGGCTTTGTAAGCAAACAGGGCGCAGCGGAATCCGGTCTGCCCGAAGGCATTCCCATCATGTACCGCGCAGGGGACCAACCCAACAATGCCCTCTCCCTCAATGTGATGGAACCCGGACAGATAGCCGCCACTGGGGGCACTTCCGGGGTGGTCTATGCCATCTCCGGACATGAAAAGACAAGGGAACACACGCGCATCAACAGTTTTGCCCATACCAACCATACTGCCAAGAATCCAAGGATTGGAAAATTGTTGTGCATCAACGGCACCGGGATCCAGTACAGTTGGATCAAGAACGAACTCACACATGGCCTTTCTTATGACAACATGAACCAACAAGCCGAGTCCATACCAGTGGGTTCCCAAGGACTCCAGATCTTGCCCTTTGGCAACGGGGCGGAGCGAATGTTGGAAAATTGCAACAAAGGCTCTCGGATGTTGAACCTCAACTTCAATGTGCACAAAGCCCCCCATGTGTTCAGGGCAGCACTCGAAGGCATTGCTTTCTCATTTGTGTATGGCATGGAAATACTCAAAAATGATGGGGTGGAGATCAATTCCATCAAAGCGGGCAACGACAATCTGTTCAGGGCAGGGTTGTTCTCCAAAACCATAGCTACTCTTACCAACAGCCAAATAGATATTGTACAGACCACTGGGGCCGTAGGTGCAGCAAGGGCAGCTGCCTTTGCCCATGGAGATTTCAAGAGCATCGGCGAGGCAACGGCATCGGATGCCATACAGATGACCCATGAACCTGTGGTTTCATCCGAAGTGTACCACGAAGCCTATCAAGCATGGAAAAAAGAATTGAAAAAATATATTGATAACTGAATAAACCACAATCATGATCACAACAGGAGACAAAGAATATTTTAAAGGGATAGGAAAAATCCAATATGAGGGAAAATCATCCGATAACCCACTGGCCTTCAATTACTATGACGAGAACAAAGTTGTGGGAGGCAAGACCATGAAGGAGCATTTCAGGTTTGCCATAGCGTATTGGCATACCTTCACCGGAACAGGTGGAGATCCCTTTGGTGCACCTACCCAAGATTTCCCGTGGCTTACAAGCACTGACCCCATCCAGCAGGCCAAGGACAAAATGGATGCGGCTTTTGAGTTCATGACGAAGATAGGCACTCCTTACTATTGCTTCCATGATTTTGATCTGATCTCGGAAGGTGCCACCCTTGCTGAATCTGAAAAACGATTGGACCTTATCACAGATTACGCCCAAGAAAAAATGAAAGCCTCTGGGGTAAAACTGCTCTGGGGAACGGCCAATTGTTTCAGTAATCCCCGCTACATGAACGGTGCGGCGACCAACCCCGATTTTGATGTGGTCGCCTTTGCCGGTGCACAGGTGAAAAACGCCTTGGACGCCACCATTAAATTAGGTGGGGAAAACTACGTATTCTGGGGAGGACGTGAGGGCTACATGTCCCTGTTGAACACGGATATGGGCCGAGAACTGGACCACATGGCCCGTTTTCTACACATGGCCAAGGACTATGCCCGTAAACAAGGGTTCAAAGGAACGTTCTTCATTGAACCAAAACCCATGGAACCCACCAAGCACCAGTATGATTTTGATTCGGCGACCGTGCTCGGCTTCTTGACCAAATATGACCTCTTGGACGATTTCAAACTCAACATTGAGGTGAACCACGCCACCTTGGCCCAACACACTTTTGAGCACGAACTCCAAGTGGCCGCGGACAATAACCTCTTGGGAAGTATCGATGCCAATAGGGGCGATTATCAAAACGGATGGGACACCGACCAATTCCCTGTGGATGTGTATGAACTCACCCAAGCGATGCTGGTCATCTTACAAGCAGGTGGTTTTCAGGGTGGTGGAATCAATTTTGACGCCAAGATCAGAAGAAATTCCACAGATTTGGAAGATATTTTCCATGCCCACATCGGTGGGATGGATGCATTTTCAAGGGCATTGCTGGCTGCAAATGCCATATTGGAAAATTCCAACTATGTCAGCATGAGAAACGATCGTTATGCCTCTTTTGATTCTGGGAACGGAAAAGCGTTCGAAGACGGAAAACTCACTTTGGAAGACCTTTATGCACATGCCTCTTCCAACCCGACCATCAAAAAACGGAGTGGAAAGCAGGAGTTGTTTGAAAATATCATCAACCAGTACCTATAAATTATAACCGAACAAGCTAAACCAAATCAATTATGGAATCAGTTTTAGAAAGACCGGATTGGATCGTTCTCGGCATTTATTTCTTGGCCCTTATCGGAGTGGCGGCATGGGTGGTCCTCCAAAAGAACAAGGACACAGAGGATTACTTTTTGGCGGGAAGGAACGTTGGCTGGTTTGTGATCGGGGCTTCCATCTTTGCATCGAACATTGGCTCGGAACACGTTGTGGGACTTGCCGGTACCGGGTTTGAATCGGGTACGCCCATGGCCCATTATGAGCTTCATGCCTGGATCGTACTCTTGCTCGGTTGGTTGTTTCTTCCTTTCTATATCAGGAGCGGGGCGTTCACCATGCCAGAGTTCCTTGAAAAAAGGTTCGATAGTCGTTCCCGTTGGTTCCTTTCCATTTTTTCGTTGGTTGCTTATGTATTGACCAAGGTTTCCGTCACTATTTATGCCGGTGGTATTGTGGTATCGGAACTTTTGGGCATCCCCTTTTGGTATGGTGCCATTGGCGTAGTGGTCTTTACTGGAATCTACACCATCATCGGTGGAATGAAGGCCGTGATCTATACCGAGACCTTGCAGACCGTCATCTTGATTCTGGGTTCGTTGACCATCACCTATCTGGGATTACAAGAAGTGGGTGGCTGGGGACAGCTCAGGGAAACCGTCACCTCCGTTAGTCCAGATCATTTCAATATGTGGCGCCCCATGAGCGACCCCCAGTTCCCATGGACAGGCCTATTGATCGGTGGGACCATAGTGGGAATCTGGTATTGGTGCACAGACCAGTACATTGTGCAGCGTACCTTGGCTGCCAACAACATTAAAATTGGAAGACGGGGGGCCATTTTTGGTGCCTATCTGAAGCTGATGCCCATCTTGATCTTTTTGGTCCCAGGGATCATTGCCTTTGCCTTGACCATCCAAAATCCAGAGGTTTTCAACGTTGATCGTGCCGATAGGGCATTCCCTATGTTGGTGAAAACCCTTCTTCCCGTAGGGTTGAAAGGATTGGTGGCCGGCGGACTTATGGCGGCCCTAATGAGTTCCTTGGCATCGGTGTTCAACTCCTGTTCCACCATTTTCACCATGGATATCTATAAAAAACTCCGTCCGGAAAAGACCGAACGTGAGCTTTTGACCATTGGTAAGGTGGCCACGGGCATCATCGTGGTCCTGGGAATCATCTGGATTCCGATTATGGACAAAATAGGTGGCGGGGTCATGTACCAATACCTGCAAAATGTGCAATCCTATATTGCACCTCCGGTAACAGCAGTGTTCTTGCTGGGCATTCTCTGGAAACGGATCAATTCCAAAGCTGCGATTACGACACTTTTGGCGGGTCTAGTCCTCTTGATTCTCAGATTGGGCTCCGAAATATATTATCAACCACAAATCATTACTGGAGAAGAAGCTTCAGGCTTTCTTTTCCAGTTTGCCACGGTGAACTTTGCCCACATGGCCATTTTCATGTTCATCTTTTCCGTAATCCTATGCATTTCGGTCACCTTGGCCACTTCACCCCCCGATTATGTGAAGATCAAAGGGCTCTCTTTTGGAACATTGTCAGCCGAGGACAAAGCAGCCACCAAGGGCAGTTACAGTAAGGTAGATGTAGTGCTTTCCATTCTTTTGGTAGTGATTGTGGTTGCCATCCTATCCTATTTCACGGGATAAAATGAATCATCATCCATCATAGCCATCGCACATTGGTATTGTAGAAAACAACGATAAACCTTGACAATCCCAGATTGATCAAGGTTTTTCCATGGGTATCAAAAGTTGTATTTCTGTACTCTCCTCCTCATATCCCCTTTTGGAGAAGTGAATGACAATATGGGATTATGGAATTTAAAATTAATTAGTAGTCTAACCTAATTCCTATTGCAGAATGGGGGTTTCATCCTTCGCCATAACCTAAAAGCTTGGTTGGACAATCACCTTATCCAAGCCAATCCATCTTGACCAAAAGAATATACAACGCCTTGTTCCAGTAATCCTTTAGGAAATACTTACGCACGCAACGGCTTTCTTTCAATCAACGAAATAAATTCATCCTTGATGCCATCACAAATAGCTACGGAGTTATAGGTACAATTTTTCATGTTCACGGGATCAAAACTGTACATTTTTATCTTGGAAGGTTTGAATTCCTTACACTGTAAATGGGTGAACATGTTCAGGGCCGCTTTTGAAGTTGAATAAGCGGTAAGGCTATATCCGGAATAACAAAAAGATTCATCTTTCATCTTATTGATGTCACCCAGCGAACTGGCGATGTTTATGATCCGGGGGGCATCACTTTCCTTCAACAAAGGTTTGAAGGTTTGTATGGTCCGTATGACGGAGAAGAAATTGATCTCATAGACCTCCTTGATATCCTCGATATTGATCTGATCGATTTTTTGCCCAAAACCATTGACCATTTCGGCGTTGTTGATCAACAAGTCCAATTTACCATACGATTTTCGAATGGAATTTTCGAGCAATCCCAAACTTGCCTCGGAGGTAAGATCCACTTCCATAAGTTCATATCCGTGTAAATTCTCCCCGTCTTTGGAAAGTAACTCAAAACTTTTCCCACAGGCGGCAAGAACAACTTCATACCCATTGTCCAGTAGGATCTTGGCAAACTTATGGCCCAATCCGTTACCGGCCTCCGTCACTAAGGCAACATACTTCTCATTCATCACTGCTCATTTTATTTCATTTTACAAATTTAGCACATGGTTTTTCATCGTTGATCGTAACTTGTTCATTATTTGGTCGTTGTTCTGTACTGTTGAAAATTTTACATTCTCCTGAATTGGTTGGGCGTTACACCGCTCAAATTTTTAAAGAACCGGGTAAAATGGGTCGGTTCCTGAAAATTCAAACGGTACGCTATCTCAGCAATATCGAGCCCGGAATATTTCAATAGACTCTTACTTTCCATCAAAAGCCGTTCCTGAATAACATCCTTGGCACTTTTGCCCGTCAATTTCTTGATGGTCGTGGTCAGGTAATTGGGCGTTATGTTCAGTTCTTCGGCATAATCGCTCACATTTTTGGTGTCCACATACATTTTGTCCACCAATGCTTCAAACTGGTTTGCAATGATCTGCGATCGGCTCAAATGGTTTTCCGTTGTCTTGTGCCGCTCATAGATGGCCTTGCAGAAATATAACAAGGACCCTAGCATACCTTCCAACATCTTTTCCTGATACGGATGCGGGTTCTTAAATACCAAATGCATCCGTTCCATGTCAAAGTACAACGATTCATGCTCTTCCTTGGTGAGCATCAACACACTGTTCTCGGACATTTTCAAAAAGGGAAAATCCTTTTGTAGGTCCGGAAAGGTACTGATCAAAAACTCCTTTCTGAACATCACATAATAGCCTGACATCTTCTCATCCCTGAACCAAGAGAACACTTGCCCCGGTACCACGAACCACAACGGAAACTCATTGAGCTCCAACGTATCTGTATTGAGGTTGAGCTGGCTTTCGCCCGTATAGTTCAACAACCCGACCTGATAAAATCCTTGGCGATAGGGCGGCATACACCTTCTGGCGGAAGTCGCCATTTCCTCCACCGGAAACACATCAAAATTGGGTATATGGCTCCTATGGGCAAACCCAATGGCCTCATGCAGATCATTTGTATTTTCAAAAACAGGTATCTCGGCTTTGATCATAAATAGGTTGATGGGTCGGCACTATCTTTTTTGTCCAAAATATCCGACCCACCTTACACACTGGTTTTAATAGGCATCGGCTTTCGCCTCATGCAAGGTTTCAAATTTAGTATCCAATTCTTCTTCCGAAATGATTTCCCATCCACCGCCCAAAGCCTTGTAAATGGCTATCAGGGAAGTTGCCGAAGAAATCTCGCTTAAAGCTAGTGCATTCTCCGCCTGCAACAAAGCATTATCGGCATTTAGGTAATCAATAAAACTGTCCAATCCTGAGTTAAATCGCTGCCTGGCAAACGTTGCGGCCTGGGCACTTGCCTGCGATGAAATCCGCAAGATCTCCCTTCGCTCCAACTCTTTGGTATAGTTGCCCAACGAGGTCTTGATCTCTTCAAGTCCCTGCAAAACCGCTTTCTCATACTGATTTAAGGCAGCAATGGTCAATGCATCGTTTCGTTTGATCTGTTGTTTCACACGGCCCAGGTTGAATGCGGCCCAACTGATACTGGGCATAAGCGTCCAGGTAAAGGATGGCTTTTCACCAAAATTGGCAAAATCCACAGCCGAAAACCCAACGGAGCCACCAAACTCAATCTTGGGATAAAGATCGGCCACGGAAATATTGTAGGCCGCTATCCGCACCTGAAGGGCTGCCTCCGCACGGCGCACATCGGGTCTCCTTCTGAGCATTTCCCTGATATCGCCCAAAGCGACAGTTTCCGGCAGACTCGGCAATGGTTGCTTGTTGACAACTTCATTCTCCAAATTTCCAGGCACTTCCCCTATCAGAACACTCAAGCTGTTCTTTATGGCCTCTATCCTAGCTTCCAAGGGTGGAATACTGGCACGGGTGCTTTCCAACTGGGCCAATGCCCTCGACACATCAAGGCTGTTGCTGGTACCGGCCTCCGTCAATTTTACAGTAAGGTCATAGGTTTCCTGTTGTCCCTCTAAGTTTCGCTGAGCAATGTCCAAAAGGTATTGTGTCCCGCGAAGCTCCATATAATTGTTGGCCACTTCGGCAAAAATGCTCACGTACATACCGTGCATATCCGCCAAGGCAAGGTTGCTATTGGCATACGCCCCTTTGATCCTATGAGTCACCCTGCCGAACAGGTCCGCTTCCCAAAAAGCGTCAAAACTCGCATTGTAAGTGTTAAAAGTTGGGTTACTGCCCTGCACAAACACGTTTTCCCCCAACCGGGTGCGGGTATAGTTTCCATTGGCGGTCACCGTTGGCAACCTATCCAACTTGTTCTCTTTGAGAAAGGCACGTGAAGCCTTATAATTGGCTACGGCAGAATTGATATCCAAGTTGTGCTTTCTGGCCTTCTCAATAAGGGTATCAAGAATGGGGTCATTGAATTCTGACCACCATTCCCTGGTTATCCCTGCTTCGGTAAAGGCCTTTTCACTGATTTCCTTTTTAAGGAAATCCTCCTTGACCTGCGCCTTACTTTGCACATCGTAATCCCTTTTTGTAACCCCACAAGAGGCCAATAGGAATGCAATTGCCACTACTATGATTGAATTTTTCATCACTTTCCGATTCTAATTAAATTGATGTACCAATTTCTCTTTTTGCTTTGCCGCTTTTTTGATGGACCATTTTCGACCCAAATAATAGAACACTGGGGTCAGGAAAATTCCGAAGACGGTCACGCCAAGCATCCCACTGAATACGGCTATACCCAAGGAGACACGTAATTCGGCTCCAGCGCCAGTGGCAATGGCCAACGGCACAACTCCCAGGATAAAGGCCATGGCGGTCATCAAAATAGGTCTCAATCGCAGTTTGGATGCTTCTATCACCGCTGTTTTCAAATCTTCTCCTTGATCTTCCAATTGTTTGGCGAACTCCACGATCAAAATGGCATTCTTACTCGCCAAACCGACCAGTACCACAAGTCCTATCTGCACCATGATGTTATTGTCAAGTCCAGCTAAATCCACCCCGATCATGGCCGATAGCAATACCATCGGCACAATAAAGATTACGGCCAGAGGCAGTACCAAACTTTCAAACTGGGCGGCCAACAACAGGAATACAAATACAACGGCCAAGAAAAAGGCGATCCCTGCCGTATTGCTGGCTTTCCTTTCCTGATAAGCGATTTCCGTCCACTGATAGGAAATGCCCTGTGGCAGTATTTCTGCGGCCAATTCTTCCATCCGGTCCAATCCTTCGCCTGAGCTATAGCCTGGGGCAAAATCCCCATTCAGGGAAGCGGATGGATACAGGTTGAAGCGCGGTATCCGCGAAGGTCCCGCAATATCTTCTTGTTTGGAGACCGTACCCAAGGGAACCATCTCTCCTTTATCGTTACGGACTTTAATCCTTGAAATATCATCGGGTGTCAATCGGTTTGGAGCATCGGCTTGGGCGGTGACCTGAAAGGTTCTTCCCAAATAATTGAACTCGTTCACAAAGGCGGAACCCATATAAATCTCCAAGGACTGGAATATATCGCCCACATCGATTCCCAATTTTTCAGCCTTTACCCGGTCTATGTCCAAAAACAATTGCGGGGTCTGGTTATTGAAAAAGCTGAACACGTTGTTCAATATCGGGTCCTGATTGGCTGCCATGGCCAACTCGTTGGTGGCCTTGAGCAGTTCATCCGTTCCGAGGTTGCCCCTATCCTGAACCATCATCCGGAATCCTCCGGCGTTACCGATTCCCCTTACTGATGGAGGTGGGATGACCAATACAATGGCATCATCGATTTGGGAGAACTTTGCTCTTACCGTCCCCAAAAGTTCCTCATAACCAAGTCCCTTATCATTGCGCAGTCCAAAATCTTCCAAAGTCAGGAACACCGCAGCAGCATTGGAGGCATTGGTAAAGGAAGCCGCATCGAAGCCCGTAAATGAGACTGCATTTTCGATACCATCAATATCCAATCCCAAATCAAGTACCTCGCGGACCACTTTATCGGTCCTCGTCAAAGAAGAACCTGGAGGAAGCTGTACAATGGTGATAAAATACTGCTGGTCCATGGCGGGAATGAATCCTTGGGGCACCCTATTGAACTCAAATCCGGTGATGGCAATCAATCCAAAATAGACCACCATGACCATCGTTGCCGTGCGCACCAATTTTTGAACGGCCTTACCGTATTTATCCGAAATCCAATCCATAAAACCATTGAATCGGTTTCCGATAAAGGCCAATGGCCGCAACCAAATCGGTGTTTTCTTTGTACTCGATTTTTCTTCATGCTTCATGAGCAATGCGGCCATGGCCGGGCTCAAGGTAAGGGATACAAAAACCGAAATCGCTGTGGCAACGGCAATCGTCATCCCGAATTGCTTATAAAATTGTCCTGAAATGCCTTCCAAAAATGCGGTGGGAATAAAAACGGCGATCAAAACCAATCCAATGGCAACCAGGGCTCCCCCAACCTCATCCATCGTCTTAAAAGCTGCTTCTTTGGGGGATAGCCCCTTTGCCAGATACCGTTCCATATTTTCGACCACCACAATGGCATCATCCACCACAATACCGATGGCGAGTACCAATCCAAAAAGGGTAAGGTTGTTCAGTGAGAATCCTATGGCCTGCATCACCGCGAAAGTACCAATGAGGGATACTGGAATCGCCAAGATTGGAATAATGGCCGCCCTCCACGATTGCAGGAACAACAGGATGACCAAGACCACCAAGATTACCGCCTCAAAAATGGTTCGGTACACCTCATCCACCGATTTCTGGATAAATTCCGTAGGATTGTAGGCTATTTTATACTCCAAATCCTTTGGAAAGTTTTTGGAGAGTTCCTCCATTTTATCCTGGATCTGTGAAGCCGTTTCCAGGGCATTTCCGCCTGGTTGTTGAAATATCGGCATGGCTATCGCAGGGTCTTTGCCCAAGTATCCTTTGGTGGCATAGTTCTGTGCCCCAAGTTCCACACGGCCTATGTCTTTGAGCCGTACAATCCGTCCATCTTCGCTGGATTTGATGATGACATTCTCGAACTGTTCGGTGGTCACCAGTTTGCCCTGCGTCTGAATGTTGACCTCAAAGGCGGACTGGTTTCCGGAAGGTAAGGTATTGAGCGTACCACTGGCAATCTGTATGTTTTGTGCCCTCAGGGCCGCCACGACCTCTCCAGCGGTAATGTCCAGGGTTGCAATTTTGTCCGGGTTGAGCCAGATGCGCATGGCATATTCGGCGGCCCCAAAAATTTGAATATCACCAACACCTTTGATACGGGCCAATTCGTCCTTCAATTGGAGAACGGCATAATTGCCCATATAGGTCTGGTCAAAAGATTTGTTGGGGGAATACATATTCACCACGAGGAGCATATCCGGGGATATCTTCTTGGTGGTGATCCCCAATCTTTTCACGGATTCGGGCAAACGGGGCTCCGCTATGGCCACACGGTTCTGTACCTGCACCTGCGCCCTATCCAAGTCGGTCCCAAGCTCAAAGGCAACTTGGAGGACAACCCGACCATCTGCTGATGATTGTGAGGTCATGTAGATCATGTCCTCCACCCCATTGATCTCTTTTTCCAGCGGCGCTGCCACGCTCTCGGAAAGCGTCTGTGCATTCGCGCCAGGGTAAACCGCCACTACCTCAATGGTCGGTGGTGCCACGTCAGGGAATTGTGAAATGGGCAGAGAGACATAGGCCAGACCGCCCACAATCAGAATAAGTACGCTGAGTACTGCGGCGAATATGGGCCTTCTGATGAATATATGACTGAATTTCATTGTTCTTATTTTTTGATGATAGCTGCCCCAGTACCCATCCCAATCCCTTTATTTAAAAGGATTGGAGGGCAGGGAAGTACACTTTTGTTGATTGTTGAATTCCTATTGTTTTTCCTAGATCAATGGGCTTGGGCGATTGTCGTCAGATTATTGACCTCCCCTTGAATGGCCACTTTTGTGGGGCTCACCACCATACCGGGTCCTATCTTTTGTATGTTATTGAGAATGACCTTATCGTCCGGTGAGATGCCTTCCCTTATGATTCGAAGTCCGTTGGAATGCAAAGGTCCCAATGTTACGGCCTTGCTGACCACTTGATTATCACTTGACAAGGTATAAATAAACCGAATGGACTGGTTTGTGCCAATGATTTCATCGGGGACCATCAATGCTTTATGTTCGGCGCTTCCCAATAATCGAGCTTTACCGTACATCCCGGGCTCCAACAAATGATCTTTATTTTCAAGCACCGCCCTACTTTCAATGGTTCCAGAATTATTGTCGATCTCGTTGTCCACAAAGTCCATTTTGGCCTCATGTACAAAATCTTCTTCGTCCAACAGTTTGATAAACACCGGCAATGCTTCGGAACGGGCTTCCCCACGTTCCCCATTTCTGGCCAACCGTACATATTTCAAGTAATCGGATTCGCTTCCGGTAAAGTAAAAATGTATCGGGCTGGTGGCGACAATGGTAGTCAGCAAGGTTGAATTGGCACTACCGCCATCCACGATATTGCCTTCATTGACCCTGTCACGGCTAACCAATCCGGAAATAGGCGCCTTCACTTCGGTAAATTCCAGATTGAGTTTGGCGTTATCGACCTTTGCCTGTGCCAATTGTATACTGGCCTCTGCATGTACCAATGCCTGCTTTCTTCTGTCGTATTCCTCAATGGACAAGGCTCCGGTCTCCCGCAAGGATTCTACCCTTTCAAAGTTATCCTGTGCGGTCTTAAGGGTTGCCAAAGCTTGGGCATAATTGGCATTTGCCTCATCCAAGGCAATTTTGTAAGGTCTTTGGTCGATGACAAAAAGCACCTGTCCTTTTTTGACAAGTTCACCGTCCTGGAAATTCACTTTTTCCAAAAATCCACTGACCCGGGCACGGACCTCTACCCTACTACTGGCCTCGAACCTCCCGGTGTATTCGTCCCATTCGGTAATACTTTCATATAAGGGCTGGGCCACCTCCACTGGAAGGGCAGCCATCTCAGCTTGTTGTCCATTGCTTTCAGTGTCCGCTGTTGTGAAGGCATAAATGAATACTGCTATCGCCAAAACCATTAGACCGATGGTCAGGTTTTTTTTTGTGTTGAAATTTAGTCGTACCATGATTCTTTCCTTGATTTAGATTACGGGAACAAAATTATGGTTGCAGTTGTCCTCTGTGGTAACCATAACATTTTCAAAAATGACCAAAATCTTAACTACCCTCTTGTAAGTGAACCATTCCTGTCAGATAGGACGAAAAACAGTCAGCATACCCAAATGCCCATTAACGCTTTAACTGTCCTAAAAGTTCGGATGGTGAAGCGCCGTATTGCTTTTTGAAAGCGTACGAAAAATGGGAAAGGTTTTCAAAACCTGTTTCATAGCAGATCTCCACAGGTCTTTTTCCTTTTTCCATCAACTGGTAATAGGCCAGTTCCAAACGCTTGCGGGTAAGCCACCGTTGCGGGGTGGTATCGAAGGCCTTGCCAAAATCCCGTTTAAAGGTGGTCAGGCTCCGTCCGGTCAAATAGCTGAACTTTTCCAAAGGAAGATTGAACATAAAGTTCTTTTCCATAAAACGGACCAGATCTATTTTTCCTGGGGTTTCAAAATTGGCCAAAATTGCTTCCACAGACGGGTCAATTGTTCTCAAGATGCTGATGGCCTCATTGATCTTTAGGGATGCGATGGTTGCTGGAAAATTATCCTGTATCTCAAAATATGGTATGAGCGAAGCTAGGCAACTGTCCAATAAAGGATGCTTGTGAAAACTGACGATCCTTTGGGCCACCATGGTCTTTGGTATCGGATCACCAGTCTTAAAAATTTCCCGGAGCCTTTGTGTGGATAAATGCATCGCGACCGCTTTGTGGGGCAATCCATCTTTGGGATAGTTGATGATGGTCGCCAACAAATTTCGAGGAATCAAAAAAGTATCCCCTGGACCGAACACCACATTTTGATCGGCCTGTACCATCTTGGTTTCCCCGGAAATCAACCATACGAGCAGGTGTTCATCAAATGCCGCTTCCGTTTTGAACAACTTCCCCTGATATTCGGACAGTTTGATCTCAGGGCTGATGTATGTCACTTGATATTCCATTGTGCTCGTATGGTTTAAAGGTAATAACTATCCCTCAAGATGGAACGTCCTACCGATCATTTCCTCACTCCATTTCCACAATCTCCTTGCATTTTCCCGATCCAGGGAATAGGGTTTGACACCACCAATTATGGACACATCGGCAACCAAACGGGCCACATCCACATTTTCGCAGTACACTCCGCCCATATTGTTGAGCAATGGGCTTGTGGCACACCAGACCGTGGTCGCTGCACCTTGTGGTATGGTCTTTAGGGATGCGGCCACTTCGGGGAGGATATTGCCTTCCGCATCGCAATAGCCCAATTGTTGGAACAGATCCAAGGGTGCCTCCCTTGCCAGTTCGGTCTCCCCGACAGCACCGGGACAAAGGGCATAGCTCCTTACTTGGAATGCCTTCGCACGGTTGTCCAACTCCAGGGAGAAAAGGTTGACCGCAGTTTTGGACTGTCCATATCCCTTTAAGGTCTCATATTCGCGATGCAGAAAATTGGGATCGTCAAAGTCAAAATCCGAGAATTGGTGCCCTCCGGAAGACACATGGACCACCCTCGCTCCATTGGCTTTCTTCAATGCTGGCCAAAGTGCCGCCGTCAATTGGAAATGGGCCAGATAGTTTGTAGCCAGTTGTGATTCGATCCCTCGGTCATCCCTTCGCAAAGGTACCCACATGATCCCTGCATTGTTGATGAGTAGGTGCAATGGTCTTCCAGATGCCAAAAATGTTTGGGCAAAGGTGTCTATGGATGCAGGATCCATCAAGTCCATTGCCCCAATCTCCACATGGTTGATGTCCTGAAGGTTTTTTTGGGCCTTTTCAATGTCCCTGGAAAGGACAATGACCTTGGCCCCTGCACTGGCAAGTGTTTTTACCGTTTCCAACCCTATGCCTGTATTACCTCCTGTAACAATCGCTATTTTTCCACTAAGGTCAATGCCCTTGATCACTTCCGTGGCAGTCGATCCTGCATTGAAACCCGATCCTATGGGTTGTTGTAACACACCCTGATAATTGTTTTGTTCCATATTGAATATAATTGATATTATGGGACAAAACTACAGGGGATACTTTAAATCAGCTTTGTTCAAACGTCCGAACACACTTTGTTCAAAAGACCAGTTTCATAGCACTTTACGTTAGTTTCAATCCTACATTTCAGTGCCGCTGACCTTTCCAAATTTTGGTAGTAAAAAAGTAGAGGTTGCCAGTTCCTTGGTATCGGCTGCGCCATTTCTTTGATGACTAAAAGGAGCAGTATGAATATCCCAATACATAGCACTTGTTTTGGCATATTTAAAAGTATCGCGAAGGTGGATCACCTTTTTACAGTTGCTTATTGCATTTTAAACTCAAGATAGTTGAGATTGAACCCGCCCTTTTCAAACGCCACTTTTATTTTGTGGGTCCCTTTTTTCAAATCAATTCCTGAGAGCGTTGCCGTTTTATACGAAGTTGCTCCTTCTGCCGCCGGCAAGACTATAGATTCCGAAGTGGTGGAACCATCAATTTTTAAATGAAGTTTGCCCGTGCCTTCCATACCGGAGTATCTCACATTCATAGCATAGGTCCCTGATTTTTCAACACTTACAGTAAAGAGAAGCCATTCCCCGTCCTGAATATCAAAAACCTCATAGCCATTGCTCTTGCTGTCCGAAGAGTTTTGGATGTCCACACCGTCATTCCGCATCTTACGCCCTTTGTTCCATACGCCCTGTTCCCCGGTACTTACACGATAGTTGATATAATGCACATCGCTATAAGCATAATTTTGGGTCCCCATATCATAATCTGTGGCATAGATAAGCCCAGGAATCGAATGGTTTTTATAGGCTTTGGTCTCAAAGGTCTGCACTTGACGGAACATGGCGTCGATCACATCGGGCTTGACGGTCACATTTTCCATTTTGTAGTTTTCGGCCAACTGCATCAAGGTTTTTTGGGCAAAGGCGACCGTAGGCTTTCCCCCCCCATTTTGCCAATAGTCCAATAGCGTTTCATATTCGGGGGTTTTCGTCACCGAGGTGACCCCGGCTATATTGTCCACCTTTTTCATGGGCCAAAACGCCCAGCCAATATTATGGGATTCCATCAGGGTCAGTGCGTCCTTGAACCACACATTGGAGTTTTCGCCGCTTTCCCCCAACCAAATCGGGGCGTTGTACTTCTCGCGATAGTCCAATACTTGCTGGATGGATTCCGTGGTATTGAAGTTCCAGTATTTGTGGAAACTGATGACCATATTATCGTCCCAAAGCGGAAAGATGCCATTGTAGTTGTTGCCCCAGCAATTCCCTTCGATGTAGATGATGTGATTGGTATCGATCTTTCGGATGGCGGTTGTGATGTCCACCATCAACTGGCGCAAGGGTGCATTGTTCTTTTCGTCGCAACCGTTTGGGTTTTCCCCTTCAAAGTTCCAGTTGGGCTCATTTACAATATCATACCCTCCCATCCATGGATGATCTTTGTAGCGTTCGGCCATCTTTTCCCAAAAGGCTATCATTTTCTGCTTGTTGGCCTCGCTTTCCCAAAGGGAAGGTTTGGTGGCGTCATAGTCTGAAATATTGGCATCATGCCCCTGTCCGCCCGGGGCCGCATGTAGGTCAAGGACAAGGTACATTTCGTTGTCCGCACACCATTCCAAAAGATCGTCCGTCATGGCAAACCCCTTTTCCAACCACGTGATCTCCCCATTCTTTTCTTCCTCGATGGGAGGTGTGTAGAGGTTGTAGTGCATGGGCAATCGCACCGAATTGAAACCCCACGCCTTCAGCGAGTCAATGTCCCTTTTAGTGATCCCGTTGGCCAGATAGGCCTCATAGAAGGCTTCGGTATTTTCCTTGCCAATGAGTTCCGTGATCTTTTGTTTGATGACATGTTGTGGTCCGGCAAAACTGGCTGTTTGCAACATATAGCCTTCCTGCACCATCCACCCGCCAAGTCCGAGACCTCTCAGGAGCACATTGTTTCCTTGCGCATCCACGATCTTCTGTCCATCGGTGTGCAGAAACCCTTGCCCAAAAACGGTGGAATTGATCAAAATGAATAAAAAGTATATTGATTTTTTCATGCGAAAAATTTATTGTTCCCAAATATACGTGGCAACAGCCCCACTGTCCAGCGTGGCGGTGACCCATTGGTTCTTGTATTTGATATTGAATGATGTAATGGCCTCTCCATCGTTCTCCACGATAAGGACCATCTGGCCCTCTGGGGTCCTAAAGGCCACATTTTGAAGGTCGCCCTGTATGTTGGAGCCCACCCGTACCGAACCCGAAGGAACAAATTTTGAGGCATGGGCCACAATATAGTAGCCCACATTGCGGGTAATGTTCCCGCCTGAATTGATGGTAAGCCCTCCTTTGCAGACGGTACAACCTCCATCGGTGTGCGGGCCAAAGTTTTCATTGTTAGCCAGGTTCCATTCCAACGCATTCTTGCTCCAGTTGCGCATGGACCCAATGATCACATTTTTCAAATGCCATTTCAAATCCCCTTCAAAAGAGCCGCTTGAAGAGGTATACTGTTCTGTAAAATATAGATTCTTTTCGGGAAAAGCATTGTGGACAGTTGAGAGTGCACTAATGTCACCATTGTACAGGTGGAATGCGGAACCATCCACATAGGGATTGGTATCTGGATCGCTAAGTACGGTGATCGGGTATTGTGGATTGTCGCAATTATGGTCCCAAACGATGATCTTGGTGGTGATCCTTGCACTGGAAAAGGCAGGGCCAAGGTGATTTTTGATAAAATCCGACTGTTCCTCGGCAGTCATGACCATGCTGGGATTATTCCCGTCATGCATGGGTTCGTTTTG
Source organism: Allomuricauda sp. (assembly GCA_030148335.1). Classification (GTDB taxonomy): domain Bacteria; phylum Bacteroidota; class Bacteroidia; order Flavobacteriales; family Flavobacteriaceae; genus Flagellimonas. The sequence goes on along the minus strand of JASBTQ010000032.1, from coordinate 149,783 downwards.
TATGGTGATGGCATCCAAAACTATCCCTTCCGCTTCCATAGCTTCGAGATACTTTACAAAATATTGCGCATACACCCCATAATATTGGGGTTGAAGGCTTCCACCCACAAAGCTGCCATTGTCCTTCATCCAAACTGGGGCAGACCATGGGGAGCCCATGATCTTGATGTTGGGATTGATCTCCAGAATTTCCTTGAGAACGGCCACGACACCGTCCATATCCGGTTCCAAACTAAAATGTGCCAACGCTTCATCGGTTTCCCCTTCGGGCATGTCATTATAGGTAAAAGGAGCTTCATTGAGATCGGATGCCCCGATGCTTATCCTTAGATAACTTATGCCTATATCACCTTCCGAAGTACCAAAAAGTTCCTGCAAAAGTGCATATTTCTTATTTGTATCCAATTGATTGATGACCGCTGCGCTGCCACCTGTCAAGGTAAACCCAAAACCGTCTATGGTCTGATAGGTCAAGGATTTATCCACGGTAATGGTGGGAAAAGTATTCGAAGTGGTCCCAAAAGACAGGACATTGTCCTGTTTTTTCAACAACACGGTCTGGTCCGAGAGCGTCAACCAAGCCTCCACATCACTTGTGGTGGCCGGTGGGTTATTGCCCGGAGGATTGTTATCCGGTATCTGTCCTACATCATCGCTACCACTATCCCCTGAAGAGGAACAGTGGGTCATAGGCAGTAGAAGTGCCCAGACCGCCATTACAAATACATTCTTTCTAATCATCTTTATCTTCTTTCTTTAGCTTTATCTTGACAATATGCAAACCATATATACCTATTGTATGTCAATGATGGCAATACTTTAAAAATAGCCCATGGCCAATAAGACCATGGGCCTTGAATTAAAAAAACTAACTCAAATCAACTAATTTATTTTTAATTGGTCCCTCTAAGTTCCACATTGTCAATTGTGATAGCTCCCACGTTTCCACCTCCGCACTTGATGACCAGATAGACCGTGGTGTCGGTATCAAAACTTACAATATTTCCTTCACCAGCACAACTAAGCTGGGAGAGTTTGCCACTAAATGGGGCATTGCCACAACCGTTCCAGGTGTTCAAACCTATCTTGGTGCCATCGGCGGAATAATCGGATCCTTGGACCGGTGCTGTTGTGGACACATAGACCTCAAACCAAGTATCCACTGATCCTTCACCTTGCACGGTCATATCCACGGCATAGTTTTTACCGCCTTGCACTTCTATGGCCTGAAAGATGCCCTGTTGGTTCCAATCACTTGCCGTAATGGTAGCGGTGCCTGAACCGAAGGTCCAATTTGCCCCTGATGCACTTATGTTCAAAATGGTCCATTGGGCAATATCCTCTTCAGTTTCAAACTTGCCTCCTACAACCAAGTTTCCAGCATTGGGATCAGACTCTTCCACAACCAGTTCTTGGGAACTGCTTATGGTTGTACCTCCCCTTCCTATAGCAATGTGGGTAATGGTATAGTTCCCTGCATCAGGTAGAAAGATTTCCTCGGTGGACTTGCCTTGGTATATTCCCTCCCCGATGTTCCATTTGGAGGCAATGACATTGGTGGTGTTTGCTTCCAGCACATATCTATTGGATTCACCCTCGACAGGAGTTATGGTGAAGGATGCATCCACATTGTTATCGGTCAATCCATTGTTGCCAAAGGAGTCCTCCGGGGTGCATGAAGCCAATGTGACCATACCGAATATGACCAGGATGATCAATCTATAGTTATTGGTTATTTTATGTTTTAAACTCATAACAAAATTCATTTAATGGTTGATCAATAATTGGGGTTTTGAACGATCAGAGTGTTTTCCATTTCCCGTAACGGAATGGGCAGCACTTCGTTTTTGCCTGCAACAAACCCCTTATCTGCCAAGGCAGTGGCGGCATTCCCTGTACGGACCAAATCGAACCATCTATGTCCTTCCCCTGCCAACTCGATACGCCTTTCATTCCATATGGCCTGAAGGGAAACGGGAACCGGTGACAATCCTACCCTGGCACGGACTGCATCCAATAAGGCCTGTGCCCTTGTTCCAGAACCGCCCAAGGCCTCTGCTTCCAAAAGATAGGTATCGGCCAAACGGATCATATATACGTGTTGCTGATAGTTCAACTCCTTGACCCCTCCGCCAGTGGTGGCATCGCTGTTCAATGGCATAAACTTCTTCAAATAGTACCCCGTGTCTTGATCACCATACAAATATTCGATCTCCCCTGCTTCCTCATATGCTTTTAGATTGGCGATGGTCTCGTCAAATCTGGGATCGTTCTCGATCACATCATAGAACTCGTCGGTAAACACATTGAAACTCCAGCCAGGTGCAAAGTCCGGCGCGGTGGAAGTGGCACTTCTCACATAACTGCGAGGACCCACCATAATATTGATGCTGTTGCCCTCATCGGCACCAGAGCCCCAAAAACCCCAATCGGCATTACTTTGATTGGTATTGGTGGTTTCCAAAATGGATTCCGAATTGAAGGTATTGGTGAAATCCCACAGATCGGCAAAATCGTCCAACAAGCGGTACCCATATTTACTGGTTCCGCCCGGTGTTCCATTTACTTCTGCCAGTTCTGCAGCCGCTTGACTGCTCTTGCCATTGTAGAGATATACCTTGCCCAACAAAGCCTGTGCCGCTCCTTTGGAGAAACGCCCTGCCTCTGTGGAAAGGTTCACCATATCGGGAAGGCCGTTCTTTGCCTCTTCCAAATCGGTCTCGATCTGTGCATATACAGCTTCTTTTGGAGCCTGCTCCACATTGTATATCTCCGCTGTTGGAAGCGGTTCCACAATGAGCGGAATGTTTCCGAACATCCGCACCAATTGAAAGTAAAAATAGGCACGAAGGGCTTTGGCCTCTGCAGTAAACCTGATCCTATTGCCTTCCCCCATAGGGATGTCGGGCAGTTTGGAAATCAACACATTGGCCCTGAATATGCCTTGGAAATAGTCGTTCCAATAGCTTGCAGGAATGTTGGAGGCCGTAATGGTGTAATTGGCAAACGCATGGATTCCCGCTCCATCATCCGGTCCCCCACCGCCAGCGTGGTGATCGTCCGATCCGGCGTTCATCATCGTGACCATGTTCTCAAACCCCCTGGACTCCTTGCCCAGTACATCGTAAATGGCTATCAAACCTGAGTAGGCTTGATTTTCATTGCTATAGTAGTTCTCTTCCAGATAGGTCCCTTTGGGTTCCACATCCAAAAATTCCTTGGTACAGGAAGTGAATGCCAAAACCAAGATTGAACCAAAAACCAATTTATTTATGTTTCTCAGTTTCATACTCTTTTTTTTAGAATTGTAGATTAATGCCCAACATTCCTGATCTGGCCTGTGGATAATAGCCCCGATCTATCCCAAATACATTGCCCCCTATTTCCGGGTCAAATCCTGTGTATTTTGTAAACGTGAACAGGTTTTCCCCTGTCACATACAACCGAATTTTGGAGATACCCACTTTGTTCAAAACTTCTTGTGGCAAGGTGTACCCAAACTGTATGGTCTTGAACCTCAGGTAGTCCCCATCCTCCAAATAGAAATCGGAGGGATTGGTAAAGTTCTTATTGGTGTCGTTGGTCGTAAGCCTTGGAAAAGAGTTGGACGAACCTTCCCCGGACCATCTGCCCAAAGCCGATGCCTGGAAATTGGCACTCCCAATATCCAATCGGCGTAAGGCTTGGAAAATCTTGTTTCCCGCTGCGCCTTGTGCAAATACAAGCAGGTCAAAATTTTTGTAGTTCAAATTAAGGTTGATACCAAAGGTCACCTTGGGTATGGAACTTCCTATGAAATCCCTGTCATCATCCGTTATTGAACCATCGCCATTGACATCCTTCCACCTAAAATCCCCTGGTTTGGCGACAGGTTGCATCGGCGCCCCTTCAGAATTTACATAGGCGTCTATCTCGGCTTGGTTCTGGAAGATGCCATCGGTCACAAATCCATAAAATGAATTGACGGGCTGGCCCACTTGGGTTCGCGTAATCGGAAAGGTACTGGCCTGCACCGTAGTACCCCCTGATAAAAACTCAACGCCTTCTCCCAAAAAGGTGACCTCATTGTGCACTGTGGACATGTTACCACTCAACGAAAACCGAAAATCACCAAAACTTCGGTTATAGCTCAACCCTAGGTCCACACCCTTGTTTTCCATATCGGCCACGTTGCCTGCCGGACTTCCGGTGGCACCGACATAGCCTGGAAGGGGCACATCCCTTAAAATGCCCGTGGTTTTTTTGTAATACCAATCAAAGGTCACGTTCAATCCATTGAAAAGGGTCGCATCCAACCCAATATTGGTCTGGCTGGTCTCTTCCCATTTCAAATCTGGGTTTGCAGGTGCATCGGGACTGTTTCCGATGACCACCGATCCTGTGTTTCCCACTGCGTAGTTTCGGCCATCACCTATAGTGGACAGGTATTTAAAGTCACCTATCTGGTCACTACCCGTTACGCCATAGCTTCCCCGGATCTTCAATTGGTTCACAATATTGTTCTCTGGCCAAAAATTTTCCTTATTGGCCGCCCACCCCGCTGAAAAGGATGGAAATATCCCAAACTTATTATTGGACCCGAAACGACTTGAACCGTCCCGTCGCACAATGCCCGTAAACAGGTATTTTTCTTGGAAGGCATAGTTCAGCCTTGCAAATAGAGAGGTCACCTTATGGATCACCCCAGTATAGGCACTGGCATTGATCTGTTCTGTGGGAATGTCAAAATTGAAAGATGCATCCTTGTAATTGTTGACCGGAATGTTGTTATAGGTGATAGACTGTCCTTCGGTGATATTGTCCACATAGACACCTTGGCCCAATAGCACCGTAAAATCATGGCCTCCTAGAGCTTTGTTGTAGGAAGCGGTATTTTCAATGTTCCAGCCAAAACCCTTGTTGGTGTTTCTGCTCAAGCTATTTTGGGATGTCACAAAAGAAGAGGTCAAAAAGGCAACCGGATTGAATGATTCCCCTCCCCAATAGGCCAGCTTGCCCCCAAAGGTGCTCCGTATCCTCAAATTTTCGATGGGCTCCACCTCAACATACGCATTGCCCACAAAATTGTCCGACCAGCTATGGTTCCCCAACCTTGTTTTGGTAAAGGCCAAGGGATTGGTCATCTCTTGTCCCACCAAAGTGGAAATGCCATAGGGAAAGCCATTTGGTGCCAAAATAAGGTCAGGTCGTAAACTTCCGGTTCCATCCACATAGGGAACCCCGCTCAAAACAGCAGGATCGGTCTCTATTGCAGGTGTTATCGGATCCAAATTGACCGCAGATGATAAAGGACCACCATAGAAGGTGTTCCCATCGATTGCCGCGTTCTTTTCATTGGAGTATCCAAAAGTCTGGCCCACCTTGAGGTAATCGTTGATTTGGTGTGTGGAGTTCAACCGGAAATTTTTTCTGATGTAATGGGAAATGTCAGAAACCACGATACCCTCTTGGTCCAAGTAACCAAAAGAGGCATAAAACGTGGATTTTTCACTTCCACCGCTCACACTGATCTCATGGTTCTCCCGCTTGGCACTGTTGCTAAAGATCTGTTCCTGCCAATCTGTTCCCTTTCCATAGGATTCCGGATTCGGAAAAAGGACATTCCCTCCCCCGGCCACAGAGGCTTCGTTTCGTAAAGTGGCATATTGGGTGGCATTCAGAAGGTCCAATTTTCTTGCCGGAGCCGACATACCTGTATAGCCATTGTAATTAATGGACAATTTGCCAGATCTACCGCTTTTGGTAGTGACAAGGATAACCCCGGCCGCCGCCCGAGATCCGTAAATGGCCGCAGAAGCGGCGTCCTTCAATACTTCAATGGAAGCAATATCGGATTGGTTGAGATAGCCGATTCCTCCTGCATCCACAATCACACCGTCAACTACCCAAAGGGGTTCGTTGTTGTTCAGGGTAGTGATTCCCCGGACACGAATGGTGGATGCTGCACCGGGTTGCCCAGAATTTGCAGCGATGGTGATACCGGACGCCCTACCCTGCAAGGATTGCTCCACCCGATTGATGGGCAGATCTTGAAGATCACTTTCCTTTACCCCGGATATGGCACCTGTGACCACGCTCTTCTTTTGGGTACCGTACCCTACGACCACAATTTCATCCAGAAGACTCACATCAGGTTGCAATGTGACATCTATTTGAGACCTACCCGCGATTGCTTCCTCAGCTGGTGTGTAACCAACATAAGTGAAAACCAAGGTTCCATCCGAAGGGGCCTCTATTTCAAAATTCCCATCAAAATCCGTGGTGGTACCCCTGGATGTATTTTTGAGAATAACAGATGCCCCTGGAAGCGGAGCACCACTTTCATCCTTGACCGTGCCTCGGACAGTTGAGTCCTGGGCCTGTACGAACACGGTAAACAGTAAAGATAAAGCACATAATACATATGACTTTGTTAGCTTCATGTGTTGTTAGTTTAAGTTAATTAATGTTAAAAAAATGTGCATTTTGCAGCGATAATAGATATGATTTTGGCAATATCACAATCAAATTCCCCTACAAAAACACATCAAAACAAAAAAACAATCTTACAAAAACACATCATAAAAAATTATATTTGATTGATTTACATTTATTTAAATATTTAATAATACTTATCTTGGTCATGCTGCATTTTGTAAAAAACACAACAAACGGATAAATTGCACCGCAAGCACAGAACCAGTGAAAAGTATAGGTAGTCTCCAAATGGTCTTTCTTCTCATTTTTAGGCTTTGCAGCCGCGATGGGAACATCAAGGAAAACAGTCAGAAAATCCCGTTCAAATGGATCTTTGTGGTGCTATTTTCCGTACAGTTCCTTACGCCAATGTATGGCCAGATCAAGGGCAATGGTTTGCCCAGTATCACGAATTACACAAAGACAGAATATCAGAGTGGCACACAGAATTGGGATATTGACCAGGACACCAATGGCAATGTTTATTTTGCCAATAATAACGGACTGTTACAATTTGATGGTTCCACTTGGCAGACCTATAAGATTCCCAACTCGAACAATGTTCGCTCTGTAAAGGTCGATCCTGCATCAGGACGGATTTATGTAGGGGCATACAATGAGTTTGGATATTTTGAATCGGACGAAAATGGGGAGCTAACCTACGTTTCACTGATTCCAAAAATCTTGGAAACCAAATTCAGGTCGACCGATTTTATCTGGAATATCCATCTTTTTAAGGATGAGGTCATTTTTCAGTCTTTTGGAGCTGTGTATGTTCTAAAAAATGACCTTATAACCCCATTGCCATCAGAGGGCAGGTTCCAGTTTTCCTTCAAGGCCGAGGATAGGCTTTACTTTCAGGAGGTGACCAAAGGGATATTGGAATATAGGGGTGGTAACATGGTCACTTTGCCAGGGACATCGTCACTGAATGGCTATGAAATCTGGGGTATTTTTTCGCTGGGAACAAATACATTATTGATTGCCACCTTGGAAGCAGGTCTTTTTATCTATGATGGGCAATGTGTCTCCCCTTGGGACACCGAAGCAAATCAATTTATCAAAAACAACAGTTCGCTGGGCGGGGTAAAGATCAATGACGATTTCTTTGTACTAAATTCAGTTTTGGGAGGGATTGTCATTTGTAATTCCAAAGGTGAGATCGTTCAACAAATAGATTTGAAAAAGGGCCTGAAGAACAATACGGTCCTGAGTTCATTTATAGACAGTTCGAGCAATCTTTGGCTGGGACTGGACAATGGAATCTCTTATCTGAACATCAACTCCCCCTTCACCTATTTCAGCTCCAGTCTCAACTTGAGTTCTGTCTATGCCACTGTTGCCCACCATGGCAATCTGTATGTGGCCACCAACCAAGGGGTATTCTATCACAAATTGAACGGGACGTTCAAGGACGACACCTTCAGTTTGGTGGAAGGGACCGCGGCCCAATCATGGAACATACAGGTTATCGGGGATGAACTGATCTGTGCCAACAACAAAGGGGCATTGGTCATTGATAGGGACAAGGTGGATCGGGTATTGGGCCATACTGGATATTTTGGTTTTAAGGAAATCCCAGGTCACCCGGGATATATCATTGGATCCAACTACGGGGGGTTCTCTCTATTTATGACCGGTCCGCATGGGCTGAGGTTTCAAAAGACCATAGACGGGTTTTATAATTCTTCCAAGGATTTTGAGTTGGACGGCGATTTTGTCTGGCTCCTCCGTGATCAATTCCTGTACCAGCTCGAATTGGCAGATGATCTGCAAAAGCTCAACATAAAGAACAAGTTTACATCCCTGAATGATAATGACACTGGCATAAACACCCTCAAAAAAATAGGCAATACCCTTTACTTCATTTCGGAAAACCACTTCTATACCTATTCCAAAGAGTTGGATGTTTTTCGGGAAGACCCGATCATGAGCGAACTGTTCAAAGATCTCCCCTTAATAAATTCAGTATATAAAGATGCGTATGGAAATATATGGTACACCTATGATCAATCCAATGGGATCGGTGTTTTGATGAAATCGGAAGGCCCCGGATATGTCAATGTACTGGAGCCATTTTCCAACCTTACGGGAAACCTTGTTTTCAACTATCTATCCGTGAACACCATCGACCCAAACAATATCTTTATAGGTCTAATCAATGGCCTTGCCCATTACGATTCACAATTTTCCCGGGAAAACATGACCTTGCCCAAAGTGTTCATCCGGAGTTTTTCCTATGGGGACAAAACCATCGTACAAGGCAATCCACAGCATAAAAACAGGGAGCATGAACTTCCGTATGCCAACAATAATGTAAGATTCACTTTTTCTTCCCCTGATTTTGAAAGTAATGACAATATCCAGTATTCCTACCAACTGGAACCTTTTGACAATGAATGGAGCAATTGGTCCAAACAGGCCCTCAAGGAATATACCAATCTCAGGGAAGGTACCTATACCATGCGGGTAAAGGAAAAGAACAGCTATGGAGTGGAGTCCGAGCAAGCGTCCCTGACCTTTACTATAAGCCCGCCATGGTACCGACATCCCATTTCCTACATCGGATACTTTGTTTTGGGCTGTTTGGCCATTTATTTGATCAGGTTGCAGATCAGGGCCAAAATCAGGAAGAACAAATATTATGAGACCATTGAGCAGCGTAAATTATACCTGGAAAAAGAGTCCAAAATACGGATGGAGCAGTACCGATTGGAAAAAAAGATCCAAAAACTCAATAGGGACAGGTTAAAAACCAAGATCCTGTCCAAGGACAAGGAATTGGTGAGCAACTCCCTACAAGTGGTCAAAAAGAACAAGACCTTGAGCAATATCGTCCAAAAACTAAAGGAAATGGATATCGAGTCCATGAACGAGGAAACCAAGTCCCAACTGACCACCCTGAAAAGAAGCATTACAAAGGAAATCAGTGGCAACAGTTGGAAAGACCTGGAAAAACATATCAAAAATGTACACTTTGAGTTTTTGAAGAGACTCAAGGAAAAATATCCCGATATTTCGCCAAGGGAACTAGATCTTTCCACCTACCTGCTCATGAATATGTCCACCAAGGAAATTGCAGAGGTGATGAACATATCCAATGGCGGTGTGGAATTGGCCCGTTACCGATTGCGAAAAAAACTCGGCCTGTCCAGGAAGGAAAACCTTACAGGGTTTTTGATGAATATCTAAATCCTTATTACCCTTAATATGACTATTGCAACCAACTTAAAGCAACTTGATAATTATATTAATTTTGTGAAAAACCTGTACAAGATCGGGGGTCCACAACAACATTAGGGCGTGGACCCTCAATTCAAAAAGCATCTTATGAAAATCAAAATTCTCTTTTTAGTGGGCTGTACAATGTTCGGAGGACGGACATTTGCACAAGAAACAAAGGAAAAACAGCACAACAACCCCATTTTTGAAGGATGGTATGCCGATCCCGAAGGAATTGTGTTCGGGGGCACCTATTGGGTCTATCCCACGTATTCTGATGATTATGACAAGCAGCTCCATTTTGATGCCTTTTCGTCCAAGGACCTTGTGCATTGGGAAAAACACGAACGGATCTTGGACACCACCAAGATCAAATGGTTGAGACAGGCACTTTGGGCTCCATCCATTATTGAAAAAGATGAAAAATATTACCTGTTCTTTGGAGCAAATGACATTCAGCGGCCTGGTAGGGACGGCTATAACCCCAACAATGATATCAACCATTTTGGGGGCATAGGGGTGGCAATTTCCGATCGCCCGGGTGGCCCGTTTGAGGATTACTTGGGAAAACCATTGATCTCGGATTTCCACAATAACGCCCAGCCCATAGATCAATTTGTGTTTGAGGACAATGGTACTTACTATTTCTTTTATGGTGGCTGGAGCCATTGCAACTTGGGAAGGCTCAACTCTGATTTTACAGGTTTTCTGCCTTGGGAAGACGGAAGCCTGTTCAAGGAAATCACACCCGAAGGCTATGTGGAAGGGCCCTTCATGTTCAAACGTAATGGAATCTACTATTTTATGTGGTCGGAAGGCGGCTGGACGAATGGCAGCTACAAAGTGGCCTATGCCATGGCCGATAAACCCACAGGCCCTTATAAGCGCATTGGCACCATTTTGGAATCCAAGGAAGGTGACATTGCCACTGGGGCAGGACACCACTCCGTGATCAACAGGCCGGGAACGGATGAATGGATCATCGTTTATCATAGAAGACCGATACCAAACCTGGATCGTGACCATCGGGTCACTTGTATGGACAAAATGGAGTTCAATGCGGATGGTACCATCAAACCTGTGAAAATGACTTTTGAGGGGGTGGGCAATCCCTGAATCTATTCTCCCAAAAGACTGATTGACAAAGTAAACAGCTTTGGGAAAGGCCGTGCTCACTTATCATAAAATAGAATTATACCTCTAACTTCTCCTACCCAATTCACTGAAAATATGATGCTGGGTGGCGGTAAAGTAATCCCTGAACGCTTGGTTCAGTGGATGGTTTTCAGTAGCTGCGCGTATGCCCAATTGGGGATAGACCGAGATAATTGCCTCGGAGAGTGACCTTACCGTATCCGAAGCTTCCCTATGTATTTCATCCACAAGGGAGTCCGGCACTCCTTCCCCTCCATCGATCAACCGTTGTACCCGACCCGCAAAATCCATGACATCGTGATCGGCCTTGGTCACCAAGGCAAGTAACCTGTATAAAGCCACGTTGTGACTTGCTATTTTTTGCGCTTCTTCCAATATATGTGCGGCCATGCCGATATAATTGACCCATAGGGTCAGATCGGCAAAAACTGCAAACGGCACTTTGAAAATGGTGTGGGGCAACTTGGATTCGTCATACACAAAACCGAACTTTTCATGGATCCATTTGGATTTGACCGCAAAGGAGTGTGTTGCCGTTGCCTTCAGCCCCATCGTATTCCAATCCTTGATGATTTCAACATCTTCCCTTTTTACGACATAAGACCGTACCAAAGGGGTATTTTCTGCAGTAAGTACCTCTTCACCTTTTTCCAGAATCTTGGCGTTCAAGGTAAAATGGGTAAGGTAGGGTGCGCCGGTAGCATATTTCCATACTCCGGAGATGACGTATCCATCGCCTAACTTTTCCGCAGTTCCGAAGACACCACCACTACCCCCAAAACACACGGGGTCCCTTGGATCGTCAAAAATTTCTTTGGCCACCCCTTCCCGAAGGTTTCCTATAAAGAAATTGGCACCACTGCAAAGAGTGACCGTCCACCCCAAGCTTCCATCCATCTGGGCAAGGGCCCGTAGTTTTTCCAAACCTTTGGCCAATGACATCTCCAAACCACCATATTCTTTTGGGACCCAAATGTTCCATAGGTTTTCTTGGACTATCCAATCCAATACCTCTTGTGGAAATTCCCTTTGTCCAAAACAGAGCGCCCTAAGCTTTTGCATATTCCTTATCTCCTTCTTGGTCCAAAATTCGTTTCCATCGGATATATCCTGATATGGCCACTACGAACAAAAATGTGGTCAAACCTGCATAGATGTACAGTTCTTTGTAGATCAATAATGGAACGGATATCAGATTGCTGATGTTCAAATAGATCCAATTCTCCATTTTTCGCTTCGCCATAAGCCACATACCTGCCCAAGCGAAGGCACATACCACGGCATCCCAATACGGTACATCGGAATCGGTGTGGCCCACCAGCCAATAGGCCATCAGCGCAAAACAGCCCAAGACAATCCCCATGGCAATACCATGTTCCTTTCGCGTAACGTATGAAATCGGAGATTCCTGCTTTTGCCTGCCCATTTTCCAATAGAACCACCCATAGATACTCATCACCAGATAGTAGAGGTTGAGCAAGATATCGGCATACAATCTGGACTGATACAATACCCAAATACTGATCAAGATGGCGATGATGCCAAAAAGATAGTTATGGACATTGTTCTGTCGGGCCAAAAGCACCTGTACCACGCCGAAGGCCGTCCCCAGCCATTGCAATAAAGTCAATTGTGAAAAGAATTCCATTATTATTGGGTTATCCACGGGTTGTTAAAAATCAATGGGATCCCCAAAATGGAACATAGGCCAAAACGGCCTTGCCAAATTCCCTACGCCAGCATTATCTGGATCAGGTGTGAAGTGGTCAACTTCCGGGTTTGATCTCAGCCCTATTCTTCACAGGACACCCCATTTAATCACAAAGGTAGGGAATAGTTCCCATTTCAAATAAGTGCTTCTAGCTCCTCAAGATAAAATGCCATACAAAAGAGCGGCCAGACCACAACCCATAATGGGACCTATTACAGGAACCCAAGAATAACCCCAATCACTCCCCTCCTTCTTTTTGATGGGAAGAAAGGCGTGCACAAGCCTCGGACCAAGGTCACGTGCAGGATTGATGGCATAACCTGTTGTCCCACCGAGGGCAAGTCCTATCACAAATACCAAAAGTGACACAGGAACAGCCCCTAAAGACCCCATCCCCATGGGAACTTGGGCATCCCCTTCACCCAAAAGAGGGTCACTAAAGTAAAAGATGACAAAAATGAGGGCAAAGGTGCCAACAATCTCGCTCAACAAATTGGAAGGCCAATCCCTGATGGCCGGAGCGGTGCAAAAAGTGGCCCTCTTGGTATCAGCATCCTCTGTTCGGAGGTAATGGTTGCGGTACAAGGCCCAGACCATAAAGCTGCCCAACATGGCCCCTACCATTTGTGCCAAAATATAGGTGGGCACCAGTTCCCATGAAAACTTGCCCGCTATGGCCAAGCCAATGGATACGGCAGGATTCAAGTGGGCACCGCTATACGGACCAGCCACGACCACACCGATAAAAACGGCCAAGGCCCATCCTGTGGTGATCACGATCCAGCCACTATTGTTTCCCTTGGTGTCCTGCAAGACCACATTGGCCACCACGCCATTACCCATGAGAATCAGAAAAAAGGTTCCGATGATCTCTGCTATAAATGCTGTCATTTGTTTATAGTTTATTTATTGTTAGACCAATAACTGGTGGTATTGATGGCCCTGTGCCATTGTCCGACACTCTCCTTTACCTGAAAATCGGTATTGGGTTCATATCCAGTTTTCACGTTCCATTGCCTTTTGATCTGTTCCACATCATCCCACACACCAATGCCCAATCCTGCCAGATATGCCGCTCCCAATGCCGTAACCTCCGAGGTTTCCGGCTTTACGATACCACATTGCAGCACATCGGATTGAAATTGCATCAAAAAACGATTGGTGGTGGCCCCACCATCGACCCGAAGTTCCTTAATCTCAATGTCCGCGTCCGCTTCCATAGCCTTCAGCACATCATAGGTCTGAAAAGCGATGCTCTCCAAGGCCGCACGGGCAATATGGCCCGAAGTGGTTCCCCTTGTTATTCCCACAATGGTCCCGCGCGCATGTTGGTCCCAATGGGGAGCTCCCAGCCCCGTAAAAGCAGGAACAAAACTGACGCCACCATTGTCCTCCGTATTATTTATCAAATCTTCGATTTCTGGAGCAGAATGGATGATCCCCAATCCGTCCCTTAACCATTGTACCACCGCCCCAGCTATAAAGATGCTGCCTTCCAAGGCATACACTACCTCATCGCCGATCTTCCAACCAAGGGTAGTGAGCAGTTTGTTCTTGGAAATAATAGGTTTGTCACCAATATTCATCAACATGAAACAACCTGTACCATAGGTATTCTTTACCATCCCGGGTTCGGTACACATTTGCCCGAACAAGGCGGCATGTTGGTCTCCCGCAATTCCGGTGATGGGTATTTTTCTTGCAAATATGGCCCCAGAAGTAGTGGCCAAGGCCCCGCTGGAATCGCATACTTCCGGCAGCATGTTTTTGGGGATGTCAAAAAGTTCCAACAACTCATCGTCCCAAGAAAGGGTATGGATATTGTACAAAAGATATCGTGAAGCATTGGTGCTATCGGTGATGTGTTTCTCGCCTTGGGTCAGGTTCCATACCAACCATGAGTCGATTGTTCCGAGTGCCAATTGTCCGGCCTTGGCCTTTTCACGGGCACCCTCCACATGGTCCAAAATCCATTTGACCTTCGTTGCCACAAAGTAAGCATCGATCACTAGGCCGGTCTTTTCTCGAATCATGGGTTCATGACCTTGGGCGATCAGTTCATCGCAATAGTCAGAAGTGCGCCTATCCTGCCATACGATGGCGTTGTAGATGGGTTCCCCCGTGGTTCTGTCCCAAACAACCGTGGTTTCCCTTTGGTTTGTTATGCCTATGGCAGCCAAGTCTTCTGATTTGAGCTTGGACATCGAGACCACCTCGGCAGCCACTCCAATTTGGGACGACAAAATCTCATTGGCATCGTGCTCCACCCATCCCGGTTTGGGGAATAGCTGTGTAAACTCTTTTTGGGCCATGTTGATGGCCTTCCCATTTTGATCAAAGATCAAAGCACGGGAACTTGTTGTGCCCTGGTCAAGGGCGAGAATGTATTTTGACATGTCAGTTATTTATTTGTGTCTATTCAACCTTTTGCAATCTCATGGAAATCAATACATCACCAAGGATGGGATCAACGAGGTAATTCTTTGCAATGTTCAGAAAGTCCTTGGTCTGACGGTCTGCCCAATCTTGATCTTTATCCATTTCCTCTGCCATAATAGCCGCCACTGTTGGTGCCAGTTCCATAGCTGCCCTGGCATTCAAGAAGAGGATGCGTAAACGGCGGGCCAGTACATCATCAACAGTCCTGGCCATTTCATAATGGACCGCCCATACCACTTCGGCTGCCGTAAAAGGAAAATGAGGGTGCAACGGATAATCAAGGTCTGGATTCTCTCTTTTGAGTTGTACAATCCTTTTCGCATCTGCTCCATAAAACCCAAAGGCTTCATCCTTGTCGGGACTATTGGAATACCCATGTATTTTCAAGGTCTGCGTTTGGCAAGGACCTGTGGACAAGCCGCCCACCAGTATGGCCTGGTCCACCGTATCCTCGGCCATTTTCCTGTAAGTGGTCCATTTTCCTCCTGTAATGGTAATCAATTTGGACGCAGTGACCTTTAGTTTGTGGTCCCTGGATATTTCCTTGGTGCCCACCTCCTTGTTTTCAGGGAGCACCAAGGGCCTGAGACCCACAAAAACACTCAGCACATCTTTTTCCGTTGGCACTTCCTTCAAATAATCCTTTAAGGTTTCCAAAATGAAGTTGATCTCTTCCTTCAGGGGTTTGGGTTCCAATTGATGGCGATCCAAGGGTGTATCCGTAGTGCCCACCAAGAGATGCCCATGCCAAGGGACGGCAAAAAGTACCCTACCATCAGAAGTGGATGGGATCATAAGGGCATGCTTGCTTTTGAGAAAGGATTGGGGCAATACCAAGTGGATTCCCTGACTCACTTTTAGCAGTGCATTGGCATCTGGATTGTCCATTTTAAGGATATCATCCACAAAAACTCCAGTGGCGTTGATCACAACTTTGGCCTGTATGTGGTACGTTTTGCCTTTTTCCAAATCGATGACCTCCACTCCGGTCACTTTGCCCTCTTTATCCTTTTTCAGCTGATTGACTTTCATGTAATTGAGCAGGACACCTCCTTGTTCAATACTGGTCTGGGCCAAGTTGATGGCCAAACGGGCATCATCGAACTGTCCATCATAATACTGTACACCTCCATTGAGTCTGTTTGGATTTAGATTGCTCATCTGCCCCAATATTGTTTTGCGTTTGAGCAAAGAGGTATTCCCCATCCTGAACTTTTGAGCCATCCAATCATAGATCTTCAGCCCTATGCCATAGAAGTA
This sequence comes from Allomuricauda sp., assembly GCA_030148335.1. Classification (GTDB taxonomy): domain Bacteria; phylum Bacteroidota; class Bacteroidia; order Flavobacteriales; family Flavobacteriaceae; genus Flagellimonas. The sequence goes on along the minus strand of JASBTQ010000032.1, from coordinate 133,540 downwards.
TTTTTCCCACCAACGATAGCTAGGAATAATGAAGGATAGGGAACTGACCAAATGTGGGGCATTTTTCAGCATAAGTCCTCTTTCTCGTAGGGCCTCAAAAACCAATTTGATGTTTCCTTGGGCCAAATAACGGACCCCACCATGCGCCAGTTTGGTACTTCGGCTTGAGGTTCCCTTTGCAAAATCAGACTGTTCAAAAAGTACGGTACTCAAACCTCGTGAACTGGCATCCAAGGCCACTCCGAGTCCAGTAGCCCCTCCACCAATGATCAAAACATCCCAAATCTGATGCTCTGTTTCTATTTTATGCAGTAAATGATTACGATCAAAAAAAGTTTTCTTTGGTTCTTTTTTCATGTATAATTAGAAATAAATCGAAACAAATGTAACATAAAGACAACTTTAAAATAACATAAATGCAAAAAAAATTCCGTAAAATGTCAATTTTATATTTGTTTTTATTTTTTTTTGTTACTTTCGTAATCGTTACTATTGTCTTATGTTTTTAAAAAAACCAACTGCTAAAACTAAATTTTAGGAATCCAATGAAAAAAAGTTATGTGTATTTGCTCTTGTGCTTCTTGCTCTCCTTATCTGCTTGGTCACAGGATAATGTGATCAGGGGGGCAGTAACCGATCAAGCGGGCGTGCCCCTTCCCGGGGCCTCGATCGTTGAACAGGGCACCTCCAATGGTGTCGTTTCAGATTTTGACGGACAGTTCAGCTTATCTCCCACGAAAAACCAGGTCACCCTTGAAATTTCCTATGTAGGTTATAAGACCTTGGAAGTTTCGGCAAGATCGGGGTCTTTTCAAGAAATTACCATGGAGGAGGATGCCAGTTTGCTGGACGAGGTAGTGGTTACCGCCCTCAACATCACCCGAGAGGAAAAATCATTAGGGTATGCCGTCGCCAAGGTAGAAGGTGAGGAAGTCACCAAATCTGTCTCTGGAAACTGGATGAACGGCCTGTCCGGAAAGGTTCCGGGACTATTCTTTGCCCAGGCAGGGTCTGGACCCAGTGGCTCCATTCGTGTAACCCTCAGGGGAGACCAGTCATTGAATTATGGCGGCAACGAAGCCCTGATCGTAGTGGATGGTGTGCCTATCAGTTCCGGAATGACAGCCACTCGCGCGGTGAGCAACTATGCCCAGGCCGATGCCCCGGTGGATTTTGGTGATGGGTTGAGCGATATCAACCCAGAGGACATAGAGTCCGTATCAGTGCTCAAAGGCCCCGCGGCCGCAGCCCTTTATGGCTCTCGGGCAGCGAATGGCGCCATCATGATCACAACCAAGTCCGGCAAAAAAGGAAAGGGACTGGGCATTACCGTAAACACGACCGTAAGTTTTGAACAGGCAGGGTTCTTCCCCGATTTCCAAACAGAATATGGAAATGGTTCCGATATGGGACAACAACCCTATTCCCTTTGGGAACTGACAGAGGATATGGCTCCAGATGGTGTGCCCACCAACAGGAATTACTCCAGATATACGTTTGGGGAACGGTTCGATCCGAACAAGATGCGTTACCTATATGCCTCCAAAAACTGGGAGACCGGCACATTCACCAAATTGCCCTGGGTCTATCAGGACGATTGGTACACTGGATTGTTCCGTACGGGCGTCACTACCATCAATACAGTGAGCATCAATGGAAACAATGGGGAAGGAACTTCCAGTAGGCTTTCCATCACCGATTTCAAAAATGATTGGATCATGCCCAACACCGGGTTTGACCGTCAATCGGTGTCCTTAGCGTTCAACACACCTATCAATGACTGGATTTCCTTGAACTCCAAGGTCAATTACTATCGAAAAAGAAGCGACAACATGCCCGGAGGAGGTTATGATGAGTCCAATCCCATGTATGCCTTGATCTGGGGCTTCAATGTAAACAGTATTGACGATTGGAAAAACGAATATTTTGATGGCCGTTACAATTTCTTGAATTGGTCTGCACAAGGTGAAAACGGGCAGGGACTGGTATTCCCCTCTGCAAATTCATACAACCCATATCGTACCTTGTATGAAGCCCTCAGTGCACACGACAAGAACAGGGTGTTTGGAAACATTGGGCTGAACTTTGATCTAGGAAATGGGTTCTCTTTGGATCTTCGTTCAGGTCTGGACTGGTCCACGGAGTTTAGAACACAACGCAGGCCCTTCTACACAACGGACTACCAAAATGGTTTTTATAGGGAACAGACCGTGCGTTATTTGGAGAACAACAACGACTTCATGCTACGTTACGAGAACAACGACATGGCTGATGGAAAATTCACACTCTCAGCTTTTGTGGGCGGAAACAATAGGGTGAACGAATATTACAACAGCAGGATTACTTTGGAACAATTGGGCGAGGAAGGCATCTACCATACCACCAACCTGCCCACTGGGGTCAATCCAGACAATTACAACTACAGGAGCAAAAAGGTCGTGAACAGTTTTTACGGCATGTTGTCCTTAGGTTGGGACGATACTTACTTTTTGGATGTTACCGCACGTAATGACTGGTCCAGCACCTTGTCCCCAGGCAATTGGTCGTTCTTCTATCCTTCTGTGGCAGCAAGTGTCCTTGTTGACAAAGTCCTTGACTTCCAGACAAACGCCCCTTGGATAGATTTCACCAAGTTGCGTTTTTCATGGGCCAACGTAGGTAACGATACCGGAGCCTACTCTTTGTCCCAACCTTACGGAAACACCTCTTTTCCAGGTGGATACGTATTGCCGGGCACTATCAGGAATCCACTCATCAAACCTGAGAACATCGAAAGTTGGGAAGTGGGACTTGAGGCCAAGTTCTTCAAAAACAGATTGTCTTTTGACATCACCAAGTATTATTCGTCAACAACCGACCAGATTGTGTCCGTTAATGTGGACCAAATTACCGGTGCGACCGGCAGGATCATCAATGCGGGGGAAATCACCAATGAAGGTATTGAGATTGCAGCTGGATTTGTCCCGATACGTACCAAGGATTTTGAATGGTCGTTTGATGCCAACTGGTCCAAGAACAACAACACCTTGGTCAGCCTGCAGGAAGGTTGGGATCCTGAGGAACCCCTACAGACCGATATGGGGACAACCATTGGCGGCAGGGTCTATGTCTATTCCTATTTGGGTGGTGAAATGCACAACATTTATGGTCGTGGATTCCAAAGGGCACCAGAAGGAGCTACTTATATCGATGAAAATGGGGAAACGGTCGATGCTTCCGGAATGCACATTGTGAATTCCCAAGGTTATCCTGTCTTGGATGAATCCCCAGATCGCGAGATTGCCAAAGTGAACCCCGATTGGAGGGGAGGTATGACGCAGCGTTTCAGATACAAGAACCTTTCCCTATCGGCATCTTTTTCAGCGCAAATGGGCGGACATGCGTATTCAGTGACCAATTTTGCGCTTTCCTATCAAGGAAAACTCAAAAACTCCTTGGAAGGCCGTTATGACGGATTGGTCCACGAAGGGGTCAATGTAGTGGAAAACACGGACGGCACCGTTACCTATACCAAGAACACAACGGTGACAGAAAACATCCAAACCTACTACAACGCCTACATCTGGAACAGGAACAATACCGAAATGAACACCTTCAGCACCGACTTCTTGAAGTTGAGGGAGCTACGGCTGGATTACCAGATGCCACGAAAAATAATGGAGAGCACAGGTATTTTCCAGGACATGAGTTTTGGGATTTTTGCGACGAATGTATTCTGTTTGACCGACTTCCCCCAATACGACCCCGAAACGGGTATGCTGAACGGTTCAAACATCATGATGGGTATCGAATCCGTGACCTTCCCAATGACCCGTACCTACGGACTTAATGTTAAACTTTCATTCTAACCATAAAGCATGAAAACGTTGAAAAAAATAGCACTTATTATAGGAATTTTGGTACTCTCTTGGGCTTGTACCGACAATTTTGAAGAAACGAACACCGATCCCAATAGGACCATTGTAGGCGACATACAGGCCAGCGGCATGTTTGAACCCCTTTTGTACAACGGGGCCAATGCTTGGCAAAACTACACTTGGTTCTGGAACAATGAACTCATCCAGTTCACTGCCTTTACTGGCGGTACCACTCGCCAGGAACACCGTTACTTCATCAGTGATGCCAACTGGCAAAGTGTCTGGAACTTTTATGCCAGATATGCCAACAATGCCCTGCACATGCACGATTTGAGCATCGAGCAGGAAGACCCATCCTTGGAAGCCATTTCCATCACATTGAAAGTGATGTACCTATCCAACTTGACCGACATGTTCGGGGACATTCCCTATTCCGAAGCCTTTTTGGCACTATCGGACGAAGCTGTTGTGAAACCAAAATTTGACTCGCAGGAAGAAGTGTACCGACAAATGTTCGCCGAATTGGAAGAGGCCAATAACATTTATGCCACAAACCCCACATTCATCAAACCTGCCCTTGACGGTATGTATGGTGGCTCCATGAGTCAATGGCGAAAGTTCAACAATTCCCTCTATCTACGCTTGTTGAACCGTGTCAGTGGAAGAAGCTCCATGAACTCAGGGAGCAAAATGACCGAGATCTTGAACAATCCATCAAAATACCCAGTTTTCACCTCCAACGAGGACAATGCCACTGTGGTGTTTTCGGGCAACGACCCCTATCGTAGTGAATTCAACAATACCAATGAAGGGAGTTTTACAAGTTCAGGAAGAAAGCTCACGGAACAGCTCATCAAAATGACCGTTCTGACCAATGAAAGTGATGAACAGATCTATGAAGATCCCCGATTGGCCATCTATGGAAAGAAAAACTCGAACACAGACCCCAACCTGCCATTCGTATGGAAAGGTACTGTGGCCGGCTGCACCGAGTCTGAGCAAAGTGAAGTGGACAGAGGTACTTCCTGGCTCAATGCGGCCGTTTTCTGCCGTGCCGATGCCCCAGGATTTTTCATGGATTTTGCCGAAGTTCAATTCATCTTTGCAGAAGCTGCCCTAAAAGGTTTAATCCCCGGTGGGGAAGCAATGGCCCGACAATATTATGAATCGGCCGTTACGGCCTCCATCGAAAAATGGGCGCCGCTTGGGCAGTACAGCGAAACTCCAGTGACCATTTCCAGCGAGGACATCACTGCCTTCTTGGCATCGGACCTGGCATCATGGGACAGCTTGGACAACAAGGAAGAGCTGATTGCAAACCAAAAATTCCTTGCCCTCTTCTGGGTGGGCATGGAAGCCTACCATGAATACAGACGAACCGGTTATCCCCAACTCACCATAGGTGACGGCGCCATTTACAATGACTTTATATTGCCCACCCGATTCGCCTACCCGAACACGACCATGGCCACCAATGGCGAGAACGCCCAAGAAGCATTGGGTCGCATGGGCGGGGAAAACAACATGAAAACCCCTGTATGGTGGAGCAAACAAGCCATTGAACAGTAAAATAAATAGCCAACAAACATTTAGATAAAAATCTCAAGATGATGTATAATAAAAATAGTATAGCGAAATCGTTCCCGAAGCTGTTTTGGGCATTGGTCATTTCTTGCTTCGTTGCCGTGTCCTGTGATGACGACAACGGAGGAGAAAGCATGGGCGAACCCTATTTTATGATCGAGGAAGACCCTACCTCCCTTTCCGTGAGCGTGGAGGGCATCAGCCAAAAATATGTAGTCCGTTCCAACAGAGATTGGAAAGTGGTGGCCCAATCCGATAACGATTGGGTAGAGGCATTTCCGGACCAAGGGGATAAAGACGGTATCTTTAGTTTCAAAGTGGACCCCAATGAGTCTTTTGAAAGCCGGACCGCCAATTTTGCCTTTGTGGTCGATGGGGAGGAACAACCCGTTCTGTTCCAAATCAATCAAGAGGCCAATGTACCTTACATCACCATTCTCAATGCCGAGAATGGCATTTCCGTACCATCGGCAGGTGGTGAGGTGAACATCGCATTGGAAACAAACGTGGAATGGACCTATATGCTGGATGATGAAAGCTGGATCACAGGGGTGGAACAATCCGAAAACGCCTTGATACTGCAAGCGGAAAAAAATACAGGCTTGGAACGAAGCATTACTCTCACCATCCAATCAACCACCAATGGCCTCTCGGAAGAAGTAGAGATCACGCAGTCTGCCGGCAATGTTATCCTGGAAGAAGATTTCAGTTGGCTTACCTATGGCAGCACCATTTTCTACACCACCACTGGCGAAACCCGAATGGACAGCTGGACCGAGGAGGAAATGGCCCGTGGTTGGACAAGTACTGAAAATACCTTTACCAGCAACCAAAAAGTGGTCTATGCTCGACCAGGGTTTGTGAAACTGGGCAAGACCAACTATGGTGGAGACCTCATCTCTCCCCCACTGGCAGCACTGGATGGACCTACCAACGTACAGGTCACCTTCAAGGCCGTTCCGTATGAAACGGCAGGCGGAACCCAAGATGACAACAATCTTATAGTGGGTGTTGTAGGCCCCGGAACCACCAGCGTGCCTTCCTTTACTGTGAGCAACTACCCTGATTATGATGCCGATCCCGATTGTGTCTTGATTTGGGAAGACGAGAGTAGCACCTACAGTTTCACCGTTACAGGAGCTACTTCCGAGACCCAGATCCGTTTTTTGGGTGGAGCTTTCGACCTGAACGGGGTGGGAAAAGGCAAAAACAGAATCTTTATTGACGACATCAAAGTAGAAATCATCAACTAGGCCTATCCATGAAGCATACCCGTAGAAAGTTTGTAAAAACCGGTATTGGGAGCCTCGCCTCCATCACCACTTTCAATTTCCCTTTTTTTGGATTGATTGCCTGTAGTTCTGATAGCAATAATGATGTACCCCCGAACAATGGCCTGGGCATCACCGGGGTCTCCGTACCTCCGGTGATCAATGCCCCGGCAGGAAGTGAGTTCACCATTAATGGAAAAGGGTTCAAGGTCGGTGATAAAATCGAATGGACCTCGGTTTCGGACGACTCCAAAAACTTCACTGTCACCATTGGTTCCGCCACTGAAGCATCGGCTGCTTTCGTATTGCCTTCCGATATTCCTTCGGGCAGCTATCGCTTGATACTCTCCCGAAATGGGGAAACCTTGACATTGGGGACCGTTCAATTGAACATTGTTGCCGAGTCGGACATCCCGGACATCGAGGGGATGACCATCAAGGGAATCGTGTTCAGCAATGGGGTCGGTGTGGCCGGCGTTGTGGTTTCCGATGGCCATGAAGTCACCACTACCGATGAAGAGGGCATTTATTACCTGCCTTCCAGCAAAGAATCTGGATTTGTATTCATCTCCGTGCCTGGAAACTACGAAGTTCCTGCCAATGGAAACGCACCCCAATTCTTCAAAAGGCTGACGACCAGTGCCGGAACAGTGGAACAACACGATTTCTCGTTGATCGAGACCGACAATGCGGAGCATGTGGTGTTGACCATGGCCGATTGGCATCTCGCCAATAGAAACAACGACCTGGAACAGTTCCAGAATATGGTGCTGCCCGATGTGAATGCCATGATCGATTCGTACACCGCAGGAGGTAAAAAAGTATATGTGCTCACTCTTGGCGATATGACTTGGGACCTTTATTGGTACAGTAATGGTTTTGGGCTCAACGACTATATCCCATACATGAACCAATTGCATTCCCCAGTGTTCAACGTGATCGGCAACCACGATTACGACCCCTACTTCGCCAACGATCGCTTGGCCGAAGACCGATACAGGAACGTTCTTGGGCCGACCTATTATTCCTTCAATCTGGGCCAGATCCATTATGTGGTGCTCGATGATGTGGAATATTTGAACTCGGGCGGTTCACAGGGAACCGTTGGAAGCCGCAATTACAGGGAGCGTTTGGCAACGGAACAGTTGGAATGGCTGAAAAAAGACTTGGCCATGATCACCGACAAGAGCACTCCGATAGTCATAGCAACGCATACACCTGTGTATAAAAACCCGTCACTTGACGAAAGTGGAAATCAGGTCAACTCCTATAAATTGGACAATGCACCAGAGCTCATGGCCAGCCTTCAAGAGTTCACAACAGTACACATTCTTACGGGTCACACCCATATCAACTTCACTGTTGAAGAAGAACTTGGCATTATGGAACACAACACCGCCGCCATTTGCGCCACTTGGTGGTGGACAGGTCGCGAAGGTTATGCCGGAAACCATATCTGCAAGGACGGGAGTCCGGGAGGATATGGGATTTGGGAAATCAATGGCAACCAAATGCAATGGCAGTACAAGAGCATTGGTTTTGATACCGATTATCAGTTCCGTGCCTACGATTTGAACACAATTCACATTACGGCGGCCGAATTTGCACCGAACGCTTCAGAAGAGGACATGGCCCAATATGCCGGACCATTTGCCCAGCCCAACCTTAACAATGAGGTTTTGATCAATATCTGGGGCTATGATCAGCAATGGCAGATCGAAGTGACCGAGAACGGGCAGCCTTTGGAAGTGGAACGGGTGAAAACTCTGGATCCGCTGCACATCATTTCCTATGAAGCCAAGAGATTGAACGTTGGTGCCCAACCCACTGGAGCCTTTACCAGCAATGAGACGGCACACTTGTTCAAGGTTCAGGCATCAGCACCGGATTCAACATTGGAAATCAAGGTAACCGATCGTTTTGGGAGGGTATATACCGAGAGTATGGAACGCCCGAAGACTTTTTCAACAGCCATTATCTAAAGCATTAATTAAATTATCGATATTTCAATAATCACTATGAAATTTTCAACCATTAGTTCTCATTTTTGGGGACGGGGAGCACTTTTGTTGCTCCCCTTTCTCCTATTATACAATGTCTCTTGTTCAGAAGAAATGGACTCAGGCACCCGTGTGATCGCCCATCGAGGAGCATGGAAAACACAAAATCTTCCCGAGAATTCGATCGCTGCCTTGAATCATGCCATCGAATTGGGCTGCTATGGGGCCGAGTTTGATGTCCACATGACCTTGGACAGTGTACCGGTGGTAAACCACGACGCTGACTTTATGGGGATGGACATTGAACACACCAATTATGCCGATTTACTGTCCGTTTCCCTCTCAAACGGCGAAAAAATCCCTACGCTGGAAGCCTATCTGAAAGAAGGGCTGCAACAGGACAAGACCCGTTTGATTCTGGAAATCAAAAAAGCGCCCTCGGGCAAGGAGCATACCCTACTATTGACCGAAAAGGCCGTGGATATGGTGAAGCAATTGGGTGGTGAGGACCAAGTGGAGTATATCACCTTTGATTTTGACGCCGGGGTTTTGGTCAGTCAATTGACACCAGGATCCGAAGTGGCCTACCTAAATGGCGACATGGCTCCTTCCGAGGCCAAGAAATCAGGATATACCAGCATCGATTACAACATCAAAGTCTATCGGAACCATCCCGAATGGATCGAAGAGGCACACCAGGAAAACATGACCGTCAATGTGTGGACCGTAAATACGAAGGAAGACATGATGGACATGATCCAGAAAAAGGTCGATTTTATCACCACCAACGAGCCAGAGCGGCTTTTCGAACTTTTGTCAGCACAAAAATAGTTAGCAATTCTGATTTTTGATTCTGGGCAGGATTCCGATTTTCTTATTCAAAATAAGGACGTAGGATTTCTGCCCAATGCAAATATCCCTTTTCGTTCAGGTGTAGGCCTTCATCCGTATATTCAGCTTTCAAACTGCCCGAATCGTCCAAAAACAAAGGATGTAGGTCAATCAATGTCAATCCATACTTCTTGGCCAATTGCTTGATGCCCGCATTCACTTTGGCAATATGTCCATCCTTATTGTAATGCCTTTCATATTCCCCAAAACTGCTATTGACGGGCAGGATGGTCTGTACCACCAATCGGGTGTTGGGTGACTCCTTTTTTATTCTTGTGATGATAGTTTCATAATTCTGGATAATCTCTTGATCAGGGAAATTCCGTGAAATATCGTTGATTCCGATCAACAGGAAAATTTGAGCGGGTTGTCCTTCGGTCACTTCATCCAAACGTTCCAAGATGCCAAAAGTAGTATCCCCTGAAATTCCGCGGTTTTTGGCCTGGGGAAGTTGCAAAAGTTCGTTCCACTGAGCGCGGGCCGTGATGCTGTTGCCCAGGAATATGATATCTTCCGTGGCATCGGGATAGATTTTGAACTGACGTACCTGGACATCATAGGTTCGGGGACGATAATCTCTGTTGATTTCTTCAGTTTGGGCCACAACACTCATGGTTCCCAATAGGGCAGTATATAGAATCACTCGGGTAACTGGAAATTTCATTTTAAATCAAATTTTAGAAAGTAATCGAAATATAAGGAAATTTATCGGAACCCTCCTGAAAGAATTTTCATGAATTTCGAAACCCCACTACCACTCTTAAAATTTGAAAATCTAGACGATGGTCACTTTGATTCCATACTCTTCCAAGGCATTTTGGGTAAACTTGGAAATCCCTTGATCGGTGATGATCTCATCAATGTGTTCAAAGCCGCAGATACGACCAAAACCTCGTTTGCTGAACTTGGTGGAATCGGCCAGAACAATGGTCTTCTGTGAAACCTTGATCATTTCCCTGTTCAGGTGGGCCTCCATCACATTAGCGGTGGTCAACCCAAAATCAAGATCAATCCCATCGACTCCCAGATATAACTTACTGCATGAAAAATCAGGCAAAATAGATTCCGCATATAACCCTGTTACAGAGGATGATCTCTTCCGGAGTGCCCCTCCCAACTGTATCACTTCGATCTCCAAATGTTTGTTCAGTTCCAGGGCAACGTTCAAGGCAGATGTGATGACGGTAAGGTTTTCCTGGGGTACAATGTTCTTGGCTAGGGCCAGTACGGTGGTGCCCGATGCAATCAGGATGGAATCGTTTGGGGTGATCAGTTTTGCGGCAGCCGCACCAATCTTGGATTTTTCATCGTAGTGGATCTTCTCTTTCTCATTTACGTGCTTGTCGATGGTGTAGGGATTGATTAATGTTGCCCCACCGTGCACCCGGTAAACCAGCCCCTTTTCTTCCAAAAACTTGAGGTCCTTTCTGGCCGTGACCGGCGATATGTCCATGGTCTCGCAGATATATTGAACCTTGATCTGCCCTTCTTGCTGTATTTTCTCGAGAATATGCTTGTGCCGTTCTACCGTATTCATCTTATAATGGTTAGTTAGTGTGCCCTATATGATAACTGAATCGCTTAAAGGTATTAATTCTGGAACAATTGCTAACATCTTCCAGTCTCATCCCACGACCATTTTTTAACAAACCAGAGTTTTGTCAACATCTATTTTAGAAATAACGTTTAGTTTCCATAATCATGTAAATTATCGATAAAAATAATCAAATGGAATAAAAAGATATTGTATGAAAGTATTTAGGGCCGTATATTAGCGTATGTAATATACTTGAAATCCCCTATCCATACAATCCATTTTTCATCAATAAATCCAAGCACATGAAATCTTTTTTCAACATGGGCCTTTTGCCCAAAATCCTTATGGTGTCCATATGTTTCCTGAATATGGTGTCCGCCCAACAAAAAGCCAAGCCAAAGCTGGTGGTCGGCATCGTAGTGGACCAAATGCGGGCCGAATACCTCTACCGCTTTCAGGACAATTATACGGAGGAAGGATTTAAACGCTTGATGGGCGACGGTTTCAATGTAAAGAACATGCACTACAATTATGTCCCCACCACCACCGGGGCAGGGCATTCTTCCATTTATACCGGGACAACGCCCGCACATCATGGAATCGTCAACAACAATTGGTATAGCCGTGCGGAAAGCAGGACCGTTTATTGCGCGGAGGATATGGAGGTTTCGCTTGTGGACGACCCAGCTTCGATGGATCCCAACAAAAAGGAAAACTACTCCCGATCTCCCAAGAACCTAATGGCCAATACCATTACGGATGAGCTGAAGCTAAGCACGAATGGGCGGTCCAAGGTGGTCGGGGTTTCCCTAAAGGACCGTTCCGCCATCTTCCCTTCCGGCCATATGGCCGATCATGCCTATTGGTACCATTCGGGAAATGGCAATTTTATCAGCAGTTCGTATTATGGGGAGCAATTGCCGGATTGGCTCATCGATTTCAACAAAAAACAATTGTCCGATTCCCTGATGAACCTGACCTGGGCTCCCTTTTTGCCCATGGAACGCTACCAGAACAGCAATCCTGACGATTCCCCTTTTGAAAAAATCTACAAAGGCAATACCAAAAGTACCTTTCCCTATAACCTGAAAAAACTGAGAAAACAAAATGGTGATTTGGCCATGCTCACCGAGGTGCCCTTCGGAAATACCATAGTAACGGAAATGGCCATGGCTACGATAGATGGAGAAGGACTGGGAAAAGGCAAGGACATGGATTTTCTAGCTTTGAGTTACTCCAGCACCGATTATGTGGGACATTATTTTGGGATTCGCTCCAAAGAACTGGAAGACATTTATGTGCGGTTGGACAGGGAACTTGCCCGGCTATTGGCCCATTTGGACAAAACTGTGGGGAAAGGCAACTATTTGGTGTTCCTTACCGCTGACCATGCTGCCAGTAACCATCCTGGGTTCTTGGAGCAAAAAGGACTTCCCGGAAGCAGTTATGACCCCAAGCTGATAGGCCAAAAACTGAATGAATATCTTTCCAAGGAATCCGGAATTGAAAACGGTGTCTTGTTTATCGATAACACCCAAGTCTATTTGGCTCCAGAAATCAGGGCGAATACGGAACTTCTTAAAAAAGTGGCCCTATACCTGCAAAACTTGGACAGCGTAAAAGAGGTTTTTGTTCCTGCCCTTCACGAATGGAGTTTGATGAACAGCACCATAGGTGAGTTTGTGCGCAATGCCTACAATTCCAAAAATTCGGGGGACATTCTCCTCCACTCCTTTCCTGGCTGGATGGACCAACGGGATTACGGGACCACCCACGGAACGGCCTACACCACGGACACGCACGTGCCCATGCTCTGGTATGGATGGGGTGTGAAGCAAGGATGGAGCGTTGCCCCGCACACCATTACACAAATAGCACCCACTTTGTCGATGTTTTTGGATATTCCCCTGCCCGATGCTTCGGACAGAAGGCCCATTGGTGAGATTTTTGAGTAAAAATAGTGCCAGACAGATGGTTCAAAACTTTTTGTCCACCACATGATAAAGGTGTTTATGCAAATGGCTTGCATCGGTAAATCCCCAATTCAGAGCGACAGCCTCTTGAGTGAGGTCGGAGTTCTTCAATTCGGAAGCGGCACCCTTTATCCTATATTGGAGGGCGAAATCAGAAAAGGTCGACCCCATTAGGTCCTTGAACAGTGCCGTGAACTTGGTGACCGACATATTACAGACCGATGCGGCCTCTTTGGTGGTGATCAATCTTCTTTCCCTGAAAATCAAACGAAGGGCTCCTTGAATGGATGTTCGGGAGCCATAACTGGTCATTGGGCTCTGCGGCTCCCATTTTTCAATCAATGAAAGCATGGCCTGGAAGAAATAAAGCTTGGCCCAATCAGAATCATCATCTTCGGAGAACTGTAGCTGGACCTTTTTGGCCAAACCTTTCATTTTTTTCCTTGAATCGGGTAATGTTTTGGGTCTTTCGGCGGGTGGTGCCATGAATGCCCTGGAAATATCCTTGTTCAGAAAATGGGATGTGGCACCATATTTTGGGTCCACTACAAAAACGACCACTTCACAGGGAGCCTCCACTATCTCAAAACCATGTGGCTCCCACATATTGCAAAGCCAGATGTCCCCGGGCCCAATTTCCATCTTGTGACCAAAGTATTCCCTGACCATCCTTCCCTGGACCACCACCCCCAGTTCCAGTTCATAATGCATATCGAACCAGCCTTCACCAACATCTTCATGCCTGTTCAGAAGCACCTGCACAGGTGTCTCCTCATCCAGTTCAAAGTAAAAGCGCTTTAAATCTGCCTCTTTGATCATTGTCCCATCACGATTTTACAAAAAATATGGAGTAATTTACAAAAAGAGTATCGGATGAAACAACCATCTTTGGAAATCTGGCCATAAACCTCCGAACAAGAAATCCCTCATAAATAGACTTGTATGGGATAGGAAAAACCTGAAATTGAACAAAAGGTTTTATAACTTTAAAACAACCACAAACATATCTCCAATGGAAAACCAGTTTGATGCCATCGTGATCGGATCGGGCATATCCGGGGGCTGGGCGGCCAAAGAACTCTGTGAGCAAGGACTGAAAACCCTGGTATTGGAACGGGGACGGGACGTAAGGCACATCAAGGACTATCCGACCATGACCATGGACCCTTGGGATTTTGCCCATGGCGGCAGGATGACCAAGGAATTCTACCAAGAAAATCCCCTGATCACCAAGGCTTCTGGATTTGGCGAGGACACCGCACATTTTTTCATCAAGGATGCCGACCATCCCTACATCCAAGAAAAACCGTTCGATTGGATCAGGGGCTATCAAGTGGGCGGAAAGTCACTCATCTGGGGTCGCGCCTGCCAGCGTTGGAGCGAATACGAGTTCAAGGCGCCCCAAAAATATGGCTACGGGATAGCGTGGCCCATTGGTTATGATGACATTGCCCCTTGGTATTCCCATGTGGAAAAATTCATAGGGGTCTGTGGCAACAAGGACGGCATCGAAGCCATGCCCGATGGCGAATTTCTTCCTCCTTTCGAGCTGAATTGCGTGGAAGAGCACATGAAGGATGTTCTTGAAAAACAGTTTCCCGGAAGGTATTTGGCACAAGGCCGATGGGCCCACGTGAGCGAACCGGAGCAGATACATTTGGACCAAGGTCGGAGCAAATGCCAGTGCCGCAACAAGTGTATGCGGGGCTGCCCTTTTGGAGGATATTTCAGTTCCAACGCATCCACTTTGCCCTGGGCGGAAAAAACCGGGAACCTGACCATACGTCCCTTTTCCGTAGTGCACTCCATCATCTATGATGATGCTTCCGGAAAAGCTTCAGGGGTCAAGGTCATCGACACGAACACCAAAGAAGAAATCATCTATAATGCACGTATCATATTTGTCAACGCATCGGCGCTCAATTCCAACCTGATCTTGCTCAATTCAAGATCGGAACGCTTTCCGAACGGCTTGGGCAATGACCATGACCTTTTGGGAAGGTATGTCGGTTTCCATAATTATAGGGCCAGTGCAGGCGGAAAAATCAGTGGCTTTGAGGATAAATACTACTATGGATCAAGACCTTCGGAATGCATCATCGCCAATTACCGCAACCTCAAGGAACAGGATACCGACTTTGTGGGCGGTTATACCATTTTTACCGGGGGTTATCGGAACAGGACCGAAGAAGTGCCTGAAAATGTCCCCCAGCTTGGGGCCGACTTTAAGCACCGGATCAGCAAGCCTGGCGATTGGCGCATCTATATGTACATGCAGGGCGAGACCATTCCCAAGGCTTCCAACAGGGTATATCTTAGCCCTGACAAGACGGATGATTGGGGCATTCCCCTTTTGGTGACCGATGTGGGCTATGACGAAAACGATGACAAAATGGTCAATGATTTTTTGATCGAAAGCCAAAGAATGTTGGAAGAAATGGGTTGTACGGACATCGAAACCTTGGACAACAAGCAGGCCCCGGGCCTTGACATCCATGAAATGGGCGGTACACGGATGGGCAAAGACCCACAAACCTCAATGCTGAACGAGCACAACCAATTGCATGCCTGCAAGAATGTCTTTGTCACGGACGGTGCCTGCATGACCAGTACAGGGAACCAAAGCCCCTCCATCCTGTACATGGCACTTACAGCCAGAGCGGCCACGTATGCCGTGGCACAATTCAAAAGCGGTATCTTATAATATAAAAATGCAAAAATGGACAAGAAAGTAGGGATCGGACTCGTAGGTTCACAATTTATATCGACTATACACGCAGAGGCATTGGGCAGGGTGGCCGATGCGGAAATCTTGGCGGTCATGTCCCCCACCGAAGGGAATGCCAAGAACTTTGCGGAAAAATTCAACATCCCCAACCACTTTACCGATCTGGACCAGATGCTGGCCATGCCTGAAATTGACATGGTGGTCATCGGGGCGCCCAATTACCTTCATTGCGAAATCACATTGAAAATTGCAAAAGCGGGCAAGCATGTTGTGGTCGAAAAGCCCCTTTGCATGAACTTGAAGGAAGCCGACCTCATGATCGATGCCTGCAAACAGGCCAATGTGAAGCTCATGTATGCAGAGGAACTGTGCTTTGCCCCAAAATACGTCCGCATGAAGGCACTTTTGGATGAAGGAGCCCTAGGAAAACCTGTCCTCTTCAAACAATCCGAAAAGCATGATGGGCCACATGCCGACCATTTCTGGGACGTGGAGCGTTCCGGCGGTGGGGTCACTATGGATATGGGCTGCCATGCCATCCAGTTTTTTCGCTGGTTGCACCCCAAAAAGGCCATCAAATCGGTATATGCGCAAATGATGACCAGTGTCCACACGGACAAGACCAAGGGTGAGGACAATGCCATCATCATTTTGGAATTTGAAGATGGTATTGTGGCCATGATGGAGGAAAGTTGGACCAAACTAGGCGGCATGGACGACAAGGCAGAAATACATGGCTCGGAAGGTGTCGCCTATGCCGACCTGCTCCAAGGCAGTTCCATTCAAACCTATAGTAACAAAGGGGTCGGCTACGCAGTGGAAAAAGCAGGAAACACCATCGGATGGAGCTACACCATGTATGAGGAAAGTTGGAACTACGGCTTTCCCCAAGAGTTTGAACACTTTGTGGATTGTGTCAAAAACGACAAACAACCTTTGGTGACCGGGGAGGACGGTAGGGCCGTTCTAGAGGTCATTTTTGCGGCTTACGAATCGGCAGGTTCTGGAAAAAAAGTGGAACTGCCCTTTAAGACCGAAGCGGACAAGCCCTATAAATTATGGAAGAAGTAGCAATAAAGAACAAACCATGGAAAGAAGAGAAGCCTTAAAACTCACGACCATTGCGCTGGGCAGCAGTATCATCGGAGCCGAACTATTTTTGTCGGGCTGTTCCGCTCCTCCCAAAAAAAGGGCGCAACTGATCACGGATACCGATGTGCCATTTTTAGATGAAATCAGTGAGACCATTCTCCCGGATACCGCCCAATCGCCTGGAGCCAAGGCGGCCCATGTCGGGACATTCATAAAAGCCATGGTGAACGATTGTTATGATCTTGATGAGACTTCCATCTTCATCAACGGACTCGAAACCATAGCCGAAAAATCTGAAGAAACATACGGAAAAGCGTTTCTTGACCTGAACAAGGAACAAAAACTGGAGCTGTTGACCCAGTTTGATAATGAGGCAAGAAATTTCCGTCTATCTGGTAAACCACATTTCTTTGCCATGTTGAAAGAACTCACCTTGTGGGGGTATTTTTCTTCGGAACCTGGGGCCACGAAGGCCCTTCGATACAACCCTGTACCGGGCAGGTTTGAAGGCTGCATCCCGTACAATGGTGAAAATGCTTGGGCCTAATGAACATACACACTTTTGACCATTATGGGCAAATGAGCGCCCATGCCGCCAAGATCATCATGGATGAATTGGAACGGAAAAAAGACCTTACCCTCTGTACCGCAACTGGCAATTCGCCCACAGGAACCTATCAGCTATTGGCAGATGCCTTTCTGGGCGACCCTAAACTTTTTGAGGGACTGCATGTCCTAAAATTGGATGAATGGGGAGGACTTTCTGCAGATCATCCAAGTTCCTGCGAACGCTATTTGCAAGAACAGCTGCTCAATCCCCTCAAAATAAGCAACGATCGGTATGCAGGTTTTCTACCCAACCCCAAAGATCCTAAAGCCGAATGTGCACGGATTCAACAACTCATCGAAAAAAAAGAAACCATAGACTTATGCATTCTGGGCCTGGGAAAGAATGGGCATATTGGTTTCAATGAACCTGCCGAAGCACTCCATCCCTTTTGCCATGTGGCCGAACTGTCGGAGGAATCCAAAGCGCACGGCATGGTAAGTGAACTGCCCGAAAGACCGGAATATGGAATGACCCTCGGAATACAAAATATCCTGTCCGCAAAAAGGATCATCCTATTGATTTGTGGGAACGGAAAGGAAGAGGCCACTACCATGCTCCTGAAAGAAAAAGTCACTCCCCGGTTTCCCGTAACTTTTTTATGGCTCCACTCCAATGTGGATTGTTTGTGGGTGAAAGATAATTAGGGTAAGTCTCTTTGGTTTTGTCCTTCAGGTCACTATCATTTTGATGTTTTCTGCGATCGATTTTCCACTACATTTGCTGAAACCACGCAAACCATAAAATAGAGGACCATGTTTACAGTAGAACAAATCAAAGCCGCACATGGCAAAGTAAGGTCGGGAGCAGATTTTCCTGCTTACATACAGGAAATCAAAGCCATGGGAGTCACTCATTACAAAGCCTATGTAACAGATGGACACGTAGATTATTATGGTGCAAATGGATACACCATAACGGCACCCGCCAAATATGGGGCTGTTGCCATTGCAGATCAATGCAACAGGGAACAGTTCATGATTGAATTGAAAGAACATCAAAAAGGGAATACGGATTACCCCACTTTTATAAGTATGAGTGCCGAAATGGGCATCGAGAAATGGACTCTGTCCATGGAAAAAATGACCTGTACCTATTATGACAAAAAAGGAAATGAGATACTGGTAGAAAACATACCACAATGAAAACAAGTCAAATGTCATGGGATTGATGAATTTGAAGGACAAACCGAACATCATGCCATGTCAAACCTATTTTTGGTTCGATGGTTGCTGTTACCCTAACCCACCATTAAGGGTAATTATCACCTAATTAGCCTGCAATGCTAGAAATCACTTAACTTCGCACATCTCTTTGTACAAAAAACATCCAATTTCAATTGAAGACCTCAACCTTCATTATTGTCTTTTTTGCAATGACCGTAATTTACGGGCAGAAGAATTTGGACAGTTTGCAATCGCTGGTGGGCCAAAGAAATCTATCGGATACGGTCAGGGTAGACGTTCTGAACGATTTGGGTTATGAACATTGGATCGTCGACACGGAAAAATCCGTGGAATATGGCAGTCAAGCATTGGAATTGGCGGAAAAATCGGATTACATCCCGGGAATGGCCAGAGCGAGAAGAATCATCGGGGTTTCCTATTGGGCTCAAAGCAAACCAAGACTGGCCTTGGAAAATCTTGTGGAGGCCAGGTCCATTTATGAAAAATTAGGGGATGATCAAGGGTTGGCCAATTGCTTTCTCAATATTGGGATGGTCTATGCCGATATCGATGAGTTTACCAAGGCCAGGAAACTCTATGAAAAGGCAATCGAAAAATTTACCGCACTTGATCTCAAGGACCGGATTGCAACCACATACACCAAAATGGCCGATATTTTTCTTGCGCAGGATAATCTATATGATGCCAAAAGGTTCTTGGAAAATGCCCTTGCCATACATTCGGAAAACAATTTTACCTACGGCATCAGCGAAGTGCACAACAGGTTGGGCAGGCTTTTCATGGAACAAGGTGAACTGGAGCAGGCCGAATACCATATCCGGCAATCCACTATCCTGGGAAAACAAGCGGGCGATGAAGATGGAAAAATCAATAATCTTGTCCTGTTTGGACAATTGTTGCGATTGCAAAATGAATTTGAAGCTTCGGAAATCCATTTGAACCTGGCCTTGGCCCAAGCGGACAAAAAAAACCTGAAAAAATACAAACTGAATGCCCTACGGGAACTGAAACTCCTAAAGAAGCAAGAGGGGAAGCTGGAAGAATCCCTGGAATATTACGACCAGTTCATAGCACTGAAGGATTCTATCTACAATACCGATAAATCAAAACAGATAGCGGCTCTGGAATTTGAAAATGAGCTTACGGAAAAAGACCGTCAACTGGAGCACCTTAACCAAATGAAACAGACGGACTCCCGAATAAAATGGATCATGGGCATCGGGATTTCCATGATCACGGTCCTTTCCATTTTTTTGATATGGAGCCTGAACCTAAAGAACAAAAAACAGCGGGAACTTTTGGACTCCAAGGAACATCTCAATACAACAGCCATGGAAAACCAACGGTTGAAACAAATCGAACTCGAAAACCAACTGCATTTCAAGAATAAGGAACTGGCCTCCTATGCCCTTAACTTTGTCCAAAAAAATGAGCTGCTGGAAAATTTGTATTCCCAACTGAAGGTTGCCAGGGATGCACCGCCCAAAAACCAAGCAAAATACCTTGATCAAATAGAACGGACCATAAGACAGCACAAGTCACAGGAGAAGGATTGGGAAGATTTTAAATTCCATTTTGAACAGGTCCATTCCGATTTTCTCACAGGCCTTAAAGACAGATTCCCGGAACTCAGCAGTAATGACCTGAAAGTGGCCGCACTGGCCCGATTGAATTTGAACATCAAGGAAACTTCCAATATTTTGGGAATCTCCCCCGAAAGTGCAAAAACGGCCCGGTACCGACTCCGAAAAAAACTACAAATGGCCCAGGAAGACGATCTTTTTTCCTTTCTTTCCCAATGTGACCAAAAAAACTGATATGATTTTCCGCTCTGGACGAAAATAATTTAACATGATTTTGATTGTTGACAATCAATTGCTTACAAATTTTTGTTGACCGGTTGTCCACCTTCTTTTAAGAATTTCAACTAATTTGTCCACTTGGTGTACCACCCCTGTGCACACAGCATGTACTTGGTCTCCAAACAGTTTTCCAGATCACGGCAATACTTTTGCGCTCTCCAAAAACAACCTAGGGTCATAATCGCCTTTAGGAGTTTTTGGAAAATCGAACACAACTATCCGAACACAATCAATTAAAGACAGCATGTCCGCAAAAAGACACAACCTTATGCTAATGGGCATGGAGCGACTCCAAAAAATGCTCCTCTATCCGATACTGGGAATCATCTTCCTGTCGGTGATGCTTTTGTCATGTGTATATGGTGTGGCCGATAGTGTTTTTGACAAAAAGGAAACCATGGATGTGTACCACAATAGTTATAACACATCCCTTTTGGGGAATTCCCATGAGAGCCAGACCATAAAATACGGTTTCGAGCTGTTCCGGCATACACCAAAATATTTGGGACCAAATAGCGACAATCCTTATGCAGGAAATCAACTGTCCTGCAATAATTGCCATCTCTTATCCGGAACAAAACCATTCGCAGCTCCCTTGATCGGGATCGTCAAGCGTTTCCCCCAATTCAGGAACAGGGAAAACAAGGTGGGTTCTCTTGAAGAACGCATCAACGGTTGTATGCAGCGTAGCATGAACGGTATGGCACTGTCTGAAGACAGCAACGAAATGAAGGCCTTCATCGCTTATCTGGAATGGCTGGGCCGCTATGCGCCTACGAACGGTAAAATTGAGGGGCAGGGATTTGTGAAAATCCAAGTTCCCAATCGGCCGGTCAATCTTGAAAAAGGCAGAACTGTCTTTATAAAGCAATGCGTGGAATGCCATGGCATGGATGGTCAGGGGAAAATGGCGGCAAACGGCGAAATTTATCAATATCCACCCCTATGGGGCAAGGATTCTTATAACAACGGTGCGGGAATGGCACGGGTGATCACGGCAGCTAGCTTCATCAAAGCGAACATGCCCTATGGAGCCACTTATGAAACTCCCTTTCTGACCGATGGGGAAGCATACGACGTTGCTGGATTCATCAACCAGCAGCAAAGGCCCAAAAAGAAGGATTTGGAAGCAGATTTTCCAGACCTGAAAAAAAAGCCCGTCTCAACCCCTTATGGACCCTATGCGGACAGTTTTCCTCTGGAACAGCATCAAATGGGACCATTTCAACCTATTATGGAGTATTACAAAAGCAATTTTAATTTAATCAAAAATCAGTAGTCATGAAAAATCATCAATCGAGACGAATGTTTGTTGGAGCGTTGGCTCTAGGAGCAACGGCCACCACAATGGCCACAGTAACGAACCCTTTAAGGTCGTGGTATTTGAACCCGAACACATTGGATTCTGGTTCCGTGGAGGCCGGGGATGCCGAAGCTTGGTTCAAAAAGATCAAGGGCACCCACCGCGTGGTGTTCGACGGTTCCATGCCGTATGATGGATTTCCCATCATCTGGAACTGGGCCTATTATTTGACCAACAATGAAACGGGTTCTCCCGACAGTGACATTACAGCCATGACCGTTCTTAGGCACGATGCCATTCCCTTTGCACTGCATTCGGATTTGTGGGAAAAATACAAACTGGGAGAGGTCTTCAAGATAAGGGACAATGCCACTCAGGAACATGCGCTGCGCAACCCGTATTTTGAACCGCGGGAGGGCGACTTTCCAATGCCGGTGATAGAGGGTATTAAACGCCTGCAAGAACGTGGGGCCATGTTCTGTGTGTGCAACCTTGCCCTAACGGTCTATTCCAGTATAGCGGCGCAAAAAATGGGGCTGGATCCCAAAGAGGTGTATGACGAATGGGCCAATGCCGTCCTTCCAGGAATCCAATTGGTTCCTTCCGGGGTGTGGGCCTTGGGTCGTGCACAACAACACGGCTGTTCCTATATCTACGCCGGGGGATAAATATTCTTCGGATAGCATGTAAAACTTCACAGGGGCTATGAATGAATGGCCCCTTGGGTTTTTGTGTCCATTCTTTACAACTTCAAAAGAAAATCATTTTAAGTGGAAACTTTTCAACTTATAGGCTATGCGGGCGCATTTGCCATAGGATTGGTCATGGGAACCACAGGCAGTGGCGGATCCGCCATGGCAGTTCCCATATTCAATTACCTGTTCCTGATGGACATGCACTCCACTACAGCCCATTCCTTGTTTGTGGTGGGCATGTCCGCTTCGGCAGGGGTACTGCTCAACTTGAGAAAACATAGATTGGATTGGCAACTGTCCCTCCTTTTTGCCATACCCATGGCCATAACGGTATATCTGGTACGAAGATTTTTGTTGCCATCCATTCCCGATGTACTGTTCCACTTGCCCACTTATGAGCTTACCATTACAAGGGATTTGACCATTATGGTGCTCTTTGGTGTATTGATGGCCATTGCCGCTATTCTCACAATAAAGGACGGTAAGGCAAAGATCCCCGTACAACAAGAAATCAAGAAACACCCCCTTCCTGTACTTTTTTTCGGGATGTTGATAGGGGTCATCACGGGAATAACGGGAACAGGAGGCGGTTTTTTGATAGTCCCGGTGCTGGTGGTCTTCTTAAGACTTCCCATCAAAAAAGCCATTGTCACATCACTTATGATCATCGCTTTAAAATCCTTTATGGGATTTATTGGAGATGTGGGAAGTGTCGAGATAGATTGGATATTGCTGCTCAGCTTCACGGCCATCTCCTTGACGGGAATGACCATAGGCATACAAAGTTCCCATCTCATTGCCGAAAAAAACCTAAAAAAAGGGTTTGGCTATGTGGTGTTGGGCATTTCACTGCTCGTCCTCTGCAAAGAAATGGTCCAATTAATTTGATCGACAATGCACTTCATGGAATACAGAATGTCGTTTTTTCATATATTACACACTAAAAACCAACCATTTCCTGTTCTTTTATGGAACGGACAGAGTCTATTTTATCCATAAACGCATGAAAACCAACCATGAGGTCGTTGTGGACATTTGGAAGTCGCACAGCAATTATCTGGCCAAGAAATCGGTGGAACTGAAAGCGGTCAACGTTGTTGACTATATGGCCAATCTTTTTTGTCCCGGGCCTTATTACTACTACATTCTCGACTCCCCTACCCTGACGCTGGACCTTGTGAGTGAATCTACGAGGGACTTGTTGGGCATCGAACCGAAGGATCTTACCCTGGACAGGTTCATTGATCTGATACATCCCGACGACCTTGATTTTTTTATGCGGTGCGAGGATGTGGTGGCCTATTTTTTAAAAAATTGCGTCTCCCCGGAAAAAATGGTGAACTATAAGATCAACTATAGTCTCAGGGAAAGGGTGGCCAATGGGAACTATCGGTTGTTCCTGATGCAGACCATCACCTTGAAGACCACGGAAGATGGTGCGCTGCTGAAAGTTTTTGGCACCCATACCGATATCAACCACATCACTTCCGTCAACAACCGAAAACTGTCGCTGATCGGCCTGAACGGGGAACCTTCGTTTCTTGAAATCGATGTTTTTGAGGACCAAGTATTTGAAAATTTTGTTCCCTATGACTTTGAGGCATACAGCCCATCCTTCACCAAAAGGGAACTGGAGGTCATACGCTTGTTGGCAAGGGGGCTGTCCACGGATGAAGTTTCCAAGGAACTGAACATCTCCATCCAAACCGTCTTTACCCACCGAAAGAACATCTTGCGTAAATCCAAAGCAAAAAACACTTCCGAACTTGTCGCGGAATGTATAAGGAAAGGGTACATCTAAATTTAAAACAACCGTTTTAGCGTTATCTATATGATGCACACGACCAAAATACCCAAAATTGGGTATTGCGGGCAACACCTGCATGGGGCTATTTTTGTTAAGAAACCTAAATTCTTACTTAAAAAACCTGAACATGGGACAAGTTATCTTCTTCATTTTCAGTTCAACCTCTTTCAGCAAAAAAAAATAGATGTCATGAAAAGGCCAACAAACGTATCTGCCTAGTTCTCTGCGGAGGAAGATTGACATCATCAACCCAAAAGACCAACCAAAACCAACACCATGATACAGAAAATTTGGAAAAACTTTAAACTCACCCTCATTCTTTTCATTACCGGTGGGATTCTCTTATGGGTCATTGAAGGGTATGACAGCATGGAATCCGCCATTGTGGAATATTGGTGGGTACTCCTCGTCTTGCCATTCGTCCTTCGCTTCTACAACTGGTTCACCAACCTTAAGCAAAAAGCGTTCGATTATGGTGCCGACACGTCTGGGGCACAAGCGGAACGAAGTGCCGCCAGAAAGGACTCCAAGGGCAATGCTTCCGAACAACAGTACGCCGAAATGTTGGGTAATGCCACCTATACAAAAGCCGAAGCGGAAAACATCAGGAACCGTAAAAACTATGAAAGTCTTGCCTTGCAAAAAAGTATCTCGGAAGCGAGCGACAATTACACCATACCACTACACCGCTATGTGAGCGGGCTTCCCGGCCCCAATCTGTTAAGGCCTTCCGAGTTGAAACAACAGTTCACCGCAGCCCAGATCAGGGACGGGGTTTTGGAATTCCACCATTCCAGTCAGCAAGAGCTAGAAAAAAACACCCCGTTGAAAAACAAGTTCAGTCAAATCCCCTTGGCCTCCATAGTGGAGCTCGAGGTCGTGGACCTGGCAAAGGGCAGGGAACTCAAAAGGGTCGGTGCCGATGTGGGGCGAAGGATGGCGCAGACCATTGTGAGCGCAGCATCCCAGACCGGTGGGGCAAAAGTGGGCAAGGCGAATGTAGATGCATCAAAATTGATCATTCACTATGTGAACGAAGACGGTATCGTGATGCCGGCAACTTTTGTTTTCAATTCCAACAGCAAATTTGGTGTAAAGGCCATGGAAAACATTCGGTTGCTGAACAAGACATTGAAGAACTACTCCTTTTTGGGACGGATCCAATGGAGCTCCGAAGTGGTAGAAGATATCGATGCAACCACAGAAATATCCGAAGATATCACCGGGAACGAAGAGGACTCCTTCGAGATTTCTGAAATCACCGCTTTGCTGGGGGACATGAACAAGGTGCTTAAGTGGGCCAATATGCTCTCGCCCCATGACAGTGCTGTGGTGACGGCCAAATTGAGTACCGAAATGCTGGCAGGCGTCATACAAGATCCCTCGGTGAAATTGACCAAAACCATACAGTAAAATTCTATGCGAAAATCATTGCTATTTACATGCCTGGTGTTCCTCTCCACCCTGGCCTTTGCACAAAAAGACACCTTGATCTACTATCCCAATGGAAAAATTAGGGAAAGGGCCCAAATGGCGAATGGAAATTTACATGGCTCCTATACCTCATATTTCGAGAACGGGATAATCAGCACCCAAGGATCTTACCAAAATGGAAAACAATCTGGGGAATGGACCCAAAATTACCAAGATGGCAACATTGGCCGAAAAATACATTTCGAGAACGGACAAGCCACCTATCTCCAAGAATATGGATATGGAAAAGTGATAAAGGAAGGATCCATCCTTAACGATAAGAAGCACGGGGAATGGAAACTATACTTTATAACGGAAGACTATTTATTTAAAAACGCTCCTCCCAAGACCAGCGTCATCGAACACTATAAAAATGATGTCCTTCATGGCCAGCACAAGGAGTTCCATAAGGATGGCAGCCTATCAAGCATCATCGAATACAACGAAGGAAAGATTACCCGCAATAGATCCTTTTGGGCAAACGGTCAAGTAATCTCCGATTGCACTTATGTTAACGGAGAATTGCATGGACAATGCATCTCCTATGAGGAAAATGGTTCCCTTTGGACAGAAAACAACTATGTAAAAGGGAAAAACCATGGGACCTATAAAAGATATAAATGGGGTACCTTGAAAGAAGAAGGGCAGTATGAGAATGGACTCAAGCATGGATTTTGGAGATCTTATGAAAATGATCACAACCCAAAATCGGTGACTGCCGAGGGCAACTATATAATGGGTCAAAAAGAGGGTCGCTGGAAAGAAAACCGTTTGTTCACCGGAAACTATGCCATTGGCGAATACCGCAACGGCAAGCTCACTGGAGAATGGAAACTCTACAAGTGGGCCAATGACGAATATGTGAAATCAGAGTTTTATTGATTTTTGGCACATCAACCCTAAAATTTAGCCAAATGGACCGGAAAATCAAGGTCTGTGACGAATGTAAAAGTAATTTTTATGGTCACTCTTCCCCAATGCCTGGGCTTTGCCCAGAGTGTTCGCACATCCTGTACGGCTATGCCAATTGCCGACACGATTTCCAAAAAGGGAGATGTACCAAATGCCGCTGGAACGGACAAAATTCAGACTACATTAAAAAACTTAAAAAAAGAGATGAGCTATCTGCTTAAAAAATATATACTGCTTTCGATCTCTTTCATAAGTTTGAATGCCCTTGCGCAACAAGATGGTTTTCTGGATAATTTTGTGGAAATCAAAACGGATGGGCATCATTTCTACATCTATAAATATGCAATCCGTGCAAGTGAGTTCAATGAATTCGTAAAATTCTGGGATGAGCTTTCGGCACAAAATCTGTCCGATGAAGAAGCTAACCTGCCTGCCCTGGTGACCAAAGAAGATGCGGAAAGATACTTGGAGCATATTTCGGACGCCTACCTCACCCATTTCCGTCTGCCCACCGAAACCGAATGGGAATTGGCCGCCAAAGGGACAGCCACACCCAAAAGGGCAAAGGAAATCCGTTGCATCGATTGTACAAAGCCCAATGGCAATGGATTATATGGTATGCTGGGCAACGTTTGGGAATGGACCTCCACACCTGAACCCGAAGGAGACGAGCGTTACTTTATCATCAAAGGTGGTGACTTTCAGGAGCCGCCCAAAAGCCTATCCCCAAAATCAAGGTTTGCCGTGAGCAAAGACATGGAAGACATGAACATCAGTTTCAGGCCCGTGGCCAATGCCCAGGATTTTGAGACTACATTACATATCAACAAGGCCAATGCCATCGTGAAAGCACTGCTGCCCAATGAGGACATCACCATTTACGAGCACGACATGCAAGTGGATGAATTTTACATGGGATATGGGGACACACCTCCTGAAAGTTTTCCAATTACTGTAGATGAGGATACCCATCAGATCATTTTTTGCTGTCTGCAAAACTTTGAATACGAGCAAGAGGACGCAATGGAAATCGAAAGAATCACCTACACCGGCTTGCCTTTCGATTTTGACCCGTCCCAACTTTCCTTGGCCAAGGAGTTGAAACAACTTGTAAGACAACTCATGGAAAACCAGAACCACTAATACGACCATCATGGAAACCTGTAAAAAACTATTGATTTTTCTCTTCATTTTGCCAATGGTCCTCCATGCCCAGAACAACCTACCAGTAGATATGGTATATGTAGAAGGGGGAACCTACGGCATACAGACTTATGACAGCATCACCAATATGACCAAAACCTATCCATCACATGACATCACAAGCTTTCACATGAGCAATACGGAAGTCAGTGTCCAAGATTTCAAGCAATTCTGTAAGGAGACGGACCGCAGGATGCCACCAGAACCTGATTGGGGCTGGGGAGACCCCAAACTGCCCGTGGTGAACGTCACTTATGCCGATGCACTTCAGTATTGTGCCTGGCTCACGGAAAAATATGGGATTCCCTTTACATTGCCCACCGTTGCACAATGGGAATATGCTGCCCGGGCGGGAAACTTTGATACAGACGACTATATGTACAATGCGGAACTACCCAACGCATATGTGGTCTACATCGCCAACAGCAAGGAAAAACCGAATTGCATTACCTGTATGCAACCCAATGAAATGGGGCTGTACGCCATGTGCGGAAATGTTTGGGAGTGGACACTGAAGGAATTGGGAAACCGATGGGGGCCTTCCGTAATGGGTGGCAGTTTTTTTGAAGATGCCGATCATGTGAAAGTATATTCTCGAAAAGAGTTCTCCCAAAGTCTGCGCAGACAGGACATCGGGTTCAGGGTCGTGGTGAATACAAATCAATAGGTAACAAAGGATCAATCATCCTTCAAGAATCTTTTTATGTCCTTATTCGCGCCATAGACCACCATAATATCGTCTTTTCCGAGCACACTGTTAGGTGAAGCCACCCCTTTCACCAAGGTCACGTTCCGAACTTTGCCCAGCAAAGCTTTCTCTTTAGTGTTTTCCATTGTGGTCAACACCAACAAATTGTAATCTTCCCTTATATGGCTTTCCTTTATGCTCTTTCCTTGAAGACGTAGCGGAACACTGACTTCAACTATGCTATAATCATCATTGAGTTCAAAGGAGTCCACAACCCCTTTCAGGCACAATTTTTTGGCCCAACGCTCGGCCGATTCTTCCTCGGGATGTACAATTTCGTCAACACCTATGGCATGCAGCACCTTCTCGTGGAGTTCATCAATGGACCTGCTGATCAATCTTTTTACCTGAAAATTCTTGAAAAGGGCGGTTACCATCACATTGGTCCCCTTGTCCTCCCCTATGGCCACCACCACGATATCGGTATCTTTCAATGGCAGACCGGAAACGGTGAACTCATCCGTGGCATCCATACATATGGTATGCGAAATGCGCTCTTTGTAGTTGTCCACCTTGTCCATGTTCGTGTCAATGCCAATGACCTCATTTCCCTGCTCTGTCAATTTTTCTGCCAAAGATGCGCCAAAACTGCCCAAACCGACTATAATGTATTTCATGTGCTGTGTTTTAATTTATGGTAAGTTCCTCCACAGGATATTTGTACTGTTTTTGCTTCACTTTTTTGAACACCGCGATCAACAAGGTGAGCATGCTCACCCTTCCAATGAACATAACGCAGATGATCACAAACTTGCTGACACCACTCAATTGGGCCGTTATTCCCAAACTGAGTCCCACGGTGCTGTATGCCGAAAAACATTCAAAAGCAATGTCCAATAATTTTTTGTCACTGTCAAAGACGGAAATCAGAATAATGCCCGATCCGATGACCAACAAGGACAAAGATATGACGGCAAAGGCACGCCTGACCGATATTTCGGAAATTTCCCTCCGGAAAATCTCGATTCTCGATTTTCCTTTGGCGAGGCTCAAGAAGTTGAGGGTGGCTATGGCAAAGGTATTGGTCTTGATACCCCCGCCCGTGGAGGCAGGCGATGCCCCGACCCACATCAACAGAAAGATCATCATAACGGTGGAGAAGTCCAAGGCCGTCATGTCCACACTATTGAACCCTGCCGTTCGGGGAGTGGCGGCACCAAATAGGGCGGTCACCAATTTTCCAAGCCCCCTGTGTTCTGCCAAGGTATTGTCGTATTCGTTCACATAGAACATCACTGTGCCCACAAGGGTCAACGTGGCCGTGGTGACAAGGGTGATGCGACTGTTAAGATTGAGTACCCAGGGTCTGTACTTCTGCTCCTCTCCCACCAAATAGAACAGTTTCCTCAGGATAAAGTATTTAATGTACTTGATGATGTTGACCACAATGGGAAAACCAAGTCCTCCCAACACAAAAGCCAAAAGAACAATGCCCTGGAGAGCATAATTGAAGCGGAAACCTGTTTCGTAAAGGCTGTTGGGCAAAGTGGAGAACCCTGCATTGCAAAAAGCGGACACCGCATGGAACGCCGAAAAAAAGGCCCGCTCAAAAAAGGAACTGAAAGAATCACTGTCCAAACTGAAGTAAATCAATATAGCGGCCACCAATTCTATGGAAAAGGTGATGACAAGAATGCGCTTCAATGTGGAGAACACTTCTCCCAACTTATTGCTGCCCGTCATGTCGCCCAAGGTCAATTGGTTCTCGTAGGAAGCCCCTCCCTTAAAAAAATAGCTGAAATAACTGGCCACGGTAAGTATGCCGATACCGCCTGCCTGTATGAGGAACAAGATGACAGATTGGCCGAAAACGGTAAAATAGCTTCCCGTGTCCACCACGATAAGCCCAGTGACACACACCGCACTGGTGGAGGTGAACAGGGCATCCAAAAACGATATGCCGTCATGTGTAGCATTGGGCAACATCAACAGTAGGGCACCCACGAATATGATGCCCAGAAAACTTGCTATGAAAAGTTGGGCGGGATTGAGGAGGGTGCGTTTATAATTGATCTCCTGCTCAGAAAATTCCCTGATAAAAGTGAGTATAATGGCAAATTTTACCCAGTTGTCGCTATAAAGGAACGATATATGCGTATGTGCCCCTTCCCCCAAAAAGTGGGCATAGAGTATCACCAGCGTGGCCACAATGGTGACCGCATCAAAAATGATGACGGAACGCTTCATCTCTTTTTGGCGTTCCAAATAACGAACGACGGTGGAGACAATTCCCAGACCGATCACCACAAAGTAGACCGTATTGAAAACTTGCTGGACATGTCGGGGCTTATCAAAACCAAAGTCGGCAACAAAAAGTAATATCCCGAATATGCTGGTATAGAATGTTGTCTGAAAAAGAGTATTGGAATACTTCAAATCAAAAAAATTATTTTTTCCGATTCTTTAAAATGGGACCGCAAAACCAGTTCCTTTGATTCAGTAAATGTATGGATAATGTGATAAAAACTGGTGCAACACTCCATTTTTTGATACTTCAAAGAATTTTTATCTACAGAGTCCAATACAAACCCTAGGTCACTTCTATGTGTTATTTTTGTGGAGCAATTTAACCAAACAAGAAAACCGACCAATTTCATGTCTGCAAACCAAAACATTGAGAAAAACCTGTTCATCATACTCTACCTGAATTCCATATACCCGCTCAGTCCCAGTCTTAAGGCCTTTTTGATCCAGAGAATAAAGAGCTGTTCCTTCGCCAAAAATGAGATCATCAGCAAGGAAGGGGAGATCTGCAACAGGCTGTATGTCATCAAACAGGGCATGGTAAGGGGCTATTTTATGAGCGGGTCTACAGAAATAACAACATGGGTCGACGCCGAAAATGAAATCTTCACCTCCATAACGGGTTTTTTCAGGAACGAAAAGAGCCGCGAATACATCCAAAGTCTTGAGGATACGTATTGTGACTATTTGGAGTATGAAG
The DNA here is from genome assembly GCA_030148335.1 of Allomuricauda sp. Taxonomy (GTDB): domain Bacteria; phylum Bacteroidota; class Bacteroidia; order Flavobacteriales; family Flavobacteriaceae; genus Flagellimonas. The sequence goes on along the minus strand of JASBTQ010000032.1, from coordinate 101,866 downwards.
ACTATAAATATTGCTTGGAAAATTTCTCCGAAATGCGGCAGATCAACAGGATCATGCTGGAAGAATACTACATCCTTGCCGAGCACAGGGTATATTTGGCCAGGATACCCAATGCGCGGAAACGGCTGATTTATTTTATGGAAAACAGCAAGGCACAGATTGTGAATAGAATTCCAAGAAAGCATTTGGCCTCTTTTTTGGCCATGAGACCTGAGACCCTCTCAAGGTTGATGAAGGAAAATCTGTGATTGAAGACTTCCTTATTTGGCATGGCATGGGCAAACACTGATTCCATACCATTTCCAGTTCTCATAGATCTTTTTCAAGAAAAGGAACCGATTATGACAACCGTCAATTTCAAAACCATTCCTATTTTTTAACTTGCATATCATCATTATTTTGAACCATGAAAGGAAGTTTTTCCGCTTTGATACATTCGGACCAATTAGTGCTCATTGATTTCTTTGCAGAATGGTGCGGCCCCTGCAAAATGCTTGCCCCTATCCTCAAAGAGGTAAAGGCCGAGATGGGCGATTCGTTAAAAATTGTAAAGATCGATGTGGACAAAAACCAATCCCTGGCCAGTACATACCAAGTCAGGGGCGTGCCCACCATGATGCTTTTCAAAAAGGGCAAACAGCTCTGGAGACAGTCGGGCGTACTTCAAAAACAAGAACTGCTGGATGTGGTAAAATCTTTTATCTGAACCAAACCTTTCCGGGCTCCCGCTCCATTGTTCCTATAAGCAATGCAACAACCGAACACCTTGGGCCAGTACCATACTTTTTCTTTTTACCTGTTCAAATTTTGCATTACTAGGAAGGGTATCTTCAATTTCAGGCTCAAAAGATCCACCGTAGATCGATAGAGCATGTCCTCAAAAAAGGAATGTCGGGAGTTCACCATGACAAGCAGGTCGGCCCCTATCAGTTCCAATTGTTCCATAATGGCCTCTGCCCTGTTCTTGATGGGCATGGTTTCAAAATACAGATAGGATCGGGAAAGTGTGCCTTCCAAGAAACGTTTGTTGTCCTCTTGTCGTGGACTGAGTTCATCAAAATCCGTGATGTAGAGGCAATGCACCTCGGACTTGAATTTCCCAGCGAGATCGTCCAGAAGTTTCAACTCCCTGCGTTTGTATGGGAGCATATAATCGGTAGGAAAAAGGACAATCTTGGGCTGCCTATATTCAAAACCTTCGGGAACGGCCAGTACAGGACACTTCACATACTTGAAGACTTCAATGGTATAACTCCCAAAAGTGGTCTTGTGGTCACTGGTCTCCCCTTTGGTGCCCATGATAACCATGTCTATGTTCATTTCATCCACCACGTCGTTTATCCCGTCCACCAAACTATCAAAAGAGGCGATGGCCTCAAAATTGTGCAAAGGGTTCGGAGGCGTACCAATGATGGGTTCCAGCATTTGGTCCAGTTTCTTCCGTGTTTGCTCCCCTATCTCGCTTTTAAGTTTGTCCACATCTTCCTGCGGAGTGGCACCAAACTCCCCATACACCTGTTCCGCATAGGCATGAAGTACAAAAAAACAGGCGCGCTCACATTTGTAGAGCTCTTGGGCATATTTGAGCGCTTGGATCGCATTTGCGGAAAAATCTGTGGGAATAAGTACGGTTTTCATGGCAATCTCTGTTTTCTTCAAAGATAGATGTGCCACTTCGGGCATAAAATGATATTGGTCAATACACCAAACATATCCGAATTAACAAATGGGGACCCACCGTGCGGTTGAAGCCCCACTATAAGTCGTTAACCCATAACAAGTGGACGTTCAGAGGATTCCTATGTTAAAATACCCTTATCAAGTTTTATGGAACAGCAGCTAAACTCTATCTTTGGCCATACACTTTAGTGTTGCCATCCACCAAGCCAAAATGAAAGTAAGAACTATTGTTTATATCCTATTGATCGTTGGAATAGGTGCACTCATTGCCTACAGGATCAAGTCAAATGCCGAAACTGGCACATCCAGGGAAACCGGCCCACAGATTACCACCGTATCTGGGATGGTGCTGAAACCAAAGGTTTTCAAGGATAATATTTCAATTGCCGGAACCCTTGAAGCCAATGAACAGGTCGAGATTCGAAGTGAAGTGTCCGGCGTCGTGGAGAGCATCAATTTCAAGGAAGGAAGCAAGGTGTCCCAAGGACAGATTTTGCTAAAAGTGAACGACATTGAACTGCGTGCCCAACTTTCCAAGGCACTGACCGCAAAAAAACTGGCCGCAGAAAACGAAAGAAGGGCAAAGCTTCTACTGGAGAAACAGGCCATAAGCCAGGAAGAATATGACATTGCCAGTGCAGATTACCTATCGGCCAGCGCGGAAGCCGAACTCATCGAGGCGCAATTATCCAAGACTACCATTCGCGCTCCTTTTTCAGGAACCATCGGTCTGAGGTCCATTTCCACGGGAACCTATGTGACCCCGACCACTGTCATTGCCAAATTGGTCAACACCGATGAATTGAAGATCACGTTCTCCGTACCTGAAAAGTATGCATCACAAGTGGCCGTGGGCACGGCCTTGACCTTTACCACGTCAGATTCAAAAGAAGAACACAATGCCACCATCTATGCCATTGATCCTGAAGTGGACATCACCACTAGGACCCTTAGGATGCGGGCCATCATGGACAATAGGGGCAGCAAACTGTACCCCGGCGCCTATACCAGTGTACAACTGCCCTTGGAAACGGTGGACAATGCCCTGTTGGTCCCCTCGGAATCATTGATTCCTGTTCAGAACGGAAAAAGGATCTTTATCCTGGAAAACGGTAGGGCCAAACAAGTGGATGTGGAAATTGGGGCCCGTACCGGCAAGGTGGTGCGTGTACTGACCAATTTACAACCGGGCGACACCATATTGACCTACGGTGTGATGGCATTGCAGGATGGGTCACCGGTAAAAGTGATCCTTGAAGAACCCGAACCTTTGACCCAAGCCCAATGAACCTCTCCACCATCAGTATCAAAAGACCGGTTCTCACCATTGTGATGAACATTTCCATCATCCTGTTTGGAATTATCGGTTATACCTTTTTGGGGGTAAGGGAATTTCCATCCATCGATCCCGCGGTGGTTTCCGTGCGCACCAATTACTCTGGTGCCAATGCAGATATTATTGAATCCCAGATCACGGAACCCCTTGAAAAAGCAGTCAATTCCATAGACGGAATACGAAATATTACCTCTTCCAGTGTGCAAGGATCCAGTTCCATCAACATTGAATTTGAACTGGACAAAGATCTTGAAGCGGCCGCCAACGATGTCCGTGACAAGGTATCCCAAGCCCTGCGCAGCCTTCCTGAAGATTTGGATGCCCCTCCGGTAGTTTCAAAGGCCGATGCCGATGCCGACCGGATCATATCCATGACGGTACAGAGCAACAACAAGAACATCTTGGAGCTTTCCGATTATGCAGAGAATGTGATAGCCCAACGTATAGAGACCATCCCCGGCGTGAGCGGGGTACAGATTTGGGGACAGCGCAGGTATGCTATGCGGTTATGGATAGACCCATTGAAACTAGCCTCTTACGGACTCACCGTGGCCGATGTGCGTGCAGCATTGTTGGCCCAGAACATTGAACTTCCCTCAGGAAAACTTACAGGGGAAAATACCGAACTCACCGTAAAAACTTTGGGGAACCTCAACACCGAAGAGGAGTTCAACAACATCATCATATTGGCAGACGGTGAAAAACTGGTACAATTGAGCGATATAGGCCGTGCCAGTCTGGAAGGGGAGAACATGGAGACCAAGATGAGCGATTCCGGACAGCCCATGGTGGCCGTAGCGGTAATTCCCCAACCAGGGACCAACTATCTTGAAATTGCCAATGCCTTTTATGAGGAATACGAGAAATTACAAAAAGACCTTCCCGAAGATTTTAAGCTCAATATTGTCATTGACGATACGGTATTCGTAAAAAAAGCGGTCACCGAAGTGGCCGAGACCATTTTGATATCCATCGTGCTTGTGATCTTGGTCATCTATCTGTTTTTCAGGAACTGGTCGTTGGCCCTACGTCCCCTATTGGACATTCCCGTTTCCTTGATCGCCACCTTCTTTTTTATGTGGCTCCTGGGATTCTCCGTGAACGTCCTTACCCTATTGGCCATCGTTCTTGCCACTGGACTGGTGGTGGATGATGGTATCGTGGTCACAGAGAACATTTACAAAAAGATCGAGGAGGGCATGAACCCTATTGAAGCCGCCATAAAGGGTTCCAATGAAATTTTCTTCGCGGTCATCTCCATTTCCATCACCTTGGCCGCGGTTTTCTTGCCCGTTATCTTCTTGGAAGGTTTTGTGGGAAGACTGTTCCGTGAATTTGGTGTGGTGCTCGGCACGGCGGTGTTGGTATCGGCCTTTGTGTCCCTGACGCTCACCCCCATGCTGAATGCATACCTGACCAAACCTGGAAAGCAGAGTCGGTCCAGATTTTATCAGGTCACCGAAAAATATTTTGTGGCCATGAACGAATCCTACAAAAATGCGCTGGAGAAGTTCATGCAAAAAAAATGGCTCAGTTTCCCGATCCTTATTGGCTGTTTGGGACTGATCGTACTGTTCTATTCCCTGCTCCAAAAAGAGACCGCACCCTATGATGACCGTAGCTTTGTGAGCCTCAACGTTACCGCTCCAGAAGGCTCGTCCTATGAATATATGGACAAATTGATGACAGGCATCACGGAAATGATCAATGATTCCATTCCAGAGAAAAAAGTAAGTTTGGTATTGACTTCCCCAGGTTTTGGCACCTCATCCGTCAATAGCGGCCGGGCCCACGTTGCCTTGGTGGAACCCAGCGAAAGGGAACGGTCACAAAACGAAATAGCCCAAGATTTTGGACGATGGGCCAAAGCCTATGTCGGAGGGAGATCCAACGTATCCGAAAAACCCACAATTTCCGTGAACCGACGTGGTGGGCCGCCCATACAGTTCATCATCCAAGCCAAGAATTTCCAAAAACTGGAAGAAAAAGTGCCGGAATTCATGGCCGAAGCTGAAAAGGACCCCACTTTTGCTTTCGTGGATGTCAACTTAAAGTTCAACAAGCCCGAACTGTACGTTTCCATAGATAGGGAAAAAGCGGAAAGCCTTGGGGTCTCTGTCAGGGACGTGGCACAGACCCTTCAACTTTCATTGAGTGGGCAACGGTTTGGCTACTTTTTGATGAACGGAAAACAGTATCAGGTAATCGGGCAGTTCGACAAGCAAGATCGGAACGAGCCAACGGACCTTACCTCCATTTTTGTGAAGAACGATGAAGGGCAGCTCATCCAGTTGGACAATTTGGTGACCACCGAAGAGCACAGTAGTCCGCCACAATTGTTCCACAACAACCGATATATGTCGGCAACAGTTTCGGCAAATTTGGCGCCGGGCAAGAGCATCGGTGATGGAATCGATGCCATGAACGCCATCAAGGATAGGGTGTTGGACGATTCGTTCACGACCGATCTTGGTGGGGAATCCCGTGATTTTGTGGAAAGTAGCTCCAATACGGCCTTTGCCTTTGGTCTGGCCTTTCTATTGATATTCCTGATCTTGGCCGCCCAGTTTGAAAGTTTTATTGACCCCATCATTATCATCCTTACCGTGCCCATGGCGGTTGCCGGAGCTATGTTCTCCCTATGGCTGTTCGGGGAAACATGGAACATTTTCAGTCAGATCGGTACCATTATGTTGATCGGGTTGGTGACCAAAAATGGTATCCTTATCGTGGAATTTGCCAATCAGTTGCAAGAAGAGGATGAAACCATCTCCAAAATGGAAGCCATCATGAAGGCCTCAGTGTCCAGATTGCGCCCCATATTGATGACCAGTCTTACCATCGCATTGGGCGCACTCCCCATTGCATTATCCTTGGGAGCTGCATCGGCAAGCCGAACAGGTATGGGTGTCGTCATCATTGGTGGTACTTTGTTCTCCTTGGTACTCACCTTGTTCATCATCCCAGCACTGTATCTCATGTGGTCCAGAAAAAAAGTAGTACGTCCAGAATTCAAAAATTTAGAACTTTCCTCACATGGACATTAAGCAGCGAATAAGCATTTTTATATTCGTACTGGGCAGCATTTCTTTGGCCGATGCACAAGAAATCCTGACCGTTCAGGATGCGGTCAAAATAGCCCTGGACAACAATTTTCAGATAAAAACGGCCCGAAACGAACTGAAGATAGACGAGTTGGGCACCACTCCCGGACAAGCCGGAATGCTTCCCCAGGTCGGGGCCAATCTGAATGACAACAACACCGTACAAAGTTTGACCCAGGTCCGTAACGATGGAACCGTTCAGGACCGGGACAATGTAAAGAACAGCAGTTTCAATTATGGTGTGGCCTTGGAGTGGACCGTTTTTGATGGTCTTCGTATGTTCGCCAATTATGAACAGTTGAAGGAAACCAAAAAATTGGGTGAAGCCGAACTGAAACAGGCCATATTGACCACCGTAGGCGAAGTCATGATCACCTATTATGACTTGGTCCAACAACAGCAACAGCTTTCTGCCTTGGACAGTACCTTGATCATCTCGAAACAGCGCGTGGAACTTGCCCAGAACCGATTTACCATAGGTAAGGCGTCCAAACTGGAAGTACTGAATGCCCAGGTAGACCTCAATACGGACCAGACCCTGATGCAGCGCCAACAGGAACTCTATAAGAATACCAAGATTCAACTGAACGAGCAATTGGCCCGTGACCTTAAAATCGATTTTAGGGTGATTCCTGAGATCTTTGTGGACCAAAAACTGATCTTGGACGAACTGGAAGCCAAAGTAGCTGAGGAAAATCCACAGTTACAGGCCGAAAAAATAAACAAGCGCATCAGTGAACTGGAACTCAAACAGATCAAGGCGGCCCGCTACCCGTCCCTATTCGTGACCTCGGGGTACAACATTGGCAATTCCAAATCAGAGTTGGGCTTTGCCACAAGTTCTGAATCCAAGGGGTTCAGCTACGGTTTTGGAGCTACGCTTAACCTGTTCGATGGTTTCAACCAGAACAGGAACGAAAAAATGGGGAAAGTGGCCTTGGAGAACGCTGAAATTGCCATTGCACAACAAGAACAGGCCTTGGCATCTTTGGTGAACACCACTTACCAAACGTACCTGACCAACATCAGCCTCATGGAACTTGAAGAAAGTAACGAGGCCATCGCCAAGGAAAACTTGGATATTACTGTGGAGAAATACCGGATCGGTATCATTCCCACCATAGAGTTCAGAACGGCACAATTGAATTATATCAACGCCAGTGTAAGGCTCAGTAATGCTAAATTCCAAGCCAAACTTTCCGAGATTGTGCTAAAACAATTGGCCGGAAACTTGGAGATCTAAAAATCAAAACTACTGCCTTGAGATGCAGGGCAACGAAGTATCAGAACCAAGACCGCTTCGCTTTTGGAGTCAAGAAACTGGACTTTTGTCTTAATTCCAAAAGTCAGTTAGATGCCAATCTTCGGAAATTCCCGCAGATCAAATTCAAATCTTGTCAAGTTGAGCGCAGTCGAAATCTATTGGTTTTGATGCTGATTTAGTTCTCGACTACGCTCGAACTGACAGATAAGAAGTTCTTTGGACAATACTATTTCCCATTGAACCACACCATCACATAGATGACAATGGCCACTATCACCAAGGAAATGACAATATCTTTCCAGTTGTAACTACTTTTGTTCCTACTTTTTTCCTCTTCAGAAATAGTGGCATAGGTAAGGTTCCTCAATTTTTCTTCCGATGGTGCTGCCGTGGCATAGCTCACCACCACAATCAAAATAATACAGAATAGGAAGAACCAAGACGCAAAGGACAAAAAGTTCATATCGCCCAAAAGGAACCAAAAGCTTCCGGGGTCCAAAGATTCTTTTACCAATTCCAAAATGATCCGGAGCGCTCCCACGATAAATCCGGTTACAAGAGTGACGAATGCGCCTTGGGCATTGATACGTTTATGGAATATCCCCAAAAGGAACACCGCGGTGATCGGTGGGGCTATATAGGATTGCACACTTTGGAGGTATTCATACAGCACTCCCGATATGTTGGCCATGATGGGGATCCAGATGATACCGATGATGACCACCACCACTGTAGCGATCTGTCCCGTCCTGACCAGTTTCTTCTCAGGGGTATTTGGCCTCAGTTTTTTATAGATATCGACCGTGAACAGGGTGGAACATGAATTGAACACGGAGGCCAATGAACTCATCAATGCCGCCAACAGGCCTGCCGCGACCAGACCACGCAGTCCGGATGGCAAGAGGTTGCTCATCAAAACGGGGAAAGCTTCATCCGGGCTGTCCCAATGCAGTTCACCACGCATTTTCAAGGTCAGCGCTATCACGCCCGGGATCAAGAACAAGAAAACTGGGAAAAGTTTTAACAAGGCACCAAAAATGGTCCCTCTTCTGCCCTCTTTGATATTCTTTGCCGTCAATGCACGTTGCACGATGTATTGGTCCGTACACCAATACCAAATTCCCGTGATCGTACTCGCAATCAAAAGAGAGGGCCATGGAAAATCAGGGTCGGAAGCGGAACGCCACATGTTCAGGTATTCTGGGGTCACGGTCTCTTTCATGCTCTGCCATCCTCCCACATGGTCCAGACCGATGAGGGTAAGGGCAGCTGCACCGATGACCAATATAATGGCCTGAAGCGTTTCCGTATAAACTACTGCCCGCATTCCGCCCAGAACGGTGTAAACCCCTGTCAATACCACCGTGGCAATGGCCCCGGTCCAAAAATCAATGCCCAACAAGGCAGAGACCACAATCCCACCCGCATAGATGGTCACCGATATTTTGGTGAGCACATAGGCCACAATGGAGAATACGGATAGGATCCATCGGGCACGGGCATCAAAACGCTTTTCCAAAAATTCCGGCATGGTGAAGACTCCCGCTCGCGCATAGAAGGGCAAAAACACCCATCCCAGAATCAGCACCACCCATGCCTGTATCTCATAGATCAACATGGGCAAACGGTTCCCTGCTCCTGCACCTGCTAGTCCCACCACGTGTTCCGAGCCAATATTGGAGGCAAAAATGGAGGCTCCCACCACAAACCATCCCACATTTCTACCTGCAAGGAAATAATCTTCCGTGCTTTCTTTTTTCTTGCGTATCACCCAAACGGCGATTCCTAAAAGCACGACGAAGTAAGCGGATATGGTAATCCAATCAAAAGTATCCAATGTCCTCATGTCCTGCTTATTTTGTAGATAGTTTGAACGTGGTCCTGGACGAATAGGTCTCCCCCGGATTCAACCTAACGGAAGGAAATCCTTCTTGATTAGGGGTATCAGGATAGTGTTGGGTCTCCAGACAAAATCCTGATCTTTGTCCATAGGTGCCTCCTTTTTGGGCGGGCAGGGTGCCGTCCAAGAAGTTGCCACTATAAAACTGGATTCCGGGTTCATCTGTATATACTTCCAGCAAACGTCCTGTTTTTGAGTGATATGCAGATGCCGCCAGGCCATAATTACCTCCTTCCTGATTGAGTACCCAACAGTGATCGTAGCCTTTTCCCAGCTTCAACTGTTCATTCTCCGCATTGATCTCCTTGCCCATCAATTTGGGTTGTTTGAAATCGAACGGAGTCCCAGCGACCTTACGCAACTCCCCGGTCGGGATTAGCCCGCCATCCACTGGTAGGTATGCATCTGCATCCAAGAAAAGTTCGTGATCGAGTATGCTTTGGGTAAAATCTCCCGAAAGATTAAAATAGCTGTGCTGGGTCAAGTTCACAATGGTAGGTTTGTCCGTTGTGGCCTCGTAGCGCACATCGAGCTCGTTGTTCCCAGTCAGAATATAGGTAACCTTCACGTCCAGTTTGCCCGGATATCCTTCCTCCCCATCGGCACTGGTGTAGGTGAGTTCCAAGGAAGCCCCATCGTCGGTACTTTCCGCTTTGGCTTGCCAAAGTACCTTGTCAAAACCCTTTTCACCCCCATGCAAATGGTTTTCGCCATCGTTGGTGGCAAGGGTATAGGTCTCACCATCCAAACTGAACTTTCCCTTGGCGATACGGTTGCCGTAACGGCCTATCAAAGCTCCGAAATAGGGATTGCCGTCAAGATATTGTTGCAAATCATCAAACCCTAGGACAATGTCTTCATACGAGCCATTTTTGTCCGGGGCTGTCCAGCGGGTGATGATACCACCATAGGTGATCACATCGATTTCCATGCCCGAAGCATTCCTTAATGTGTACTTTTCCACTGTCTGCCCATCCGGCATTTTCCCAAAACTGGTCTTTTCAAAATATTCTTTTCCCTGTTGGGCGTCTGTGGTTTCCATACTTGATTGATTTTCCTTTTTGTTTTCCTTACATCCCAAATTTAAAAGTGTCAGCAGAAAAACAAAAGAAATAAGGTAAGGTTGTGCTGTCCTCATGATGATCTGTTTGTTTGTTAGTTATTTTTTTATTTGTGTCGATTACATCCCATGCTGAAACAAATGATAGTAGGCTTCATTGGCATGCAACTGATCTTTGAAATTCCTGATTCTGGTATCGGCATCGATGACCAAGAGTTCAATTCCGAAAATATCGGCAAAATCTTCCATATATTCAGTGTCCAGTGCTTGGGAATATACGGTGTGGTGCGCCCCACCCGCATAGATCCATGCGGTTGCGGCTATGTCCAGATTGGGTTTGGGGTCCCAAAGCACCCGTGCCACGGGCAGTTTGGGCAGATGGGCCATGGGTTCCACGGCTTCCACTTCGTTCACGATCAATCGGAAGCGGTTCCCCATATCCACCAAGGAAGCGTTGATCGCATTTCCTGCCGGGGAATTGAAGACCAATCGCACAGGATCTTCCTTGCCCCCGATGCCCAAAGGATGGACTTCGCAAGAAGCTTTTCCACTGGCTATGGACGGACAGATTTCCAACATATGGGATCCCAACACGTATTCCTTTTGTGGGGTAAAATGGTAGGTATAGTCCTCCATAAAAGAGGTTCCACCTTTCAGTCCTTCGGCCATCACCTTCATGCTTCTGAGCATCGCGGCTGTTTTCCAGTCGCCCTCGCCCCCAAATCCATAACCATCGGCCATGAGCCTTTGCACAGCAATCCCTGGCAATTGTCTGAGGACACCCAAGTTTTCAAAGGTATCCGTAAATGCCTTGAATCCGCCTTCGTCCAAAAAGGTGCGAAGCCCAAGTTCAATCTTGGCCGCTTCCACCAAGGATTGACGTTTCGCTCCATTTTTTTGCAGGGCAGCGGACAAGGTATATGTGGCTTCATATTCTTCAAGGAGCCGATCCACTGATTTTTGATCCAGCGCATCGATACGGCTGGTGATATCCGAAGAATCGTATCCATTGACCGCCACACCAAAGCGCATCTGTGCGGCCACTTTATCGCCTTCGGTAACGGCCACTTCCCTCATATTGTCGCCAAAACGGGCCACTTTCAGGTGTCGCAGTTCATCGGCGCCCAACGCCACACGGGCAAAAACGCCCAACTTTTGTTGTACTCTTTCACTTTTCCAATGGCCCACGATCACTTTTCGGTTCTTGCGCATGCGGGACATCATAAAACCGAACTCGCGGTCACCGTGTGCCGATTGGTTCAGGTTCATAAAGTCCATATCGATGTTCTCCCAAGGAATCTCTGCATTGAACTGTGTGTGCAGATGGCACAAAGGTTTGCTAAGCACAGTAAGTCCGGCAATCCACATTTTGGCGGGCGAAAAGGTATGCATCCAAGCCACCAGACCAATACAGGAAGGGTCGTTACTGGCTTCGCGACAGAGTTTTAGGATTTCATCGGGAGTGGTCACTATGGGTTTAAAGACCAAGTTGATGGGCAATTGGCCCGATCCGTTCAGTCCGTCCACAATGCTTTTGGAATTGGAGGCCACCTGTTTCAAGGTTTCTGGGCCATATAAATGTTGACTTCCGGTAACGAACCAGATTTCTTTAGAAGCTATTTTCATTTAGATGTAAAATTATATTATTGACCGTAATAGGCATTTTTACCATGTTTACGTTCGTAGTGTTTTTTTATGAGTGATTCTTTTAATCTCGGTGCATCGGGGTTTATCTGTAGGGTGAGATAGGCCATTTGTGCCACTGTCTCCAACACTTTGGTGTTATACACTGCCTTTGCGGCATTTTTGCCCCAAGCAAATGGACCATGGTTCCCTATCAATATCATTTCCACTTCATGGTAATCCAGTCCCCGTTCCTTGAAACAATCCAAAATCTGAATCCCTGTGTTATGCTCATAGTTCCCCTCGATGAGCTCGTCCGCCATGGGAGGGGCACACGGTATGTCTTGGGTAAGGTGGTCGGCATGTGTGGTCCCGAAAATGGGAATGTCCAGCTGGGCCTGCGCCCACGACACGGAATACATGGCATGGGTATGCGCCACTCCGCCGATGTTTTCCCAATTTTTGTAGAGATAACTATGGGTTTTGGTGTCCGATGAGGGTCTTAATTTCCCTTCAACCACTTGGTTATCGTAATCCACGATGACGATATCCTCGGGTTTCAATGTTTCATAAGGCACACCGCTGGGCTTGATGGCAAAAACCGAATTTTCCCTATCGACGGCACTCACGTTCCCAAAGGTATAGATGACTAAACCAAGGGCATTCAGCTCCATGTTGGCCTCATAACATTCTTCCTTGAGCGATTTGTATTTTGAGCCCATATTCTTATTTGTTTTTGTTGGTTCGTTCTTCCACAAAGCTCCCAAGGGCCTTATATTCTTCCAATAATTGGGCATAGGCCTCCACTTGGGAAGGCTCTGGCACATATTCCGCTTCAAAGTCGCTGCCCATAATCTTACTGGCCTCGATCACATTATCATAGATTCCCGATGCCACGGCCGCATATATTGCTGCTCCCAGAGCAGGGGCCTGATCGGACTCGGCCACTTTGATGGGCATGTTCAGCACATTGGCCAAGGTCTGCATGATGAAAGGAGATTTTCTGGCCACACCACCGATGCCGATCACGGTTTCGATCTTCACCCCTTCTTCCTGAAAACGGTCCACGATCATTTTGGCCCCAAAGCAGATGGCATTCACCAAAGATTTAAAAATATGTGGCGCTTTGGTTCCTAACGAAATTCCAGAAATGGCACTTTTCAACTCTTGATTGGCATCCGGGGTTCTTCTACCATTGACCCAATCCAAAGCAATGGGAACAGACTCCGTCAAAGGAATATTCTCGGCCTGCTCGGCCAAGGTGCGTATGAATTTGGATTCCACTTCGGCCTGAAGTTCTTGCTTTTGCTGATCTGAGAGTACCGTTGATCCCATAATCAGATGGTCCATGGGCCATTCCAATAGATCTTTGAACCATGCGAGCACGTCCCCAAAAGCGGATTGGCCGGCCTCAAGCCCGATCATTCCCGGGATTACGGACCCATCGACCTGCCCACAGATTCCCTTGACCGTTTTGCTGCCCACTGTTTCCGCGGAGGACACCATAATATCGCAAGTGGAGGTTCCCATGACCCTGACCAGGGCATGATGGTCCACTTTGGCACCTACGGCCCCTGCATGGGCATCAAAAGTTCCGACAGCGATAACTGTATCCGTGGTAAGGCCTAATTTGCCCGCCCATTCTTCATTCAAGTGGCCTGCCACCTCATCGGAAGTATAGGTTTCATCATATAGATTTCCGCGAAGCGATGCCAGATAAGGGTCCAGTTTCGCTAAAAATCTAGCGTCGGGAAGTCCGCCCCAGCTCTCGTGCCACATCGCCTTGTGACCAGCTGCACATCGACTTCTTTTGAATTTTTTTAGATCCTTTTCATCCGCCAAAAGGTAAGTGATGAAATCGCAGTGTTCCATCCACGTATATGTGGCATCAACCACACGTTTATCTTCTCTGGCCACATGAAGTATCTTGGCCCAAAACCATTCCGAAGAATAGATACCGCCTTCGTACCTGGTGTAATCCTCCCCTCCCCAAGTTCGGGCCAATTCGTTGATCTCGTTGGCCTCCTTTACGGCGGTATGGTCCTTCCAAAGCACCATCATGGCATTTGGATTTTCCTCAAACCCAGATAGCATGGCCAATGCTGTTCCATCCTCAGCAATCGGCATTGGGGAAGAGCCTGTGGTATCGATACAGATTCCCTTGACGGTCCCTGGGGCCACTCCGCTCTGTGCCACCACGGACTTGATGGTGTGTTCCAATCCTTCGATATGATCCAAAGGATGTTGCCGGAACTGATTGATTTCCGGTCTGCAATATTTTTGCGCTTTCCATCGGGGATACCAGAATACTTCGGAGGCCAGCTCTGCGCCATTTTTTGTATCGATCAATACAGCCCTTACCGAGTCGGAACCATAATCGAGTCCTATTACGTACTTTTTCATTCTATAGGTTAGTGCTTGGGCCATTATGGCCACACCATATTTTATATTTATAGTATTTTGATTTTCAAAACATTCACCGAATAGGGTTCAGCGGTCACTTCGACCACACCAGTATTGACCGTCAATGTACTTTCCTTTGGACTTATCTTTTCTGGGGATTCAAATGAGTTCACCGCCTGCAAATCACTGCTCTGCAAGGTGTACATGGTACCTGTACCATCCAGATTTCCCTTATTGGCAACAAGGGTCAACTGCTGTGGATAGGACTCCGTATTCACCACTTTCACAATAAGCTCACCTACTCCCACATCTTTTACGGCACTCGCATACAACCCGTTCTGACCTATCAATGATTTTTGGTCTTCCGTTATTTTCAACAAATCTGTCCCTGCATTGTTGGAATACAGCTTTTGTACTTGATAGTTGGCCGTGCCATACGAATCAAGATTATTGAACCAAATCAAATCGGGTGCCCATTGCCACCCTTCGGCATGTGCCATCAAAGGGGCATAAGATGTCATGTGCACCAAGTCTGCGTTGCGTTCAAGACCTGTCATGAAAGCAGCCTCGGAAAGTGCAGCCTCCCAATTGTTTTCCATTGCCCCGTCGTCCACTCCCTTGGGATGCGCGGCATACTCGCCAGCAAATACCTTTGGTCCGTTGCGGTCATAACCATCATAACGGTCGGCATTTTCCAAAAACCATTCCGGTGGCTTGTAATAATGTTCGTCTGCCAGGGCCACATTCAATTTCCTCATCTGCTCCCAACCATACTCGAACATATCACCATCAGGAAAAGGGCCTGGTGTGGATACCAATATGATTTCGGGGTGTTTTTCTCCGATGATCTTGGAAAAGATCCTATATCGTTCAAAATATTCCGGACCCCATTGTTCATTACCAATACCCAAATATTTCATGTTGAAAGCGTCAGGATGTCCCATTTCTGCCCGCAGTTTTCCCCATGGGGTGCTTACATCGCCGTTGGCAAACTCAATTAGATCCAAAGCTTCCTGCACAAACGGACCAAGATTTTCCAATGGTACCAATTCGCCTGAATTGAACTGGCAGGCCATTCCACATCCCAAAATGGGAACAGGCTGTGCTCCCAAATCTTCGGCCAATTGAAAATATTCAAAGAACCCTAGGCCAAAGGTTTGGTAGTAATCTGGTGCCGATCTGTGTGCAAATTCATTGTTCCATCGGTTGATCAACAGCTCCCGTTCCATTACTGGGCCGACCGTGTTTTGCCATTGGTAACGTCGGTCCAAGGTTTTCCCTTCCACGATACATCCTCCGGGAAATCTTAAAAATCCGGGGTTCAATCCTTCCAACAATTCCACCAAGTCCTTGCGAAGTCCGTTCTTTCTACCCTTCCATGTGTCTTCGGGAAATAGGGAAAGTATATCCATATCAATGCTTCCATTGCCCTCAAAAGTAATCTTGAGTTTGGCTTTTTCTTCTGTTGTAGTGGGAACCAGGACCCTTTCATACGTTTTCCAATCCTTAGTATCCGGAATGATTTCAGAGGAGGCCAAAACAGTTCCAACGGTGTCCACCAAAGCAATTTTCAGCTTTTTGATCCCTGTGGCATTGGCCAACTTTATGGAAAGGTGATATGATGCATCCTTTTTTATACCGATACCGCGAAACCCGGTATTGAACAGTTCGTACTTTGCATTATTTTGGACAACGGTGTGACTGAATCTTTTGTTCCCACCTTTTGGGTCGACATAATCGGTGATCTTGGAAAAACCGGATTCTTTGTTCAAGGAGTATTTTACACTGTTGGGCTCTTCCCATCCCATTTTTGGGTCGGGAAATTCGAAGGAGCGATTCTTGATCAATTCAGCATACAGACCTCCATCTGCGGCAAAATTGATATCCTCATAAAAAATCCCGTACATGGTAGGCTGTATCTTGATTCCGGTATCGCCCAAATCGACCACCAAATCTCGCTTTTCCCCAGAGGCACTTTGAACAGTATCCCCTTTCCCCTTTTTACATGAGGAAAGACCCAATATCAACACCAGTCCCCCTAAAAAACCCACTTTCAAAGACCTCTTCATAGCTCCAGTGATTACTTTTTGGGTTTTGTGGGCAACCATACCTTCATTTTACCTACTCCCCTGTTGGACCAGGCATAGTAAGGTATGGCGGTCAGTGTTTCGTTGGAAATGGTGTTTACGCCCCCCAAAAGATCGGGCTGCATCTCCACCTTGAATTCTTCATTTGCGGTGAGTTGGATATCATCAAATTGGCCTTTGTTATCGATTTCCTCGACCGCATACACTATGGGACCATATTCGAGTGACATTTTCCCTTTGTCTTCCTCCACTTTTGGATTGGTAATCACCTTTCGGACGGACATTGGAAATTCCAATTCCACCTCATCCCCAGGTTCCCATGTTCTGGTCACTGTGAAATAGCCATTTTCGACACCCCCATCAAGCTGCTCGCCGTTCAGGAAAAGCTTGTTACCGGCTTCATCTTTGGATGCATAGTGATACAAATCTCCCGGCAAGACTTCATTTCTGGCCCACCCCGGTATTCTAAGTTTGATGGTGAACTCACCTGCCTTTTCAGGTTTTACCGTGAGTTTTACCTTGCCGTTCCATGGATAAGAAGTTTCTTGTTCCACCTCAACGTTATGATCATTGAGTTCGACTTTGGCAGTGTTGGCCGAATATAGATTCACGAACAGGGTGTTATCTTGTTTGGAATAAATCAAACCGGGCATAGCTGGGATAAAACGAATCACATTGGTTGGGCAGCAAGAGCAGTCGAACCAATCCTTTCGGGTGCATGCCCCCTGATTGAATTTATACACACCATCCGATTCCAAGGCATTGGGATAAAAGAATTGTTGGCCATCAAGGGACAATCCTGAAATCAACCCGTTGTAAAGTGTTCTTTCGATCACATCGAAGTATTTTACATCACCTGTCAAATTGTGCAACCTATGGTTCCAGTACACATCGCCGATTGATGCGCAGGTTTCGTTGTAAGCGGTCAGGTTGGGCAATTCGTAATTTTCGCCAAAGGCCTCCCCATCGTGTTTGGCCCCGATTCCTCCGGTGATGTACATTTTTTTGTTCACCATATTGTCCCAAAGGGCGTTTACGGCCTTTAGGTATACAGAGTCCTTCTCAATGGCGGCAATGTCCGTCATGGCAGCATACATATACACGGCCCTTACGGCATGGCCAACCACTTCATCTTGATCTACCACGGGCAGATGGTCTTGGGAATAGGCCCCAAAAAGTTCATGGTGGTCCGGTTTTCCCCTATGGTCCAAGAAATATTTGGCGAGGTCAAAATATTCCTTTTTCCCCGTGACTTGATATAATTGGATCAAACCCGTTTCAATGATCTGGTGTCCAGGAACGGCGGCAATTTTGCCCTCTCCTTCACCAAAGGTCTCCACCATCAGGTCTGCATTTTTGATGGCGATGTCCAAAAAGTTGCGTTTGCCCGTGGCCTTGTAATGGACAGCGGCAGCCTCGTACAAATGGCCCGCGTTATAAAGTTCATGGCTTGCCTCCAAGGACTCCCAACGCTCGCCCTTGTCCACCTTTACCCAACTTGCCGGAGGTTTTGCAGGATTTATGGTCCGCCAAGTGGTCAGGTAACCGTCTGCTTCTTGTCCCACTTTTATGATGGACACCAAGGAATCCAATAGCTTTTCCAATGTTGGATTGGGTGCGCTAATCAAGGAATTGGAGGCCCCTTCTATAATTTTGTAAACGTCGGTGTCGTCAAAAGGCATTACTCCCTTTGTCTCACCTTCGATTTTCCCTCCAGCAATCAGAAAGTTGTCGAAACGTCCCTCTTCCCTACATTTTTCCAAGGCATATTCAATCGTTTTTTCTTGGACACGCTGTATAATCGGCAACCAAAAATCATCATGCAGCTTCACATTGCGAATGTTCACCGGCTCAATGGGATAACTGGATTCCGCATAGACCTCGTCTTCGGTATCCGATGGCTTTTCCGCTTCTTTTTTGCATGATGCCACCAACACCAATACACTGGTGGCCATCCATATCATTTTTTTCATTTGCGTTTAATTTCCTTCTAAAACAATGAGTGAATGTGCTGGGATGGTAAGTGAGATTTTCCCTTTTCTCAGTTTGGCGTCCTTAAATTCCTTCGGGGTCACTTTTTCGGGATTGTCAAAGGAATTATGGTCCTGCAACTTGTCCGATGTCAAAATTTTCCCTTCGATATCCTTGATGTCCAGATTGGCCATATCCAATTCAACAGCTATGTCATTTTCTGGGTCGATGTTTACCAAGGAAATATGGATTTCTCCTGTTTTGCCCTTTGATGCGGACACGGAGATGGCCGGAAGCTCCCTAAACTCTAGGTTGCCCTCTATTTTGGAAGGCAACAATTGTGCATCCTGATGTACTTTGTATAGGTGCATGACGTGATAGGTCGGAGTTTTGATCATCTTCTCCTTATCGGTAAGGATCACGGCCTGCAACACATTGACCATTTGGGCCAAGTTGGCCATTTTCACTCGCTTCGCATGGTTGTTGAAGGTATTGAGCACCGTTCCGGCAATCATCACGTCGCGGATGGTGTTCTGTTGATAGAGCACCCCGTTCTTCACCTCGGGTTCGGCATCGTACCAACCGCCCCACTCATCCACAAAAAGGGCCACCTTATTCTCGGGATCATATTTGTCCATGATCTCGATGTGCTTCGTAACGTACTCCTCCATTTTCAGTGCCTGTTCCATCGACTTGAAGTAAATCTCATCATCAAAATTGACGGACGGCCCCTTGTCGGACCAATCAAAAACTGCATAATCGTGAAGGGCCACGGCCTCCATTAAAGTGTGTGGTACATTTTTCATCAGGGTTTCCGTCCAGTGATAATCATCTTCCGATGCACCGGATGCTATCCTGTAAACCTCGGTTTCCCCGGACCAACCTGGCATGAAAGTGGCATATTGGCGGTAGATGTCCGCGTAGTACTCGGCTGTCATGTTTCCACCACACCCCCAGGTTTCGTTACCCACGCCCCAGTATTTTACTTTCCACGGGGCTTCGCGACCGTTCTCCCGACGCCAATCGGCCATGGGGCTGACCCCGTCATGGTTCGTGTACTGTACCCAGTCTATCAGTTCTTGTACAGTGCCACTGCCCACATTCGCGGAAAGGTAAGGTTCTGCCCCCAATACCTCACAAAGGTTCAAAAAGTTATGCGTCCCAAAACTGTTGTCCTCGGTAGTCCCGCCCCACCAACGGTTCACAATGGTCGGTCTCTCTTCCTTCGGTCCCACTCCGTCCTTCCAATGATAGGTATCGGCAAAGCAACCTCCGGGCCATCTCAGATTGGGGATGTTAAGTTCCTTGAGGGCCGCTATGATATCATTGCGCACGCCTTCCGTATTGGGTATGGTTTTGTTTTCTTCGCCCACATAAAGTCCTTCGTAGATGCAACGTCCCAAATGTTCGGCAAAATGCCCATAAATGTGCTTACTGATCTGCGGGGCTTCGGAGTCCTCGTTCACACGTATCAAAACAGTCTGTTGGGCAAACAACTGTGATGACAACACCATGGTCAAAAGTAAAGTCAGGTATCTCATAAAAACAGTTTTTCAATGGTTACAAAAGGTAAAAGACCATGACCGGGTCATGGCCTTGAATTACAATTACTAAACTTAAACTAACCCAAATATGTCAACCCCATGATTGATGGGAGAACATTATTTAAGTGTTGTTTTTACATTTATAAATTAACAAAAGTTTCACCGTTAAAACAAATTTTATTTTAAATTTTATGTGTCGATTTTACACTATTTGCAAAGACGAAACATAATAGTCTCATTTTCAATAGCATAAAAAACAGCGACCTATCGAAAAATGACCCTTCTTTTATCTCAACTGGATTTGGGCACTTTTTTAAGAATTTTCATCAAAAGATATTTGTTTAAAAAATTTAGTTTTAGGATTTTAGCTCTTATGGAAGTACCCAAAAATGCGGAGTTGACCACAGACATTGACAGGCAACTTAATTTTTACCAAAAGGAGGACCAGGTTTTATTGGCCGTGGACTGTATTATTTTCGGTTTTGACAAAACCAACTTGAAAATATTGCTCATCAAACGGAATTTTGAACCTGAAAAAGGGAAATGGTCGCTCATTGGCGGGTTTTTGAAGAAAAATGAGAACCTTGACCAAGCTGCCACAAGGGTATTGAACGCCTTGACCGGCCTGAGCGACATTTACATGGAACAGCTCTACACCTACAGTAAAGTGGATAGGGATCCTGGGCAGCGTACCATTTCCGTATCCTATTTTGCGCTGATCGATGTGGATTCGTACCAGTTTGATGGTATCCAAATCGAATCGGCCCGGTGGTTCGACCTCAACGAGGCCCCCAACTTGATCTTTGACCACGAGGAAATGATCCAAAAGGCCATAGCCCGTTTGCGACGCAGGGCCATGACCATGCCCATCGGCTTTGAACTACTGCCTGAAAAATTCACTATGCGCCAGCTCCAAAACCTATACGAATCCATTTTGGGCAAAAAACTGGACAAGCGCAACTTTATCAACAAGGTCAATTCTTTGGATGTCTTGGTAAAATTGAACGAAAAGGACATGACCGTCTCGCGCAAGGGTGCCTACCTATTTGTGTTTGACAAGGAAAAGTATGAGAAGAAAGTTACCGAGGACGGGTTCAGTTTCAAACTCTGATGCTTCGCCCAACGGCACAATCAATTTTTAGCTCTTTTTGGGTTTGTTTGGTGCATCAATTCGTTGACCTCTGTTTCATCCAAAGCGTAATCGTACATCTGCAAGGAGGCCATATAACCTGAATAGTTTTCTCCCACATCCGAGGCCCCTATCCGAATTTTGGCATCCTCAATTTGTGAGGCCAAGGTCATGATCTGGGAATTATCCAGTTGACCATCCACATATATTTTTTCGACCACTCCGTCAAAAGTCAGCACGATATGGTGCCATTCATTGGCAGATGGAAGGGTGCTGTATGCCATATCAAAATGTCCATCCAAATGTGCTGCGGCGCCATAATGGCCGCTATTGTAATGCAAGGCATTATAGGAATTGGCCAGATTGAACCTGAACCTATCGCACCAGGACAACAAACATTCCCCTTCTTTGACTATTTGTGGATTTTTCACCCAAGTAGCCACAGTGAAAGCCCCATTCCACTCCAAACTCTTTGGAACAGCTTGATCCAAAACGAGAGCTCCCTTGGTGAAGTTGAATGCCCTTATTCCCTCTTCATCTTCTTCAATGACCACCTCCCCTTCCTTTTCAAAATTTCCGCCTACGCTTCCTCTGTTGGGGAGATGGGTCAAGTCACTTGGGGAAGAAAAATCATTTGCATTTATCTCCACCAGTTTTTGGTGGGTACTTTTTGCCCCGGTGTCTTCATTGGAGGGTTTGCCCTGCAATGACAAAGGAATTTCAAACAGTGAACCAAATACCTTGATGTTCCAAACTGCCGCATAAAGCCCAGTTTTTTCTACATCCAAGACCGTTAGTTTCACATAGCGGGCCCTGACCTCCTTGTCATCGACCATGGGACTTCCCGGTGTTTTGTTGCCGGAACGGTCTGCAAAAAGGTCCCAGTTTTGTCCATCCGTGGAATATTCCAGTTTGTATTGGTAATAGTACCCGGCAAACTCGAATTGGGTCATCACCCTTTTGATGTTGGTCTCCTTCCCTAGGTCAAGGGTCAACTGTTGCGGAAAGGAATTGTCCGCTGCCTTCCACATGGTCGCATTGTGATCATCCGTGGCGAAAGAAGGTTCATAGACATAGTCGTATTGCAAGGATTGCAAATGATAAAATGAGGATGCAGAGGCCCTAGCCCCCAATGCCAAATTCCTTGGCAGGTCAGGTGCCCTCAAATCCTGAAGGGCTTTTTGTCCCGGAACCACTTTTCTGATGGTAGAATCGTTTTCGAAAACCATTTCATCCACAGCAACTTGTCGGGACAAACCTCCCCTTGTCATAGGGTAATCGTGTTTGTGATAGACGATGTAATACTTCCCATTTTCCTCCAATACCGAATGGTGTCCCGGACCATGCACCGTTCCTTCTTCATTGGTGGACAAGATGGGGTTGTTCTCCCCCGAAACAAACGGTCCGTAGGGTGTATCTGAATAGGAATACCTCACATTGTAGGTTTCATCATGGCAGGAACCGCCGGAGTACATCAAAATGTATTTGTCCCCCTTTTTCATCATATAGGCCGCTTCAAAAGGTTCCGGGGTCTCTTCCAAAGGAATGTTCTTCGCGTTCTTTACCTTGGCCATGCCCGTGTCCAATTCCCCTACGGCATATCCACCATTGTAATGCACCCATGTGCCCCAATAGGCATAAATCCGTCCATCACTGTCCTCAAAAAATTGGGCATCTAGGGAAGGAAACCCTTTTCTGGGATAGTTGTGTGCAATTACCGGAACATCGTCCTTGTTCAATTTTTCCCAAGGACCCACTGGCGTATCGGACACATAACCATAGATATTGCATCCGGCCTGGCAATTGCCAAAATACAGGTAATATCTCCCATCATCCCCTTCGATGATATCCGGCGCCCAAAAATTTCTAAGGTTGACGGATTCTAGTGAGGGGACTTCCATGGTATAGTTGTACCAATGTTCAAAATTCGTACTGTACCAGACCGTGGGAACACCGGACGCCAGCATTTCGTTGTCGGTCGTGGCGTAGATGTAGTAGATGTCCCCGAACTTTTTGATGGTGGGATCCGCAAAATACCCAGGGAGAATGGGGTTAACCTTCTCCATGGAAAGTTGGCCCATGCGTTGCTGGCCAAAGGCATTGGCCAACATCAGGCCCAACAACACTATGTTCAGCGTCTTATTTCCCAAATTCTACAGTTTGATCACCGTTCCCTTTTTGTCCAGTGCAATTTCGTAGGCGCCCCGCACTTTTGGATATGGCAGTTCCACCTCCCCTTCTATCCGTAAATAGGCATTGGGAGCATGAGTTGTGCTTGCCCCCAAGGTAAGGGTGACCTCTCCAGTGCTTTCATTGTAGGCCACTTTTTCAAACGACCCTGCATCCAAGGTCAACCACAACTTTTTAGGCGCAATGAAGACTTTTGATTTTGCGGCCGTGGTCAGTTCCATTTCCACCACGCTCCCTTTTTGGGACAAATTGCCCCCAAAGGCCAACCATCCCATATCCTCATCCTTGACCAGATAGGACGAAGTGTTCACGGCATAGCCATAGAAACCGGAACCATAATCCCCAGAAATCCCATCTATTTTTAGCGTTGATGGATAGGAATGAAAGGCCGCCGGGCCAAACCCATCTTGGGTGATGTTGGAAATCCCCCCCAAAAGTCCACCATAGCCCACTTTCAACAGGTACAAATCGTCCGGTTTTTTTCGGAAATGGCTCAACACCGGAATGGCGTTCAACGACGATCCATAATGATGGATCTGACGTTCCACACGGGAAGTTTCCCCTGCCTTGCCACCGTACAAGAAATCCCAGTATCTTCTGGCATTGCCGTTATAGCCCCAATGGGGCATGGTGGGCATATAGGCCAATATGGCACTCAAGGTCACCATCGCTTTTCGGTCATATCCAAAATAACTGGACCACATATACACTTCCTCCTGTCCTGTGGAGTCCCAGGGCATTTCACTGCCAAAGGGATAGTCCAATGCCTTCCAGTGGTCCGCCCTTTCCTTCATCCGTTTTTCCAAATCGGTGGCCATTTCCGTAAGCCCTTCGTTTTTCAAATCTTCCAAAATGAAAAGGAACACAGAACCTTCCATTTGCCCGAACTGGGCATAGTATGGTGCCTGCTCCACCATGGCCACACTGGTGTGGTAGGCATTTTCCAAATACCAATCCCATGATCTATTGTCCACCAATCCTTGATGGTATCGGGATAGACGATACATGACCCAATAGGCAGCCGCTACGTGGGGATAGTTGTAGGATCTTCCCGGATCATTGGCATGCTTGTGGTCCCAAGCTGCCCAGGTCTTATAGTTGATCTTGTCACTGTATGTGCCCTTGGGCAGCGAATCGGGCTCGTAATAGTAGATGCTCTTTTTTACGCCGTATTTATGGGGACCTTCGTTGTACTGTATCCCTCCCCAAAGTGTCTCGTCCACAAATCCCTGCAGCTTTTGGATTTCTTCTTTATTGGGCTGTACCAATTGCTTCATGATGGCGGCCAACCAACTTCCGGCACCACCTTCATCGCTTAATCCGCTGATCCAGACCCTTCCGTCCTGCACCACCTGCTCTTTTTTCTCATAATCATACGTGATGGCCGAAGGATTCCGGCCAAAGGGATCGTTGGGATCATCGAACCATTGTTCCGTGGTCAAAAAATGTCCAAAATCCTTGATTACCTCTGTTTCCGGTTTGATGGTCTTGTAATCGATGGTCTGCACCACTCCATCATCATAATTTATGGTAAGCCTTGCCCTTCCCCATTTTTTCCCTTGGACACGGTATTTCTTCTTTCCCGATGGGGTCTTCCCATCCTCTTTGACCTCCAAGGAACCTTTAGGTTCAATCTGCAAAGAAGCCACTTCACTTTTATAGTCGATGAACAGTTGGCCCACCACATCTTGGGGCAACACATAACCCGGCACCCCAACGGCCACAGGGTGTTCTTCCTTCACCAAGG
Source organism: Allomuricauda sp. (assembly GCA_030148335.1). GTDB lineage: Bacteria > Bacteroidota > Bacteroidia > Flavobacteriales > Flavobacteriaceae > Flagellimonas. The sequence continues at coordinate 76,828 of JASBTQ010000032.1, read as the reverse complement.
TTTCCTGAATGTTCTTGATACCTTCGGACAGGACAAACTTCAAGGAAAAGTTTTTGGTCTCCTTGGGCTGAAGAATGAGCGAGGTAGGGTTGTTCCACTGCTCCACTCCCTGCCATTCCTTTTCCGCATAGGCCATGCTATGGGCCATCCACTCATGAAAGCCTTCAAAAACGATACTCTTTGGCGTTGGGTCGTCCAATAAGGGTCGGTACGCCTCAAAGCCCATGTTCTCCTTGGGCAGCACCAAAAGCGCAGGGCCTCTACCGCTCAGTCTTTTCACTTCCAGATAGCCCGCATCCTTTCCGATATAGGGGTCAAAAAATACGTTTTGCGCATGGGTCTCCGTCAATGATTTCCCTTCCAGGATGTTGTTGAAGATCATCGGGATGCCCAATGCCCCGATTTCCACAGGAGCATTTTGCTTGTTGGTGATCTCAAAGCGCATGACCAACTGATCATTGTCCAATTCATAATACCTTTTTACCGAAACGGGGATGTCATTGGGCAAGGTATTGGCCAAATCGGCACCAGCAAGTACATTTCCACTCACTTCCAAAGGTTTTACGGCTGCACGGCTGGTAGCCGTGGAATACGATTTCCATATTCCACTGGCATCCTTTATCCGAAGGTTGATGTCTCCTAAATGATAAAGACTGTCCTTGTCCCTAATCTCGAGGCGCTCCCCAGGGGTAAAATCAAAATAAGGTTCGCTATTGGGCCTGAGGGCGGCAACAGTCTGAGAGGCCTTGACCAATTTCAACTGAAAATCAGGGGTGCTGAATTTCTGATAGACATTGGCAATGCCCAAGGTCGATTCCCTATTTTCTACCTTGCTCCAATAAGTGCGTTGTGCTTTCATACCTGATATGATCGCAAAAAAGCATACCAAGGCCAACCCATATTTGTTGTACTTCATTTTCATAACTATTTCTTTTGTTTTTAGCCCGTTCTATTTCAGTGTAACATCCAAATAGACCGAATGACGCCCATAGGTTTCATAGAACGGTTTGAAGACCACTCCATCAATGGTGAATTCCAAAGTTTTGGGGTCACCTTGAATGGACTTTCCAATATCGTTGGCATCCAGAGTCACTTTACGCCAATCGTTCCTGGATTCGGGTTCCTGGGCCACCAGTAGGATGGGGCCGTAAAATAGACTGGCGATGTTCTGTTGGTCCATCACAGGGTCCAAATGGAACTGGAACGGCATTTGGATATCCACAATATCACCATCCTTCCATTTTCGGCTCAAGGTAAGGTACGTACCTGATTGGGCCTCCACTTTTTCTTCCTTGCCGTTCACTTTCACAAAAAAACCTTTGGTTGCCCATTGCGGTACGCGAAGGTTCAGGTCAAATTTCCCCTTGCCCTTGATGGTCAATTGGGTATGATCTTCTTTTGGAAAAGCTGTTTTCTGTTGAACCGTAATATTTTTCTCTTCCCAATTCAAGGTGGAGGGCACATAGAGGTTCACATACAGGGCATCTTCTTCCAAACTTTTGAAATAAATGGAATTCTGGAGCTTGGTGCTGCTCTCCAAAGCGGTGCCGTTGCAACAGGTAAAGCCGCTCATATCGGCATTCCCAAATCTTTTTGCGGAACCGGGCCTCAGCGATATGTGATAGGTGTTGGCCGGACTATCCTCGGCCACGGAGGCAAGGATGTGGTTGTACAGTCCACGCTCGTAATAGTCCATCAACTCTGTCCTTTGATCAAAAAGGAAGAGGTTTTTGGTCAATTTCAACATGTTGTATGTGGCACAAGTCTCATTTTGTCCAACAGTTGAAAACCCGTTTTCGTAAAGTGTTTCGGGTTGGGCGATAAAGCATTCTGCATTCGTGGGGTTCCTTGCACCGGCCACGCCTCCGATGCTGTACATGTAATCGTTCTTGGCCTTGTACCAGAAATTATCGGCCACCCTGTAATATTCGGGTGATTCCGAATCGCGATAGATCTCAAGCGCACCCATGATCTGGGGGATGTGCTGATTGGCATGCAGTCCTCGGAACGAATCCACATTTTTGGCCAATCCGTGGGAATGTCCTGCATCACCAAAGAACATTTTGATGTTGTCGAACAATTGGGCGACCTTCAGGTAGCGTGGTTCATCGGTGATCCTGTCCAAACGGGCCATGGCCTCGTTCATGCCCCCAAATTCCCCGGCAATGTAGGTGTTCCACATACTGATCAGGGTATCTGTGGGCACTTGGCTCAATCGGGCATAAACCCAATCGCCCATTCCCTTGGCAATTTCAAGGGCCTTTGCATTTCCGCTGACCTCATAAATGTCCATCAAACCGGCCAAAATCTTGTGTAAGGTGTAGTAAGGCGCCCAAACCTGGGTAGGCTGGGTACCGTAAGTGGCCCCATTTTCCAACATGATGAACTGATCGGGCGGATAGGCACTGATGAATCCTTTTCCCCAATTCCAGTAATCGGTACGGATGCCATTTTCACTAATATCGGAATCATAGGTCGATTTACCCGGACCTGGAGGGACCATCGTTGGGTCGGCGACATGCTCTCCTCCTGCTTTAGTGGGCTGTCCGGACATTTGGGACAATTGGTAGAGCACTTCCACCATATAGTCCATCTTTTTGGCAAAATTGGCCTGCAATTCCTTGTCATAACCTGTACTGGCATACGCCTGTGCAAGGGCTGTGAGGTAGTGGCCCGTGGCGTGTCCCCGCAATTTGGTTTCCTGGCTGTCCCAGACCCCCAAGGGTTTTGCCCCTTCAGGCTGTTGTTGTCCAAAGGCATTTCGGAACATATACAGAAAGTTATCCGGGTTGGTCTGCGCCAAGGTGTTTATAAACTTGTCACGATTTTCAATAAATTTTGTTTGTTGACCATGGACATCGGTGTTGAGTGTCACTTGGTCCAACCCGAAAACATCCAATTTGAGGCTTGGCGTAACCGATTCCTTGCTTGCTTTAACAGTAACCCGGGCCTTGGGTTGAAAATCTGTTCCGGAAACCTTACCTGCGACCACGTAGCTTCCAGGTTTTGAAACATCGGAATTGTCGGTCGGGGCCGGCCAAAGCACCCTTACTTCTGGACCTTTGATCCCATTGCGGTACGTACCTTGGACAAAGCGGGGCAATCTTGGCAAAAAGCCCACTTCTGTTTCGACCTCCACATCGGATACTCCTGTTAGATATGCATTATACAATTGAGGGGTATTGGGGGCGAACTTTGGCAGATCGTTCTCTGGTTTTTCCCTTTGTGCCGCGCCATCTCCCCCACGAAGGGCAATGTAGCGGATTCTGGCAATCTGTTTTTCGCTCAGGGGGGTCCGGTACAATCTAAAATCATGGATCTTGGCATTGAGGTAGGTGCCACCGGATGCTATCGACTTTCCAATGTAGAGTTGGTTTTCATGGGTGAACAACTGTCCCAGTTCCATTTCCATGTTCTCCACTTTTCCTACTTGCTCCCCGTTGACGTATGTGACCATGGATTTTGAGGGAATGTCCAGAACCACGGCAATATGTACCCATTGGTCAGTATCCATTTTTGTTGCAGGCGAATTTGCCTCGTATGCTTTTTTATCATCTTTGATGATAACGGCCTGAAACCCTTCTTTTTCCTTAGTACCCGATGGTGCCAAAAAAAGATGCGTTCTGTCGTCCTTGCCAAAATCAAACATCCTTTGGCCCAGTGCTGTGGATTGTAAATTCACCCAAGCGGTGATACTCAGGGATTCTTCCCCTTCCAAAGATTCACCTGGGATTGAAACATAGGATTGGCCATCCCCGGGCAAAACCAGTACCTTACCAAACTTTTCATCCTCGGCAAACCTAACATTGGGGCCGTGAATTCTCCCATGCAAGTTGTTTCGCGACCAATCCTTGGCATCACCATCAAAAATGTACCTGGAAATCATTGCGGTCTCACCAATTCCGTCCAGAATCTGATTGCCACTTTGCGCTTGTAAACCGTTCAGGCCCAAAGCTCCATAACTCAAAAATGCACAAATGAATAACTTAGCTAGTTTCATGATAAAATCGTTTCCCTCTATTTAAAATTAATTGGTTTTCTGACCATAAATGGCTTCCCATGATGGTGGGTCCACTCCCATCAAGTGTTTCACGAAAAAGTCCTTGCGTTTGCGTTCACCAAATTCCCCACCAGGAGAATGTCCCATTCCGGGTATGGTGACCAATTCAAAATCCTTGTTGGCCTTGATCAAAGCATTGGCAAACTGCATGGTGCTGGCTGGATCCACATTGTCGTCCACCTCGCCCAATATGAGCATGAGGTTACCGCCCATCTGATTTGCATTTTCCACATTGGAACTGGCTGCGTAATGGGGACCAATGGGATAGCCCATAAACTGTTCGTTCCACCATATCTTGTCCATTCTGTTGTCATGGCATCCACAGGAAGAGACCGCCACGTCATAAAAATCCGAATTGAAAACCAGGGCGGCCGCTGCATTCTGCCCTCCAGCCGAAGTTCCGAAAATCCCCACTTTATCGGCATCCATGTAGGGGTATTTTTTGGCCGCTTCCTTGATCCAAATCTTCCGATCGGGAAAGCCACCATCCTTTAAATTCTGCCAACATACATCGTGAAATGCCTTGGATCGGTTGGAAGTCCCCATACCATCTATCTGAACCACAATGAAACCCAATTCGGCCAAGGAAGACATGGACCAGTTATAGGCCCTAAAATCCTTGGGCACAAAGGAACTGTGGGGTCCAGCGTAAATATATTCAATGACCGGATAGGTCTTGTTCGGGTCAAAAGAGGCTGGCCTGATGATGATTCCCCAGATATCGGTTACGCCATCCCGGCCCTTTGTCGTGAAAACTTCGGGAGCTATCCATCCTTCTTCCAACAAATCGGAATGGTCCGCCTTTTGCAACTGCATGATGGTCTTGCCGCTTTTTGATGATTTCAAAAGGGTCACTGGCGGTGCATCTACCCTAGAGAATTGATCCACATAATAGGCAAAGTCCTCGGAGAAAGTGACGTCATGGTTGGCATTCTCCACAGTGAACCTGGTAAGGTTCTTTCCATCAAACCCCACCTTGAAATAGTGAATAAAATAGGGATCCTGATCTTTATCGACCCCACTGGCAGTAAAATAGACTTCCCTGTTCTTTTCATCCACATGGATGACCTCACGCACGACCCACTCACCTTTGGTGAGCTGTTTTTTCACCTGCCCTGTCTTTCCATCGTAGAGGTAAATGTGGTTCCAACCATCCCGTTCGGACGTCCAAACAATCTCTTTGCCATCTGCCACATCGTATCGGTACTTTTTGCTGCTGTAGTCAATGAAGGTGTCACTGGTTTCGTTTACCAACACTTTCAGGTTTCCCGTCGAGGCATCCACCTCAATCACTTTGTACGCTTGGTGGCCCCGTTGGTTATATTCAAAGGAGAAGGCGCGGCTGTCCTCCCTCCAATCGATTCGGTTCAGGCCAAATTGATGGTTGAATTCGTCTGTAGGGATGGGGATGTGCTTTTTGGAGTCCACCAAGAACAATTGCGGACTCTTGAAGGGAAGTTCATCCCCAGGTTTCAAATAGTCCCTGGATTGCAGTTTGGGCTGAAATTGGTCTTCTGGGCTGGATTCCACAAAATAGATTTTTCGGTCATCGCCCGGACGCACTTTATAGGCCATTATTTTTTTCCCATCTGGGGACCATTTGATATAACTCGAATAGAAAAAACCGGGCGCACCGTCATAACTCAATTGGGTTTCCTCTTCGGTCTTATTGTTCTTGATGTATAGGTTGCTGTTTTTGATAAATGCGGTCATAGTGGAGTCTGGCGACATCACGGGCGGGTTGGTCGTTTCATCGAACCTACTGCCCCAATACCCCCTATTTCGGTCCCTATCCTTTGGATTTGCATCGATGATGGTCAACATGTTGGTGCTTGGACTGTAGGAAATTTTCTTCTTGTCAAAAATGAACTTGATCTCTTCCATATGGACATCAAACTCCAGATCACTGATATCGATGTTATCCCCAGCAATTTCCTTATCAAACGTTTCGGACAATAATTTGGCCAAGGCCGCATGGTCAAAACATGGTTGTTGCGTTTCACTGGAAGGGTCCACCCATAAGTATTCCTTTCCATCAGCAGTATTGTTCACATACCACAACAACCCATTTTCCAACCAATGAAAACTGGAAGGCGAATTGGTGACCTTGTCCCGAAACAATGAATCTAGGGCAATGGCCTTTTTATATTCCGCTAAAGTTCCTTGGGCAAATGCCGCTCCCGAAGTTACAAGTATAAAAAATACACTTATTTTTTTGACAAAAGATTCCATAGTATACATAAGGTTAAAACTAGAGATAATCTCCAATTGTCCATCAGTTCATATTACCTGATGCTGATACTATATTACCCTAAACGTTGGTTTGAATCCCAAAAAATGACATAAATGAACAATATCCCTCAAAGGCAACAGAAAAACGGCCCATATGTGGTTTGAGTTTCTGGTCGATAGTGGTTATTTGAACCTGTCCGGAGAAAGCGGTTTAAGATCCACCGAAGTTTTTGTTCCAGAAATTTCCTGGGCCACCAATTTTCCAGTAATGGGCCCCAAACTCCACCCCATCATCGCATGTCCTGCCACAATGGTCAGATTGTTGTATTTGGAAGTCTTGCCAATGTAGGGCAATCCATCGGGGGATACGGGCCGGAGGCCGGAAGTGGCACTATTAAGTTCTTCTTGCTGTATTTCAACATCTCGATAGTGGGCCTTTACTGCCTTGGCCAAGGCTTCCACTCTTTCTTTTTTAATGGTGGTGTTGTTTCCCGAAAACTCCATAGTTCCAGCAAAACGGGTAAAACCTTCCATGGGGGTAACGGCCATTCGGGCATCTACCAGAATAGTAGGCAGCGTTATGCCCGTGGGCCGGCTCACGTCCATACTGTACCCTTTCCCGCCTTGGATGGGAACACTCAACCCCAAAGAAGATGTCAATTTTGAGGTCCAGCTTCCGCTTGCCAGGACATATTCGTCCGCCTCAAAAATGGTGTCCCCTGTTTTCAAGGATACTATTTTCCGATCTTTTACAACAAATTCTTCGACCTTTTGGCCCAACCTGAACCGAACTCCCTGCGATTGCAACCAATCCTTTAATTGCTGCATGAAATGGTTTGGGGTCATGTGGGCATCACATTTATAGTGCACCGCTCCTTTTACCCTATCCGAAAAAACAGGTTGGATTTTGTGCAAAGCTTCTTTGGAAAGCACCGAAACATCCAGCCCTTCCTTTAGGGCCTGTTCGGCCACTTCATGTTCTTCCTCTTCTGCCTTGTCCGAACAATAGGCCATCAGCACCCCTTTTCTCTCATAATGAAAATCAAAATCCTGGATACGCAACATTTCTTCGTACAAATCCCTGCTCTTTAGGTTGAGTTCCTTGAGCACGGGCATTGCTTTTTTTACTTTGGAATGGGTGGCCGATTTCTTGAAGAGCAAGGCCCATTTGAAGAATTCCATGTCCCATCTGGGTTTGATGTAGAACGGACTGGAACTGTCCAACATCCATTTGAGACCTTGGGTAATGATCCCCGGGGCGGCCAAGGGTATAAAATGGCTCGGGGTGATGTATCCCGCATTGATGTACGAGGCTCCACTGGCCTTGTCCATTTGGTCCAAAACCGTCACTTCATACCCCTCCTTTACCAAAAAATAGGCACTAAAAAGTCCGGAGATACCTCCCCCCACAACAATCACTTTCTTCATTTTGGAACGATTTATATCACTTGGAACCCATGTGCATAGGGGTCGTCATCATCTATGATGATGTTGTTGTAGCCCGTCACCTGTGCCCATCCTTGAATGCTCGGCACAATGGCCTTTTTGTCCGCCAGTGTGGTTTCTTTTTCTACTTTCCCGATAAACTTGCTGCCGATAAAACTTTCATGGATGAATGGCTCCCCCACTTTCAATTTTCCCTTGGCATACAGTTGGGCCAAACGAGCGGAAGTTCCTGTACCACATGGGGAGCGGTCGATAGCCTTGTCCCCATAAAAAACGGCATTCCTCCCTGACGAAGTCGGGTCGATTGGATTTCCTGTCCAAAGCATGTGACTGACATCCCTGATGGTGCTGTTTTCGGGGTGGATAAACATATTAGGATATTTTTCATTGATCCTATTTCGTACCACTTGGGAATACTGGATAATCTGGCCTGCAGAAAAATTATGCACACCCTTAAAGTTTTTCTGCGGATCCACAATGGCATAATAATTTCCACCATAGGCCACATCAAAAGTGATCTCTCCCAATTCCGGGCACTCCACGCTCAGATTTTCCGCGGCCAAATAGGATTTCACATTGACCAAGCGTACCCAATCCACTTTTTTTCCGGTCTGTTGGTATTCGATTTCCACCAATCCGGCCGGTGCTTCCATCCGTATCTTTCCAGGTACTTTGGGAGCGATCAATCCTTCTTCAATAGCCACCGTGATGGTCCCAATGGTCCCGTGCCCGCACATGGGCAAACAACCTGAGGTCTCGATAAAAAGGATGGCGAAATCATTCTCGGGTTCATGGGGAGGGAACAGAATACTCCCGCTCATCATGTCATGCCCCCTGGGCTCAAACATCAACCCTTTTCTTATCCAGTCATATTCCTTAAGGAAATGCTGTCTTTTTTCACTCATATTGGCCCCTAAAAGGTTGGGACCGCCCCCTGCCACAACCCTAACCGGGTTACCACAGGTATGTGCATCAACACAAAAAAATGTTTTTCTTGCCACTAGCAGCTCTTTAAAAAACCATTCTAATTTTTAGCAATCAATTTGCAACTATTATCCTTTGAGATATTCGGGCAACAGTGATTGTGGAAATGACTGATAACTCACAGGCCTCACCCATCTTTTGATGGCATGTGTACCCACTGCGGTAAAACGGGAATCCGTAGATGCTGGATAGGGTCCACCGTGTTGCATGGACGGACAGACCTCGACTCCTGTGGGGACCCCGTTATAGATGATCCTTCCCACTCTATTCTGAAGGGCATCAACAATTTCTGCCAAATCCAAGGTATCGTCCTCCTCTGCAATAAGGGTCCCTGTCAATTGCCCTTCCAATCCTTCTATGATTTGAAGGAGTTCGGCTTCGTCCTTGCACTGAACCACCATGGAAAAGGGCCCAAAAACTTCTTGGTGCAATTTGGGGTTGGCCAAAAACTCGGTCCCCGATACTGTTGCCACCACTGAGGCCGCATAATTGGGTTCCAGTGTTCCTTCCACTTTTCCAACGACCTCCACACCTGTTTGGGAGGTTACATCGGCACCTTTTTTGTCATATCCGTTTTTGATATTGGGGTGCAACATGCACTGTGGATCCAAAGCGATGGTCTCTTTCGCCAAATTGTTTACAAACGATTGGGTGTTTTCATCCTTTATCGTTAATAAAAGTCCGGGATTGGTACAGAATTGCCCTGTTCCCAAGGTAATGGAACCCGCATAAGTCTTGGCAATTTCATTTCCTCTTTTGGATATGGCACTGGGCGTGATGATAACCGGGTTGATGCTTCCCATTTCAGCAAATACGGGGATGGGCTCTTCTCTTTTTGCCGCCAAATCAAACAAGGCCCTTCCACCTCCAATGCTTCCGGTAAAACCGACCGCTTTTACTTTAGGATGATTCACCAAGTCCACCCCCGCTTGAATTCCTCCATTAATACTGGAGAACACGCCCTTGGGCATTCCGGTCTTTTCAGCCGCTTTTACAATGGCAGAGGCCACAAGTTCGGATGTCCCGGCATGCATGGGGTGCGATTTCACGATCACGGGGCAACCTGCTGCCAAGGCACTTGCCGTATCGCCACCTGCTGTGGAATAGGCCAAAGGGAAATTACTGGCCCCAAACACGGCCACGGGTCCCAAGGGAATCATTGTCTTTCTCAGGTCATCCTTTGGCAACGGTTTTCTCTCCGGTTGGGCGGCGTCGAAGGTGTTTTCCCTCCAATCATCATTGGCAACCAGCTCGGCAAAGGACCTTAATTGGCCCATGGTACGTCCTCTCTCGCCAACGGCCCTCCCTTCAGGAAGTCCTGACTCGGTAACATACATGTCCACCAATTCCTGGTCCAAGGCCAAAATTTCATCGGCAATGGCATCCAAAAAAGCCGCGCGCTGTTTTCCCGATATTTTTCTATAGGTTTTGAAGGCGTTCCATGCCGCGGTAACGGCCTCCTCGATCTCTTCTTTTGTGGCCTCCACAAAAGTAGTTGGGTTTTCAATGTTCAATTTTGGATTGACTGTTTTGAAAACAATCTTTCCCGTTGCTATAAAATCTCCTGCTATACAGTTTTTACCTGTAATCATACTACACTTTTAAGATGTTTATATTCTGGGAGCACGGGCCTATTTTTCATGGCCGTTTCAATCACCTTGATCACCCGCTCCCTTTCTTTTCCTTGCAAGGGCAATCTTGGGGGTCTGACATTTTCAGTGCCTATTCCTGTGGCCACTTCGGCCAATTTGATGTTCTGCACCAATTGGGGGCTGATGTCCAGTTCCAACAAGGGCATGAACCATCTGTAGATTTCAAGTGCCTCGTTGATCTTTCCAGCCTTTACCAATTCGTAGATGGCAACGGTTTCCGCTGGATAGGCGCAGACCAATCCGGCCACCCAACCATCGGCACCGATCACCAAACTTTCCAGACCAAGGGTATCCACACCCGTGAATATCTTCAAGCGATCTCCAAAGCGGTTTCTCAACCTGATGACATTGGTGATGTCCCTTGTGGATTCCTTGATGGCTTGAATGTTATTGCACTCCAACAATTCTTCCATCATGTCCAAAGTTACCTCTATTTTATAATCCACAGGGTTGTTGTAGATCATGATGGGCAGGGAAGTACTGTTCGCTATGGCCTTAAAGTACGCCACAGTTTCGTAATCGGTTGCCTTGTAACGCATAGGTGGCAGGACCATTAGTCCTTGTGCGCCGACTTTTTCTGCGTGCTGCGCCACGGCAACGGCCTCTTTGGTGCTCTGCTCGGCAATGTTGATGATCACGGGGATCTTGCCCGCGACTATTTCCAAGGAGACTTTTATCAGGGTTTCCTTTTCTTCTTTGGTAAGGGTGCTCGCCTCTCCCAAGGTACCCCCCAAAATGATCCCATGGACCCCTGCTTCTACTTGGGCCCTTATATTTTTCTCAAACATGGCAAGGTCCAATTTGTCCTCACTTGTAAATTTTGTCGTTACAGCAGGCATAACGCCTTCCCATTGTATCATAATGTTAGTATTTTGATTGCAAAAATAAAAGACCATTATGCAAGAATTCGCCTATTTATTAGCCTTTTATGATACTATATTGACAGAAGAACAGGATTTGTCCCTTCCAATCGGCAAAGTTTAGCTAAAAAAATCGATTCCGTTACCCAACGGAAATAATATTTCGTCATCTTCTTGATTTTTATTACCCAAGATTTATACTATATTACCCCATTAACTTATTTTTCTCAATTAAGTTATTAATTTTATACAAAACCTCCGAAGCCATGAAAGTCCTTCCCTTTAAAATTCCAAAACCTGAGCAAGAAGCACTGGTCTATCAAGAAGATATCGGCATCATTTTTTATGACAAGCTGCACCAACACGAGGAAATCCAGATCAGCTATGTTGCTTCTGGGGAAGGATCACTCATAGTGGGCGATACGGTTAATGATTTCAACGCAGGCGATGTGTTGGTCATAGGGGAAAATGTTCCCCATGTGTTCAGGAGCGACCCAAAAACCTCCTCCAAGTCCGTCATGTACACCTTGTTCTTCACCAAGAAGTCCTTTGGAAAGGATTTTTTCAATCTTTCTGACATGAAAAGGCTTCAGCTATTCTTTGAAGAATCGGGCTATGGCATCAAAATACTGTCCGACGTTGAAAAGCTCTCGTCACATTTCATGCAACTGAAGAATCAAAATCGGATACAACGCATTGCGACCCTATTGCATATCCTCGACATCATGATATCGGCCGAAAAGCAGCCCTTGTCCACCTTCGTCTATCGGAAGATCTATACCAACGACGAAGGCAATCGCATGAACAATGTGTTCGAGTTTGCCCTGAACCATTTCCATGAATCCTTTTCCTTGGAAACTGTGGCCGACAGGGCCAATATGAGCAAAAATGCTTTTTGTCGCTATTTCAAGAAAAGGACGAACAAGACCTTTTTTCAGTTTTTGATAGAAATACGGATAGAACATGCCTGCCGCTTGCTGTTCAGGCACAATGATCTTTCCATCGCGATGGTCTCCGAACAGTGTGGTTTTCTGAACATTGCCAATTTCAACAGAAAGTTCAAGGAACTGAAAGGTGCCACTCCTACCCAGTACAGAAAATACTCGCTCGAAAAATGGAACAACAACCAATCCAAGGCTTCTTGATCCAAACTTCGGGATTGGCCAAAGGCTTGATCTTGCTACCCTATTCGTAGAACTTCCAATTGGTCTTAAAGTCCTTCGTCAATTTTTGCTCCGTGATGATAGCCCTTATCATTTCCATGGGCATGGCATTCAATTTGATGGCCTTGTCATGGAATTCCTTGATCCCCATTTTTCCGCTGCCCACTATTTCTTTCTTTAGGGCATAAAATTGTCGGCCTCCCGTTAAATAGCCCACTTGGTACAATGGATTGCTGTTGCTTGATAAAGGTCCACGAATCTCACTTTCGGCATTGATCCGTTCATGTCCCACTTTATCCACCAGAAAATCGATGCATTGCTGTGGGGTCCATTCGCCCATGTGGAAATTGAATGAAAATATGATTCTCGCGCAACGGTGCATGTGCCAGAACAGCATTCCTACACGCTCTTCAGGTGTGGTCGGGAAATCCATATCCCACAACAACAATTCCCAGTACAACGCCCATCCTTCCATCCAAAATGGGGTGCCAAAATCGCGATAGGTTCGGTACCGGGCATTCATAAAGTACTGCATGTTATGTCCGGGAATCAACTCATGATGAACCGTGGCAAATGAGAAATTGGGATTGTTTCCGCGCATGCTCATCATCTTGAACTCATGGTCCATGGTGTTGGTGGGGTAGGAAATGGTGATGTTGTTTCCACCAGTAAAAAAGGCATTGGTGCGCTGTCTTTCGGGCGACATCATGTACATTCCCCAAACTTCTTCTTCCAATGGGGGAATGGTCACCAAATCGTGCTTTTTCAAGAACGCCACCGATCTTTCGTATAGATCCAGGATGGCCTCTGGTTGTTTCCCCGGGGGGACGTAGGTATCCTTCACATATTCCAAAGCTGCTTTCCAATCATTTCCGAATCCCAGTTCTTGGGATGCTTTCAACATCTCCTTCTCGCACCACGCAAATTCCTCGTTGGCTATTTTGGTGAGCTCTTCTGGCGTATAGGGTACCATTTGGTATTCCAATAGGCGGATAAGCTCCTCTCTTCCCACAGGTTTCCGGGAAACGATGCCATTTTTGTCCGGGGTCTGTTTTTGCTTGAACAATTCGGTGTATTCCTTTAGGGAAGCATCCAAATCTTCATAGGTTTTGGAAGTCCACCACGTGAACATGGGATCATATCCATTATAGAACCCATGAACGTCCGCTAGGGCCTGTTGGAGTCCATTGCCCACATCGGTTGCTTTTCTGATGACCAATACACTTAAATCGTCTGATTCCTTTAGCATTGTTTTTAGCGAATCAATTTCATCGAGGATTGCTGACCAATCCTTTGCCACTTGTTGTGCATCGGGCTGGATCCCTCTTCTTCTCAATTTGAACAAATCGTATACTGTGTCGCTGAAAGGGAACCATTTGGCCACACTATCCAACTCGCGTCGTTCCACTTGGGATTGACGCAAGTTTTCGTTCAAGTCCCTTTTGAGCAGAATATAATCCACCTGACATTCCTGGGGCAAGCCATCAAAGTCCATGGCATCCAACTTGTCGAGATATTCTTTGTACAAGCGGTCCATGCGTTCCAACTTTTCTGGGTATGAGGCTGATGGGCCTCTTCCTCCAAAACCGTAGAACGACCCTGTGGAAGGGCTGTAAAAATTGTCCAATACCCGCGAATCCGCTTCAAAATTCTCGATGAGAAACGGCATCTCTTGACAAGGAACAAAATCTGCTTCTTGGGCCGAACCGATGGTCATACATACCAATCCCAAAAGTCCTCCAATGAAAGTGCTTCTCATCCTTATTGTTTTGGTGGATCGTAGAACTTCCATTTGGCCTTATAATTTTTAGTGATTTTCTGATCGGTCATAATGGCCTTGATCATCTCGACCGGCATGGCGTTCATGGTGATGATCCTATCGTGGAATTCCTTGTTGGTCATTTTCCCGCTATCCACCAATTCTTTGTGCAAAGCGTAGAATTGACGACCTCCTGTGAGGTAGGCCAGCTGATACAATGGCGGGTAGTTGCCCACAAAGGAACGTCTTACCTCACCTTCGGCATTTGCGCGCTCATGCCCAACACGATCTACCAAAAAGTCGATACATTCCTGTGGTGTCCATTTGCCCAAATGATAGTTCAAGGAGAAAATGATACGGGCGCAACGGTGCATGTGCCAGAACAACATACCGATTCGGTCTTCCGGCCCTTGTGGGAAACCTTTGTCCCACAATAAAAGCTCCCAGTACAATGCCCATCCCTCGGTCCAAAACGGTGTACGGAAATTACGGTAGGTACGGTGACGGCTGTTCATAAATCCTTGCAGGTTATGCCCTGCAATCAATTCATGGTGCACGGTTGCCATAGAGAAATGTGGGTTGTTACCCCTCATACTCATCATACGTTGTTCATAGGTCATGGCATCAGTGGGGTATGAAATGCTGATCGAGGAGCCACCAGTAAAAAATGGATTTACCAACTGGCGCTCAGGAGACATCATGCCCATACCCCAAACTTCTTCAGCCAAGGGGGGAACGGTAATTAAATCGTTCTTTTTAAGGAAATCAACCGCTTCATTGTAGAGACGAAGAATCAACTCCGGTTGTTTTCCTGGCTCGACATAAGCGTTCTTTACTTTTTCTTGGGCCGCTTTCCAATCATTACCAAATCCCATTTCTTGGGATGCCTTTAGCAGTTCGGCATCACACCAGGCAAATTCTTCATTGGCCAATTTGATCAATTCTTCCGGGGTATAATCGATCATCTCGTACTCCAATTGTTTCATCAGTTCTTCGCGGCCTACGGGATTGCCCACAATACCACTTTCATCTACAGGTTTTCCCTTATCAAACTTGGTTTTGAACACTTCGGCATAGGCATCAAATCCTTTGCCCATTTCTTCGTAAACGGTAGGCATCCACCAAGTGAACAATGGGTCATATCCGTTGTAAAAGGAATAGACATTTTCTGCGGAATTCTTTAGGTCTTCTATAACACGTAATGCTTCTTCAACCTCATCCTTGCCCAAGGAAGCAGTTTCTTCAAGCTGTTTTTTTAAAGTAGACATCTGTTCTACAACATCGTTCCAATCTTTTGCCATTTTTGCAGCATCAGGTTGATGACCTCTTCTTCGTAATTTTAGATAAGAGTAGATATTGTCGGAAAACGGAAACCACTTTTTAATGTTTTGATATACAGTTTCTTGCTCTTGGGCCTCGGCGTTTTCTTTTTCCAAATCCCTTTTGAACAGCACATAATCTGCCTTGCATTCTTGGGGCAGTGCATTGAAGTCCAACTTTGCCAATTTTGCCAAATAGTCGTTTCGCAATTTGGTCATGCGTTGTCTTCGTTCGGGAGATCCTCCTGGATCGGACGTTCTTCCCCAAGATCCACGTGCACCCGGCGCATAAAAACGAACCAGCGCACCGTAGTCCGCTTCATACTTGGTCATTACATCTGGCATTTCCTCGCAGGGTACATACAGCGCTTCTTGTTTTGCCTGTGCGTTCAAGGAGATTGAAATTGGCCCCATCATAAGAATCAAAGAGGCCATCCAAAACATTTTCTTTTTTTTCATCCGGATAGTTGGTTTGGTTTAAAAAATATGAAATGCCGAAAGGAAATGACCGAGTCACGGGAATGGTGCCGATCATTTTTGGGCATAGCCGAAAACTTGCATTTTCGTAGACACTTTAAAGGTATTGTAGATCTATGCTGTCCCGTAATCGCATATTAACTGTAATTGATATTATATTATCTAATGTAGTTTCAAGCAGATACATTGTAACGGAACCTTTTGATCCAGGTTTAAGGAACTCCTACAAAATCCTGGGGCCACCAATAAATTGGTGGCCCCAGGGAACTAAACTCAAAACAATTAAAACAACTATTTTCTATCATAAAACTTCCATGAAGTTTTATAATTCTTGTCCAAGGGTTGGTTGGTGAGTATGGCCCTCACCATCTCTACGGGCATGCTGTTTTCCCGCAATACGGCATCATGATATTCCTTATAGGTCATTTTTCCCGAATCCACCAGCTCTTTTTTGAGGGCATAGAACTGCATTCCCCCGGTCATGTATGCCAATTGATACAATGGGCCGTACCTTCCCGTGAACGATCGTCTGACCTCTCCTTCCGCATTGGCCCTTTCATGGCCCACCCGATCCACTAGATAATCTATGCACTGTTGTGGTGTCCATTTGCCCAAATGGTAATTAAGGGAGAATATGATCCGGGCACAGCGGTGCATTCTCCAAAAGAGCATACCGATACGGTCCTCCGGAGATCGGGGAAAATCCATGTCCCACAGTATCAATTCCCAGTAGAGTGCCCAGCCCTCTGTCCAGAAAGGGGTCCTGAAATTTCTATAGGTCTTGTACCTCCTGTTCATGAACCCTTGCAAGTGGTGTCCTGCTATCAACTCATGGTGCACGGTGGCCCTTGAGAAGTGTGGGTTGTTCCCCCTCATACTCATCATTTTGTCGTCATGGTCCATGGTGTTCGTAGGGTACGAGATCTGCAGTGTTTCACCCCCTAGGAAAAAAGGCGCAATTTTTTGTCGTTCAGGACTCATCATGCTCATTCGCCAGGTTTCTTCGGCCACAGGCGGAATGCTCAACAAGTCATTTTTCTTCAAAAAGTCGATGGATTGATTGTAAAGGTCTAGCATAGCTTCGGGTTGATGGCCCTCTGGCACATAGGATTGTTTTACTTTTTCCTGCGCGGCCTTCCAGTCATCCCCAAATCCCATTTCCCGGGATGCTTTGAGCAGTTCTTTATCGCACCAAGCAAATTCTTTATTGGCTATTTCCACCAACTCTTCTGCCGTGTAGGGGATGAACGCATCTTCCAAAAGGTTCTTGAGCTCCTTTGCACCCACTGGGTTGCCTACAATTCCGCTGCCATCATCCTTGGAAAGGGTGCTCTCATCCACTTTGTCCATGATAAGCTTCCCATAGGCCTTGAGTTGTTCCATAAGCTTGGCGTAGGGCTTTTCCATCCACCACGTAAAATCGGGATCGTAGCCGTTGTAGAATTCGTAGATGCTTTCGAGGGCTGTTTGATGGCCTTTCACCACATCTTGGGCTCGTTCGGCGAATCTGCGCTCAAATGAAGGTGGTTCTTTGGATAGTTCTTCGGATAAAACTTCCAGTTTTCCGCTAATTTCATTGAGTTGGGCGGCTACTTTGGATGATTCCAAATGAATGCCCCTTCTGCGCAGTTTTTCGGTTTCGTAGATAGGGGCTGCATAGGATACCCATTTTTCAATTTGGGCATATTCCTGTTTTTCTTGCTCCAGATTTCTGAGATTCCTGTTGATCTCACTTTTGACCAAGAGATAATCCACTCTACCGTTCACTGACAATTGGTCAAAGGAAAACTTTTCCAACCTAGACAGGTAATCTTGATAAAACTGTATGAAACGTTCCCTTTTCTCGGGCGAACTGTCCACAATGTAAAACCTGCCCAGACTTCCTTCATCGGCGGACATTTCGTTCATCAATTGATATAGCTCACTCACTGGAGGTTCGTTCCCTGCACCGTTCTGGGAATGTCCAGCCCATCCCATGCCCAAGGCCAATAATAGGACCTTGAGGTGCATTTTGTAAAATTTCTTCATGTTTTTGTTCATTTTTATGTCTATTGGTCAAGGTCTGTTTAAAAACAGACCCTACCAAAAATACCCAATCCATTGTTATACCTTGTCCAAAAAAAGGAAAAGGGGGCCAATGGTCCGGCCCCTTTTCCATCTTCATTGGTTGGTTATTTATTGTCCCAAGTAGTTCCTTTGGCAAACCAATCGGGTTGACCAATGGCAGCAATGTTCGGGTTTCTCTCCACTTCATTGAGCGGATAGGGAAACCTTCTAGGGAACGTTTCCGTGTTATAGACGTTCAATAGCATGTAATCGAAATCGAACTCTGGATACCCGGTCCTCACAAAATCAAAATAGGTTTCGTGGGTCCTGAACACATTGGCTATATATTTTTGCTCAATGATGAGCTGTTGTGCATCTTCCACATTGGTGGGCATGGTCAATGAACCCTGCGCCAGATAGGTGTCAATGTCCGCTTGGTCAACGCCGATGAACTGCATATCCGCAGTAATCCCTGCTTTCATGGCCTCCTCTGCCAATGCCCATTGTCCTTTGAGTGCATGGGCCTCAGCCTTGATGAACAGGGTTTCCGAATACAACATGATCTGGGCCGGATAGGACATGGAGATGTAGGTGTATTTCCAGTGGCTGGGTGTTTGGCCCGGCTGGACAACGGCCCCGGACTGCAAACCGGCAAATCCATCGGGGAACTCCTCTGAATAGGTGAACATGATGGGCCTCCTAGGGTCATTGTAGGAATTCATCAAGTCGATCAAAAAGTTCCCCGGTGTCAATCCAAGTCCACCGGAATACGCCCTGTTCATATAATTGAACAAGGGGTTTGCATTGGCCAATTCTTCCAAATGCCTCCACATTACACTGTCATCATTGGATGTCATGCCATTTTGGAGGTACGATAAGGCCAAATCGGCCTGGGCCGTGGCGGTCGTGCCGGGAGCATAGGACAATCGCAGGGCCTGTCTGGCTTTCATTGAATATGCATACCTGATCCATTTGTCCATATCCCCTCCAAGAAGGTAATCGTCAGTTTCCGGAACCCGATCTCCTTGGTTAGCGGCACCCAAAAGGGCTATCGCCTCATCCAAAAGGCCATTGGCATGGGCATATAGTTCTGCTTGGGAGACCAGGGCGGGTTGTACCGCATCCAATCCTTTGATGGCGTCTTCCAAGGGTGCCTGATCGTAAACATCGGCGATGTAGAACCAGTGAAAGGCTGCGATGATTCCCGCCACACCTTGGTAATGGGTATTGCCATTTGCCTCAGCTTTGTCATACAGCTCAACGGCATGTTTCAATGAATAGGCATAGGAATTCCAAACTTCATTGCCATAATCGGCATTGATGTCCATAGATCTTGAGGTTGACCCTTCAATGGAGTGCCAGGACAACCATTGGGCAAAACCTTCCCAGGTATCCATCTGATTAGTGGCCAAAGCGGCCCATTCGGCCTCTAGGCCTATCAGCATCACATTTTCCGTGATCAGCGGGCCATCAACAATACTATTGGGATCTTGATCTACATCCATCCAACTATCACAACCTATCAAAAGGGTGATCATAGCGACCAAAATAGTGTAGTGCTTTATATATGTTCTTTTCATCGTCTTTATATTAAAATTTCGCGGTTAAGGTGAGTGTATATGTCTTGGTGGCCGGCATACTGTACCCCAAGTAGGCATTCCCGTTGGTAATACCATCCGTATTCACTTCAGGATCCGCTCCTTCAAAACCGTCCTTGAACTTTCTCCAAAGGTTCCTTCCGGAGAGGGAGATATCCAAAGCGGTAAGACCAATATTCGACAACATATCCTTTGGAATCCTGTAGGACAGGTTCGCTTCCCTTAACTTGATATAGTCCCTCGGCATAATGTTGTCTTCCCAGACGTTCTGTGCCACGGTCTGCCAGTATAGGTCATATCGGGTCGGTTCGGGTGTCTCACTGGTCACTACAACTTCTCCATTTTCAACATGTCCCATAACACCGTCAAAGGTGATCATGTTGTCCTCAGGTCGGTTCTCTTGGTGCTTGGCCATACCATAATAGGTGAGGTAGTGGTCGTTCAAGCTGTACAGATATCCTCCTACGCTGACATCCAACAAAGCAGAAAATGATAGATTCTTGTACCGGAACGAAGTCCTAAAACTCCCCATCCAATCTGGCACGGTCTGTCCCAATATCTGGTTCTGGGAGTTGTCCGCCAATGGGCGTCCGTACCCTGTTCCAGGAGCATCACTCAACACCAATCTGCCTTGATCGTCACGTAGGAAACCAGGGCCATAGATTACAGGGTAAGGTTGGCCTACAACTGCAGTACCGTATGACCCCACACCGATGGGCTCGTCAGTGTTACCCAAATTATCGACCATGGGGTTGTCCTTGGAGAAGTTGATATTGACATCCCATTCAAAATCTTCTGTTTGGATAGGTGTTGCATAAATTCCCAATTCGACACCTTTATGGGTTATGCCTCCAATATTTACATTTCCATAGGTATATCCGGTAGAGGCAAGGAACTGTTCGCCCAATATCTGGTTGTCACTCCAGTTGTGGTAGTAGGCAAAATCGATTCCCAACCGGTTTTGGAAAAACTTCAATTCGGCACCCAATTCCACCTCACTCTTGAACTCATTGGTCAATCCAAAGTTTGCAATCTGTGTTGTGGACAAATAGCTTTGCTGACCATTGAATGGCCATAGCACACCATCACTTGCAGGACTTCCAAGCACTACGTTGCGAGTATATGGGTCGGCTGGAGCTCCTACTTTTGCATAACTGGCCCTCAATTTACCATAGTTGAACACATCTGATTTCGGCAACAATTCACTGAATACAAAGCCCAAACTATGACTGGGATAGAAAAAGCTGTCTGCCAAGCTCGAAGCCCAATCATTTCTACCAGTTACGGTGTAGTATAAAAAGTTTTTGTACCCTATCACAGCTTGACCAAAGTAAGAATAGGCCCTAAACATCCTTTTATACTCACCTGATGAATACCCACTCACATTGGCCGTATTATAAATGCCGGGCAGTACCAGCCCTGTACCATTAAAATATACCTGGCGCCTTCTCTCTTCGGAAATGTTATGTCCCACCAAGGCCATTACACTAAAATCCCCAAAATCATTGTCATAGGTCAATGTTTCTGTCGATTCTATGTTTCTATCAAATCGCTCACTAGTTGAATAGGATCCTTGGACAGATGCGTAACCTCCCTTGTTATAATGGGCATCTTCATGCAAACTAGAGGCACTTATACCCGTCACCGATCTGAACCTCAGTTTAGGAACAATTTCATATTCTATAGTGATGGTGCCATTAAAACGATCTCTTACATTGTTGTCACCAACATTGTTCAACAGCCATAGATAGGGGTCCCTAGAACCTCCACGATAGGATCTCAAATTACCTTCCTCGTCATATAAAGGATAGGGGTTCCATGTATTGGGTGCTGCCAAGATTGTATTCATGAAAGCACTGTTTGAACTATCCTCATCCAAGCGGGAATTTTTTTGGGTAGTATATAAGATGCTGGATGACACGGTCAGCTTTGGCGTAAATTTAAAGGAGGTATTGGCATTGATGGAGTTTCTTCTAAACTTCAAGGGGTCCAATATACCATCGTTCATCAAGTTGCTGTAGCTCACAAAATAGGATGCTTTTGAAGTACCTCCAGAGGCACTTATCGTACTTTCGTTGGTAAAGGCCGTCTTGAACACATCCCATCTGTCATAATATTGCGCACCGGGCACATCTGAGATTCTTGGGCCAAAACTTGTAGAGGTGAACGATGTTTCCCCATCCACATAGCTCCAATCCGTACCGTCCCAAAAACCTTGTGACCATTCTTTCTGCAATGGAATTTCATAAATTCTGTCAAAGCTCACGGAGTTGGAAAAAGTGATCACTGGTTTGGATTCGAATTCCCCAGATTTGGTGGTGATGAGCAACACACCATTTGCAGCACGGCTCCCATAAAGTGCCGCTGCCGAGGCCCCTTTAAGGACACTAAGGCTCTCAATGGAATTGGGGTCAATATCCCCAAGGCCTGATGATGTGCTGGAGTTGGCCGCATCAAAAGGCACGCCGTTCACTACGATCAAAGGTTGGTTGTTTCCCGTTATGGAAGACCCGCCCCTGATCACGATACGGGTACCACTACCTGGCTGACTGGAGGTGCTGGAAATCTGTACCCCGGCCACTTTACCACTCAAGGAATTGACAAAGTTGTTGGTCGCCTTGACCCCACTTATATCGTCCCCATCCACTTGGGCAGTGGCATAACCGAGTGCCCTCTTGTCGCTCTTGATGCCCAAGGCGGTAACAACCACTTCGGAAAGGGCCTGCGCACTCTCTTCTAGGGACACAGCGATACTGGACTGTCCATTTATTGAAACCTCTTGGGAATCGTACCCCATATATGAGACTACCAAAGTGGCATTCGGACCGGAAACTTGAATGGTGAAATTACCATCAAAATCGGTCTGGGTCCCATTTGAAGTCCCTTTTTCCACAACACTGGCACCGGGGAGCGGCACCCCTGTACCGTCCGCAACGTTTCCACTGACCGAAAATTGAAGATTGTCTGTATCCTTTTTAGTATTTTGGGCTTTAGGGACATCTCTTGCATTGGTACCAAGATCAAATTCTGGAATCTTGAACAGCTCCCCCTCACTTTCCCATTCCATAACGGGCAGGTGCATGGCATTGGTCTCCGTGGTCCCTACGATAGAACAGATCATATACATACAGACCAGCAACAACAAGTTTGTTGTCCTTTTGGACAACTTTTTAAGGTTTTTCATGTTTGAATTAGTGATTTAAGTTTAATTGGTTTTTTGTGGTTCACCGCAATTTTTCACATTGCCGGGCGACCAAGATTACTTCTAGGTTATTTTTCCATACAGGCATTTATTGTTATAGTTACATTCTGAACCTTGGTGTACTGGGAAAGCACCAAGTTTGAAGATCTATCCATGTACTACAAATGGATCTTGGGCCAAAAAAATCCACTTGGCACGGCCGCATTTATCTGTACCTATAGAAGGGGTACTATGAATGCATTTTATTTATTACACTTTTATCCTTACCTAGGTAGTTTGAAAGGATTTAACGATTTTCTTACCGAAACTTAAAAAAAATTTGAAGAGCTTAAATGGTGCGGGATAATATAATACACACATACGATAATATGTTATTACATCCATAGTGTTTTTAACTTTAGCCCCCTTTTTTATTGTCCTCAACAAGACATTCAGCGCGAATCATAAAAAGTCCATTGGGATACAAAAATCCTCCATACCCATACATACAGCCACCTCCAATTCCAGTCAAAAACGTTGACATTGTCCAAAAAAGAAAGCGAATGGAAATCCATTCGCTTTCGTCACTAACTACTAACTCAAAACAATTAATGAAATGTGGTTTTATATTTCCGTTTATTGTGGATATCCAGGGTTCTGCTCCAAATTGGTGTTGGTATTCCTTTCTTCCAATCCTATCGGGAACAAAATAGTGTGGTCGCCCTGAGGGGTATGATTGTACCAGTTTTTGGTCTGATACACCCCAAAACGTATCAAATCTGTCCTTCTTCTGGCCTCGGCGGCAAATTCCCAACCAAGTTCATCCAAAAAGCGTCCATAGGGCACTACGGACTGATCTCCCGGCTGGTCTATGGTCCCATCCTCTGCCAAGGTTCCGTACTGGACTGTGGTGTCCCCTTCCAGTTCGGCGCCAGTGACCGTTGCATCGGCGGGGTCATCAAAGGATCGTTGGCGAACCTGTGTCACAATTACGGCTGCTTCATTGCTCCTATTGGTTCGGAGCAGTGCCTCGGCTTTCATCATGAGGACATCGGTGTATCGCAAGAATGGAAAATCCACACTGAGGCCACCGGTTGCACCTGGCTCTATTTCGTATTTTCCGCATCTGAAGCCATCGGTAAAGTCACAGTTGAAGATACTCGGCATTTCCTTTCTGAGGGTCATGACCACACTTCCGTCGGAGGCGTTCAATTGATCCCCCATCAGCCAAGTGTCTTCCAAACGATTATCATTGGGGTCATAGCTGTCTATGAACTGGGGGTTACAACTAGACCCGCCCCATGGCTGTGCCTGCATACCAAACACCAATCGGTGGTCGGGCAAGAGCATTTTCATGTGTGCACTCCACTGACCTGCAAAAATCTGATCGTAGGGAATGGCAAACACCATTTCTGAGTTTCCTTCGTTTTCGGTCCTGAAAATATCGGAATAACTGGATGAGAGTTCAAATGCACCACTTCCGATGATTTCATCACAGGCCTCTATCACCTTTTCCCACTGAGGGGTGCCGGTATAGACTTCGGCATTGAGGTACACCCTTGCCAAAACATGGTAGGCGGCCCATTTGGTCATACGTCCATAAGTAGATTGGTCAACGGTTTCGGAAAGATTGGGGATAACTTCTGTCAATTCCGATACAATAAAGTCATATACCTCTGTACGGGTGTTCTGCACTGGGAGTTCATCACTGTAACTGGCAATGATGGGTACATTACCATGGGTGTCCACCAACATGGAATAGTAAAGTGCCCTGAGCGCTCGCATCTCGGCTATGATGGATGCGGCTTGGGTCTCACTTACGGGAAGTTCCCCCAATTCAATTTGTAGGATTACCCTATTGGCACTATTGATACCGTTGAAACAGGTAATCCATGTGTTCCTAGGTTGCCACTGTGTCTCGGTCCATTCGTGGAAGTGCATCCTTTTGTATGTTCCACCATCGTCCCATCCATTAGGTCTGGTTGGGGTAACAAACATATCGGCCGGTTCTTCCTGAAGATCGAAATAACCCTGCCACCCCATTACAAAACGCATTGGGGTATAGGCAGAAGCCATTACAGAGATGATATCCGACTCCGATGGAGTAAAGGAAGATTCCGTAACCTCGGAGAACACTTCTTCTTCCAAATCGGTGCACGCCATGGGCAACAGCACTAAGCTGACTGCCAGTGTCAAAAATTTCAGTTTAAGTGAAATCGCTTTGCTTATTATATTTTTCATCATCTTATTTTTTAGAATGTAAAGTTGATACCCAATGTGAATGTCCTAATGGATGGGTATTTGTCCCTTTCATCGTTTCCTGGTGCCAATCCATTCCTGTTCACTTCTGGGTCTATGCCCTTGTATTTTGAAAAGGTTGCCAAATTTAGGCCTGAGGCATATATACGGAACGTTTGGGCAAACTTGATGGCATCCTTGGGCAGGGTATATCCCAAAGTAACGTTGTCTATTTTCAGGAAATCGCCGTCTTCCACATAGTGGCTCACATAGCGCTGTACGTCCTGTAGCACGGCTTTTCCATAAACAAGATCATAGGCAGAGTCCAATGTGTTGTAACTTATGGTCGGGTTTTCATAGAACATGCGGGAGAAGTTTAGGATTTGATAATCCAATGCTCCCCTTAAGTTGAACATGAGGTCCCAGTTCTTGTACCTTACCGTGTTGTTCCAACTGTAGTATGCTTTGGGCAAACCGTTACCCAATACTTGCCTATCATCATTGGTGGCTTCCGTTGCAGGGACCCGTGTTCCATCGGGCCTTTCTATGATCCAGATGCCATCATCGGTGATGTCCACACTCTTCAATCCAAAGAAGTTGCCGATGGGCTGTCCTTCTTGGACCCTGTGCGTGCTGATCTGGATGGGTTCTCCAGTATATCCTTCATCAAAGAAATCATTGGTCAATTGGAACTCATCGTTGGACAAGGATACGATCTCATTGGTGTTGGTGGAATAGGTCAAATTGGCCGTCCATTCAAAGTTTTCGGTTTGGAACGGGGTAATGTTCAACAAGAATTCCAATCCAGTGTTCTTTATCTCGGCCACGTTTGCCGCAATGTTCCCATAAAAATAGGGTGGAGTGGGAACGCTATAATTGAAGAGTGCATCTTTGGTGGTCCTGTTATAGTAATCCACTGATCCGTTGATGCGTCCGTCCAATACACCGAAATCCAACCCTAGGTTAAATTCCTCTTTTTTCTCCCAACGCAGATTGGGGTTGGCATTACGGGATGGCACCAATTGTCTCACCCACTCACCATTGTTCAAGAAATAGTCCCCATAGGTCAACCCGCTCAACGACTGGTAATTGGATCCTGCATTGATACCGGTGACCCCAAAACCTGACCTGAGCTTTAAATTGGAAAGCCAGTCCCAATTATCGGCGAAAGATTCTTGATCCACACGCCATCCTACGGAGATACCTGGAAAATTACCCCATTTGTAGTCTTCCCCAAAGCGAGAAGAGCCCTCACGGCGCAAACTGGCCATCAACAGATAACGGTCATCATAGTTATAGGTGACCCTTGAGAAGAAAGCGATCAACTTGTCGGAATTCTTGTAGCTGCCCATACCGGCCTCTCCGAGTTGCAGCCCTTGTCCACTACCGAGGTTGTTATAGGTGAAACCATCTGTGGGGAAACGACGGTTGGTCGCCCAGAAGCCTTCATTGGTGTTGTCCTCATAGTTATAACCTACCAATCCAGTTACCTTATGGTCCCCAAAATTATTATCATAGTCCACCGTAAATTGTCCATAGTTGCCCACATAATCATCCGTTCCCCTGGAAGCAAAACCTCCTTGTCCATTTTTTGTGGTGGAAACGTGGTCCTTCGTTTGATAGAATCCCCGGATATTGGAATTTCCTTTACGGGTATAAAGTCCCTTCACAGTCACATGGTCCCCAAAATCGTAGCTTAGGGAAAAATCAAAACGAGTGTTCCTGTACCTGTTCTGGCCTATGGTTTCCTCAATATAAGCCACAGGGTTGTCATAAAAATATACATCCCTCTCATACCAGCTTCCATCTTCATTGCGTACTGGCTCCGTCGGGTTCCTGATAATGGCCTGCCTATAGATATATGGATTGAAACTGCTACCATCACCCAAAGCATTGAAGGTCTGCTCACTCAAGATCACCCCAACGTTCGCCTTCAATCGATTGTCGAACATGGCGTGGTTTACATTGACCCTTGCCGTATACCTCTCGTTGTTGGATTTTAGGAAAATACCCTCTATATCACGGTAGTTGAGTGAGGCCGTCATGTTGGATGTTGCATTCCCGCCCCTAAAGATCAAATTATGTACTTGGCTGAATGCATCGCGGGTAATCTCGTCCACCCAATCCGTACTTGCTCCAAAATCCTGTAGGTTGGCCCCATTGAAAGTATATCCCTCACTGAATTTTTGTCTCAGTTCATCGGCGTTCAAAAAGTTCATCCGGTCTGCAATGGTAGAAAGGGAAGCATATCCATTGTACTCAATGGTCGATTTCATGTCCGTGGTCCCCTTCTTTGTCGTGATGATGATTACACCATTGGTACCCCGTGTACCATAAATGGCCGTAGCGGAACCATCTTTCAATACGTCGATGGATTCTATATCTTCAGGGGCTACTGTGTTCAGACTTCCAGGAACCCCGTCCACCAAAACCAATGGGTTTGTGCCCCCAAGTATGGATGATGTACCCCTTAAATTGATCTGTGTGCCTTCGGTCGGGTCTCCAGAAGGAGCAGAAACGGAAAGACCCGCCACCTTACCTTGGATGAGCTGTGCCGCATCCTTAACATTACCCTGTACAAAGTCCTCTGACTTGACCGTTGCAACGGAACTGGTCACATCGGCACGTTTTTGTGTACCGTACCCAATCACCACCACTTCGGAAAGTTGTTGCAAGTCCTCTTTCAACTGTACATTCACTGTTCCGCCTTGGACCGGGATTTCCTGGGCCACGAAACCTAAATAAGAAAACACCAGTACAGGGTTAGATCCTGTTGTGGTAATCTCAAAGTTTCCATCAAAATCAGTCGCGGTACCATTGGTTGTGTTCTTTTCCAACACTGCGGCCCCAGCTATGGGGATGCCCTGCTCGTCGGTAACAGTACCCGATACCCTCTGTTGGGAGAGTCCTGCCTGCGCCATAAAAAGGCTGAACATCGAAAACAGCATCAGTTTTTTAAAACGATTGGTTCCCAGACATTCCTTGAATAAAAAGCTAGCCAATTTCATAATACATTTTTAGTTTGTTTAGTTAATTTTTCGCTTGAAACTCATCAATCCAGGTTCGCAAAATTTAACCAAAAATTAATAAGCGTTGTTTTTACACTTGTAAATGTAAACTTATGTATTAGAAGATTTTTGGAAATGTTATCCTGTTTTGATACTATATTGACCAATTATGGGGTTTTATTGAGTTTTCAGTAAAAAATTTCATCAAAAGAAGGGTTACAAGTATATTTTTTACACTTTTAATCCCTTTGTTGAAGACTTACATTCCCTTTGCATTTGATAAAATTTCCATGGTATGGGTGTTGGGTCCATAAAAGAGAATATCTTCCTTCTCCAAAAAATATGTATGGCGTTGAACAAGCCATATGCACCGCCTGTTTATGGAATATCCAAGAGATATGAATCCACAAAACACGCCCGAATGGATCTTCAGTTTGGACACTGTTTACTTTATCTCTAATTTCAGGGTCGATTAGGAGTTATCATTTTGTACACCATCATCGACATAGAGACCACGGGCAACGGTATCAAGGGCAACAAGATCACCGAAATCTCCATTTTCAAACACGATGGAAACCAGATTGTGGACGAGTTCACTTCCCTGGTGAACCCCCAATGCCCCATTCCGCATTTTATTACTGGCCTCACGGGTATCGATGACCAAATGGTGCAGGGTGCACCCACTTTTTCCGAAATAGCGGACAACATTCTGGACATGACGGAAAGCTGTGTCTTTGTAGCCCACTCCGTAAATTTTGACTATGGGGTCATCAAGGAAGAATTCAGGCAGATCGGGGTCGATTTTACAAGGAGAAAATTGTGCACGGTCCGCTTATCCCGAAAGCTCATCCCCGGCTTGCGATCGTACAGCTTGGGGAAACTGTGCTCTGCCATCCAGATTCCGTTGGTGGACAGACACCGGGCCCGGGGCGATGCCCATGCCACTACACTGCTCTTTCAAAAATTGATGGCCCTTCCAACCTCGGAAAGTGTCTTCAAGCAATTTTTGAACGCCCGGAGCCAAGAGGCCACCCTCCCGCCCCACCTGCCCAAGTCCATTTTTGATAAGATCCCGTCCAAACCGGGCATCTACTATTTCAAAAACCAAGAAGGCAAGATCATTTATGTGGGAAAGGCCATCAACCTGAAAAAAAGGGTACTCGGACACTTTTATGACAAAAGCGTGAAGGAAACCCAGATGTGCAGTGAAACGGCTGACATCGACTTTAAACTTTCCGGAAACGAACTGGTCGCCCTACTGATGGAATCCGCCGAGATCAAACGGCTTTTTCCTCCCTACAACCGCGCCCAAAAGCGCACGGTGCGACAATATGCCATTTTTGCCTATGAGGACAGAAACGGTATTGTGCACCTGGCCTACAACACCGTTAAAGGCATTCCCAACCCGCTAAAGATTTTCTATAACCAGACCGATTGCAGGGCCTATTTGGAAGAACTGTGCAAAAATTTTGCGCTTTGCCCCAAGTATTGCCATTTGCAACAGACGAATGCCGCCTGTTCCCATCACCAGATCACCACGTGCGAAGGTATCTGCAGAGGGGAGGAAACCGTTGCATCATATAACGAAAAAGTACAGGAAACCATTGACCATATGAGGATGTTGGCCTCCGAAGTGAAGATCATCAAGGAAAAGGGCAGGGACGATACTGAAAATGCCGTGGTGCTCATTTCGGATGGTGTGTACCGAGGGTATGGTTTTATCGACAATGACGTGGACATCTCCTCTTTTGACGATATAGAGGCATTCATCACCCCGCAAAAAAACACTGTGGAAACGGACAGTATTTTGGCCACCTATCTGTTGAAAAATGCCAAGACCAACGTTTTGGCTCCTTAAAAACACACACTGCTAAACCCCCGGTTTCAAGCTGACCTTAAATGTTGCTGTTCCGTCCAAATGCAGAAAGCCTTCGTGCAGATGGGATTGTTCCACATCGTAAGGATAAAACGAAATCGGCTCGATGCAGACCATATTTTTTACCTCTGTCCAGCACATGAAGTTTCCAAAACCTTCGGTCTCTATGGTGATCTGCTTGCTATCCTTTAAGGTGATGGAAGTGCAATCGGGCACTTTTAGTGCCCTGTTTCCAACGGCCAGAACCTCATCCAGGGAAATTTCCCTGTCCTTGGCCACGATCTTTGGGGAACTGGAATGCAACTTGAAGGCAGGATGGTACCCCAACATGAAGGGCATTCCCTTTTCACCAGTGATCTTGAAGGTAATTTCCAGCCCATCATCCTTCAACTGAAAGGATTTTTCAAAAACAAAATCGTAGGGCCAGGTCAACTCAGGTTCGGTGGATTTTTCAGGATACTTGGAATTTTTTACCGGAGTACCTGCCTCATATTGTTTTACAAAAATGGCCGAAGTTTCCGTTTGCGATTCCAACCCGTATGCCATTTGGCGCAATAATCCATGTTGATCCTGCACTGCCTGCCCTTTGGGTGTCTTCACCCTGAAATTGGCCTCGTTCACTGGGCCGATGATGGGGAACATCTCCGTGTCCGAACTTCCCCAACCCGGACTTCCCTTTTGGTGGATGAACTCATGCTCATCGACCACAAAACTCACCAGTTCGCCTGCATCGATTCCCACAGTATATGTATTGTTCTTAAGCTGTATCATGATATGGTATAGATCAATCTAGATTTCAAATACTACTCAAACTGTATGGCCTTCACCGGAGTTATCTTGGTGATGATGTAGGAGGGCACCAAGAGCATCAACAAACAAAGGAGCATCACCCCAACATTCAGTAACAAAATGGTCGGCAGGTCAATGCTCACCGGAATGTACTCAATATAGTACTCCTCTGGATTGGGAAACTTGAACATCCGGTACTTCCCTTGCAGGAAGATGAACCCGAGACCAATGAGGTTTCCCCAAAACAGTCCAATGGCAATCAAATAGGCTGCATTGTACAAAAATACCTTTCTGATGCTCCAATTGGCAGAACCCAACGCTTTTAGAATGCCGATCATTTGGGTACGTTCCAAGATCAAGACCAAAAGGGCAGTGATCATGTTGATTCCCCCCACTATGATCATGATCCCGATGATGAGGGCAATGTTGAAGTCAAAAAGGCCCAACCATTCAAAAATCCGATAGTACTTCGTTTGTATGTTCTGGGTGTCAAGGCTGGAAATGGTTTTACCATAAATGTCATGGCTCTTCTCCTCCAGTTGGTCAAAATCATCCAAGAAAACCTCAAAATTACCGATTTGGTCCTCATCCCACTTGTTCATGCGCTGGATGTGACGGATATCCACAAAGACATAGGTGGCATCGAACTCCTCAAAACCACTGTCATAGATCCCAACAATCTTGAACCTTCGGTTATTGGGTATTTGCGAAGCATCATCATCTTTCAGAAAAAAAGAAAAGAAGGTATCCCCCACTCCCAATTGCAAACGATTGGCCATTCGTCTGGAGATCAAAACCTCATCGTTCAGCTTTCCGGAATAATCAGGCAACCTACCCTCCACGAGAAAATCCTGAAAGGCGGTCCAATCATAATCTGTGCCCACTCCCTTGGCCAACATTCCTTCAAAAGTATCTTCCGTGCGAATGATCCCACCTTTGGTGGCCACTGCTTGGACATGGCGTACCCCATCCACATTTTTGAATGTGGGATAAAAATCCTGATGGATGGAGATGGGTGAGACCGAAACCTCTGAACTGTTGTTGTCGTAGTTGGAAACTTGGATATGCCCGTTGAAGGCCGCGATTTTCTCCCTGATTTTTTGTTTGAGCCCAACACCCGTGGCAATGGCAATGAGCATCATCACCACGCCGATGGCAATCGCCGCTATGGCAATTTTTATTATCGGGGCGGAAATACTAATTTTATGTTCCTTCCCTGTGATCAGGCGCTTGGCAATAAACAATTCTAAATTCAACGAATGCCCATTTTATCTAAATTCAAAAGTACAGTTTTATTGTTGTTTTTGATGCTTTCCTCCTGCAAGGGCCAACAAAAACAGGATGAGGTTTCTGCAAACCCATCAAAAACGGAACCCATTCCTGAAATTAAAGTTGCAGCGAATCGGACAGAGATTTATCTCCCCATGCTCCAAGGAAAAAAAGTCGGAGTGGTGGCCAACCCTACCAGCGTTGTGTTCCATGGAAATGGGCATACCCACTTGGTGGATTCCCTGCTTTCGCACCAGATTGATGTAAAGCAGGTTTTTGCGCCCGAACATGGTTTTCGGGGCACTGCGGATGCAGGGGAGCATGTTAAGGATGGTTTGGATTCACAAACAGGTCTTCCCATTATTTCATTGTACGGAAAAAACCGAAAGCCCTCCAAAGCACAATTGGAAGAATTGGATGTGGTGGTTTTCGATATTCAAGATGTGGGCGTACGGTTCTATACCTATATTGCCACATTGCAATTGGTGATGGAGGCCTGTGCGGAAAGCGGAACCCCCATTATTGTTTTGGACCGGGCCAACCCGAACGGACATTATGTGGACGGGCCAACCATGTTGAAAGAACACGCAGGCTATCTTGGTCTGAACCCGATACCTTTGGTGTATGGCATGACCATGGGTGAATATGCCCAGATGCTTAATGGCGAGGGATGGTTGGAAAACGGCCTAAAGGCCGATCTCACTGTGGTTCATTTGGAGAACTACACCCATGCTTCCGAGTACCATTTGCCCATCCGGCCTTCGCCCAACCTGCCCAACGATGTTTCCATTACCCTTTATCCCAGTTTGGGACTTTTTGAAGGCACCAACGTGAATGCGGGTCGCGGCACCGAGTTTCAGTTCCAGCGTTATGGAGCTTCCTTTATGGACAGCACCCAGTATGATTTCAAATATGTGCCGGAACCCAACTTCGGTTCCAAAAGCCCGAAAGAGCAAGGCAAGGTCTGTTATGGCAGGGATCTTTCCCAAACACCACGAATGAACGAAGTGACCATGGAATGGGTCATTGATGCGTATCAAAACACCATGGATAAATCCAAATTCTTTTTAACGGATGGATTCACCAAACATGCAGGTACGCCATTGCTCCAAAAACAAATTGAACAGGGCATGACCAACGAAGAAATCAAAGCCACTTGGCAAGATGAGCTGGAAAAATTCAAAAAAATCAGGGAGAAGTATTTGATTTACGATTGATATAACCCTTGACACGAATTGCTCGAATTTTCTCGAATATTGATTGCATTCGTCACATCGAACTGTCATTCTGAGTTGTCAACCTGAGCGAAGTTGAAGGGGCAGTCGAGATATTTTATGAAGTAAAGGTTTTTCAATAGATGCAAAGCATCCCTTTTCGAAATGACCACTTATCCTTTAGTGGTCGGCCTTCGGTATTTATGAAATGGCTGTTTTAAAAGACCTTTGATGCTGCTGTTCTCCTTTTCGTCCGGGAAGGTATCCACTCCATAGACAATGTCCTTTACGTCCAAAGCCATATAGGTCCCGAAAAGTCGGTCCCAAATGGAGAAAATATTGCCATAATTGGAATCGGTGTAGGGCAACTGGTAATGGTGGTGCACTTTGTGCATGTCCGGACTCACCACAAACCAACTGATGGCATTGTCCACCTTTTTGGGCAAACGGATATTGGCATGGTTGAATTGTGAAAACACCACGGAAAGACTCTGGTAAAGCATGATGATGCCGATGGGCGCACCCACGATCAAAACTCCTATCAACGTGAAGGTGTATCGGATCAGGCTTTCCAGCGGATGGTGTCGATTCGCCGTGGTCGTGTCCACATTATGGTCGGAGTGGTGCACCAAATGAACCATCCAAAGCGGTTTTACCTTATGCTCCACCCAATGTGCCGTGTAGGCGCCGATCAAATCCAAGAGCATTACCCCCAAGAGCACGTAGAGCCACAAGGGCATTTCCGGCAACCAATTGATGATCCCGAACTGGTTTTCCACGGCCCAATCCGAGGATTTCAGCAACAGAAACGCCAACGGAAAGTTTACGATGATGGTGGTCAGTGTGAAAAAGAAATTGGGAACGGAATGCCTCCATTTTTTATAGGGCACATTGAACAAGGGCACAATTCCTTCCAAAACCCAGAAAAAAGTAATCCCACCCACCAAGATCAAGCTTCGGTGCAAGGATGGGATGGTCTCAAAATAGGATATGATCTGCTCCATATCCCCAAATATAAAAAATCGTCAAATTTTTATGCTTTTTTTCATCGCTTCCACAATGTTAAAAGCTGCGGGGCATATGGCAACGTTCTTTAGCGTGAGATTACTGATCTGATGGAACTTTTTACGGTCGGTGTGTGGAAATTCGCGACAGGCCTTTGGCCTTACCTCATAAATGGAGCAGTAATTGTCCGCCCCCAAGAAAGTGCAGGGAACTTCTTGGAGTACATGGTCGTTCTCTTCGTCAATCCGCAAATACCGATCTATGAACTGGGAAGGTTTCATCCGAAAATGCTTCGCAATGCGTTCAATATCGGCATTGGTGAACAGTGGGCCCGTGGTTTTGCAGCAATTGGCACAGGTGAGGCAGTCCGTGCGCCTAAACTCTTCTTCATGCAGTTCCTGCATCACGTAGTCAAGGTCCTTGGGCGGCTTTTTTTTCAGCTTCGCAAAAAACTTCTTGTTCTCCACATGCTTTTCCTTGGCCCTTTGGGGCAATTCTACCAAAAATTCGTCCATAACAGCACAAACTTATCCATTTTAAACCTTTCCAAGCAATTAAAGTCAGACCTTTACAGAAACTATTCCGACCCATGGCAGACGTTTTTGGCAAGGCGTTGATGGACTTTCAACACGGCAAATACACCGAGGACATAAAAACCTATTCCTCTTTGGATGAAGAGGATATCATCCCCATACCCTATCTGTTCCGTGATTTTGACGAGATGCCCAAAATGGAACAAACGGCCCTGCAAATGGCCCGTGGAAAGGTACTGGACGTTGGTGCTGGTTCGGGAAGCCATGCCCTTTATCTTCAACAAAAAGGTCTTGACGTTACCGCTCTGGACAACTCAGAAGGATGTATCTCTGTGTGCAGGGAACGTGGCATAGCCAACACCGTAAAAAGTCCCAT
Organism: Allomuricauda sp.; assembly: GCA_030148335.1. GTDB lineage: Bacteria > Bacteroidota > Bacteroidia > Flavobacteriales > Flavobacteriaceae > Flagellimonas. The sequence goes on along the minus strand of JASBTQ010000032.1, from coordinate 41,743 downwards.
CTCGGAGTATAGCAATGATAAATTCGATACCATCCTTTTGCTCATGAACGGGATTGGATTGGCAGGCACTTTAGATCAATTGGGTATTTTTTTACCACATTTGGCCTCATTATTGCGGCCCAATGGACAAATCCTATTGGACAGTAGCGACATCATCTATATGTTCGATCAAGATGAAGATGGTGGGTACTGGATTCCTGACAATGGTGGGTATTATGGCGAAGTGAACTTTACCATGGAATACAAGGGATTGAAAAGTGAGCCTTTTGACTGGGTCTATGCGGATTTCAATACCTTGCAGAATGCGTGTTCGGTAAACCATCTAAATTGTGAGCTTGTTATGGAAGGTGAACATTATGATTACTTGGCCAAACTTACCGTAAACCCATAATAGATTCCATTGCGCAACGTTTTTATTTCATATTGAAGATGATGAAAAAGAAAATTATCCTTTACCCTTTCCTTGCCCTTCTCGTGTTTATGGGCTGTTCCAAGGATGCAGAAAATCCCTCCGGTTCGTCGACGAGTGTCGATAAATCGGCCAATTTGTTGACTACGGGGGCATCTGCCAATGATATTTTATCGAACAACACCTTTGACAAGCTGCTCATTGAAATTGCTTATGTAACTGGTTTTCAGCCCACTGTAGATGGCATTGACACCTTGGAGGAATTTATTAAGGCAAGGACCTTTAAGGAAGAAGTGGAATTCAAATACACCCCGCTTTCTTCTCCCAACGAGGAAACCCTTACCCTGAATGAGGTGGCCGAATTGGAAAGGGACAACAGGACAGCTTATAATGATGGTAGCACCTTGGCCATTTACATTTATTTTGCCGATGCCCCCGCCGATAGTGATGATGAAAGTGAAGATTTGGTCACTTTGGGTGCGGTTTATCGCAATACGTCCATGATCATCTACGAGTCCACTGTGCGGGACTTGGCCAGCAGAAGTGTGTCCATTTCCGTTGCCGATTTGGAAGCGGCCACGCTCAACCATGAATTTGGACATCTATTAGGCCTCGTGAATTTGGGCACTGACCCTGTCCACCCTGAACACGAGGACACGGAAATTGATGAAAATGATGTGGAAACAGGCAACAACCACTGCAACGTGGACGGCTGCTTGATGCGTGCCGAACTCCAGTTTGGAGGTCCCATGATGAAAGCCATGCAAAGCAATGTTTCCAAAGGATTGACCACCGTGCCCCAATTGGATGCCGAATGTCTTTTGGACCTTCAGAACAATGGAGGGCGTTGAGTATAATCCTAAATCTTTCTTTTTTATATATACTGATCAGGGTTAAAATCCCTTTTTTCTATTCAATGTAGGATTTTTAAACATAAAGTTCTATATTGACCCTGCATATCGCAGCAAAGACCCCCTACTTTTTTTCACTCTTGGATTAATTTTTTTCCCTATGAACAATGGGGAAAGGAACTTTTATGAAATTTAAAACTTGACCTAGATGAAAACAAACTTTAGATCTCTTACCGCATCCTTCCTTTTGCTGCTGACTATCTATGGCTGTAATGAAACATTTGAAGAACAAATTGTGTTGGAAGAATCACAATCCCATGGAATAACCACCGTAAAGGCACAATTTGATGAATTCCCCGAACTGGGGGAACTCTACAGAAAAACGGTCACTGAACAGACCCGGTTATCGACAGTGGGCCAAAAAAATTCCTACGATTTTCAAATAGACTCCACCAATGTCGTCAAAAAATCTTTTGAAAATGATGATTACTATACCTTTGGCCTGATTGGGGAAAACGATTTCTGGCCCTATTTTGAAAACCTCGTCATTGCCAACAAGGAAGGGCAGGGACCAGAGGCCTACCTCTTTAGGTACAGTCCCGATGACAGCTACATGGAAAGGTTCCAAGAGGACCCACAGGCATCGTTTTCCGGCACCATAGAGGCCGAGCCCTTGGATTATGAAAGGTTGATGTCCTCTGCTGGAGGTTGTATTACCTATACCACGGAAATGTGCAATTATGGAGGACATACAAACAATGGTTTGGGTGAAGGGGTGGCGGGCCCAGGTTGCCAGGACACCTATATAGTGAGCAATACCGTTTGTTTCATAGCCCCCAACCCTTTTGATGGCGGCGGCGGGGGCAGTGGTGGCTCAGGAAACGGTGGTGGAGGTGGAGGTTCGTCCAACGATTCCGACCTGCCTTTGGCCGACTCCGATGTGATCACCAAGGTTTTGGTGACCCACGAACAACTACACCAACTCAATAGCGATTTGGGGTTTACGTATGCCTCTCCGCAAGCGTATTGGGTCAGGGACCCCGCAAACAAAGCTGTGGCAAGCCAACTGATCAACTTTTTGGAAGCAAATAAGGTAAACGGGCAAATCCCAACTGAGGTGAAATCCATTGGCGGCAGTATTGTTATGGCTTTTATTGATGGTGAGGTAGTTGGCTTTGAACAAGACTATAAAGGAAGAATGTCCACTTCTGAAAGAGCAATATTTGATTCAATGTCAAGATTTAAGCAATTAGGTTATTTACTTAATGCACAAAAAGCAACATGGAAAGCCGAAGAACTTTATCCAAATTCTTTATATAATGGAAAAGGAGACGCTTTCAGACACGCCTATTGGAATGGCTTGAATGTTATTCTTTTAGGAAATACCCTAGCCACTAATTTGACTACAGCACATGAAGATAAACCTGCTATGTATGCATATAGTTATAAAGAAAAACAAATGGACTTATTCAACAATGCAGTAGGCAGAACTAAAAGAAATTGGCTATCTGATGGTTTTGGTTCTTTAACGGAAAGTATACAGAACGCCATGGCAAATGGAGAATTACGATATCTATCCCATCTTCAAGGTGGAGGAGCTAGTGGTCCAGCAACAAACCGATCACAATTAACCCCAACAAATTAAAAGAAATGAAAAAAATTATTTCCCTATTGGCAATCTTGTTGATATTTTCTTGTGAAATATATACAAGCAAAGACCATAAAAAATTTACGGTCACGGATTTTTCAAAAAAAAGGGTGGATACACTGATCCCTTATGAAAACAAAAGTTACTATGCCTACTATATTAAGGTTAGAGGCCAAATAAATGACAGCATCAAAATTCAAAGAAAAGGACATTTTGATGTGATTCTATCTGGTAACGTAGATACTCTTTTAAATGGAGATTATTATGGGACGGACACCATCATTTGGACTTTCGACCCCTACCGGGCAAACAGGGGAAAACTGGAAATTGAATATGGTCTTTAGATAAAAGATTCAAAAAGACGACAATGGTTTGCTCGTATCCCCGAGGCCGAGGCCTTTGGCACGCAGGCCGTGCATGCCTGGATGGCTGGTGGAGAGGTGGATTTTAATGATATGCTAATATATGACCCTTCATTGGATGAAATGATCAAAAGTAGAATGTCCCCTGCGGAAGTAGCCTTGTTCAACAATCTATCTCAATTACAAAAAAAGGCATACCTCATGGCAGCCGTACAATGCTATATTTATGCAGAGACTCACTTTCCCAGGCCTGTAAGAAACAGAAAAGGGGATGCGTTCAAACATACATTTTGGAACGCTTTGAGTACGGTCTATATCGGGGAGGCCCTGACCGAGCAACTCACAACTGCCCATGAAGACATCGAATACGACCCAGACTATCCCAGCCATAACAAGGAGACCCAAATGGACTTGCACAACAATGCAAAGGGAAGACAGATTGCATACGGTGCCGGCAGGTTATATCAATTGGTCCATGAAAGCATGGATGATGGTGATTTGAGGTATCTGAACAATCTATCTTATCAAGATGGTTTTTGGAAGGCAACAAAAAGTTCCCAATTAACCCCTACAAATCAATAATCATGAATTCACGAATTTTATTTAGTTATCCGATTTCCCTTTTGTTTTTACTTTTGGTTTCTTGTGGCAAGGATAACGAAACATTGAAAATAAATGATTTTACCGAAACCAAGACAATCATATTGGAACCCTACAAGAACTATCCATACTCTATGATGAACATTTGGGTCAAAGGTCAAGTGAACGATACTATATTAATAAGACTCAATTCATTGGATAGCAAGCCCATTTTAAAGCTTTCCGGTAAATTTGATGAACGATGGTACACGGATTATTACGGTGAAGGTCCAAAAATCATAATTTTTGACCCACACAAAGCCACACAGGGGTACTTGGAGATTAAAGCAAGTTTGTAATACACTTCACAACAATCAGCCTATCTGAACCATGTAGAATATGATGGCATCTTTTGGAAGGCAGCCAACAATTCACAAGTAATCCCAACAAACCAATGAAATTAAGAGCATCTTTACTTTGCAGTTTATCTTTTTTATGGACCTCCTGTGAATACGGGGTTGATTTCGAAGTACAGAATGATACCGAAAAAAATATAGATTCTTTAATTATCACCAACGGCTTTGATTCATTGAAACTCTATGGCTTTGATTCTAAGGAAAAAAAAACGAGGGTTCCTTAATTTTAATAATAATACTCCCAAACAAGATGGATCATATACTATTCAATTGTTCACAAAGGATTCTAGTATCAAAAAACATTTTGGTTACTACTCCAATGGTCTTCCGTTGGTTGATTCGTATCATATAATTATAAAAAAGGATAGTATATATATTAAGGAGGGTATTGATTGATTTAAGTTTTCAAAAAAGAAAAGTTGATCAAACATAGGAAAGATGACATGGCATTCACTCCCTTTCTGTGTAAATCTATTGGCGCGTTGGGGTTGACTCCGAGGCTAGGGCCTTTGAATTTTGAAAGATTGATGTCCTTTGCTGGGGGCTGCATTACCTACACCACGGAAATGTGCAATTACAGCGGTTCATTTTGGGGCGATTTTTGGCTTGAATGTGACTTCTGTGATGAAAGTGAAGCGGGCAAATTATTTGAGAAAGAAGTATTTGGCGAAGAAGTTTGCTGGGACAATTATGAGATTATTTTCAAACAAACAGGAGGTTTGTAATTAATTTTTAATCTTATGAGATTAATGGTTTTTATCTGTGTATTTTTATTTCAACTGGTCCCATTTGATCAAGATACAAACATTGATTCCTGTGAGATTTATATAATTTCCTTATCCCGTCAGATTGAGAAAAAAAATGCCCCCGTTGTTGTAAAATTTGAATATTATATGTCAGAGTCTTTGCTTTCGGGCTTGGAAAGCTCAAGCCTAATCAATTCCAAAATATTGAATCAACTTAAACGTGGGCAAAATCCTGGATTTACCAGTCGACAAATATGTGATAAGTTGCGTTCTAAGTTAATTGATTGGAAAGTTTATAGTAACACAAACATTCTAAATAAATACATACAAATAAATATGGCTGAACCAATTTTCATCAATGACTCTGAAGCCTATTTATTTTTTGAGCATCTAAATATAACTAAAAGAAGAGGGGTTACAGGGGGAGGTTCAATTCTCCAATTTTTTTGCAAAGAAGACGATCAGTGGCATATTAAATCAACCGAAATCTTAGAAATGTACTGAGTAGTGGAGCTTTAACCAAAGATACTCTCAAAAACCGCACTAAGGAATGTTCAAATACTTATGGGTCTGCAATGAAACCTTCCACTTGGGATTTTTCATGACGTAGTCCACGATCAAGGGAACCATTTTGTCCCGAACGCTCCATTCGGGTTGCAGATAGAGAATGCAGTTTTCGCCCACTTGGGCCGCCTGTTCCTCGGCAAATATGAAATCGTGCTTGTTGTACACGATCACTTTGAGTTCATCCGCTTTTTTGGCGATATCGCCAACTGGCAATTTGTTCTTTTTGGGGGAAAGACAGATCCAATCCCAAACTCCCGTCAGCGGGTAGGCACCGGAAGTCTCGATATGGGTTTTCATCCCTTCTTTCTTGAGGCCGTGGGTCAGAGGTCCCATATCCCAGGTCAAGGGTTCCCCACCTGTTATGACAATGGTATCCGAATATTTTTTTGCATGGGCAATAATGCTGTCAATAGCCGTCGGTGGATGGGTCTCCGCATTCCAGCTTTCCTTCACATCGCACCAATGACAGCCCACATCACAACCACCAACCCGAATAAAATAGGCGGCCGTTCCCTTGTGGAACCCTTCTCCTTGGATGGTATAAAATTCTTCCATCAAGGGAAGCATCAGCCCCTTGTCCACCAATTCCATCACGTTTTCTTCCATCATGGTGCAAAGATAATGCTAAGAAATTGCAATATGATGCAACTTGTCCATTATTGCTTTAAGGTGAAATGTCCTTGCTTATGATGTACCGTGCCATGAACATCCAACAGTTCCATGACGTACCAATAATCGGAAGGTGGTAAAGGTTTTCCATCATATAACCCATTCCAACCTTCGACCATCAGGTCTCTTTGGGCAAGCAACTTTCCATAACGGTCATAAATGTAAAATGCCCCACTCTGATAAAATTCCTCCGTGACCCCCAAAACGTTCAACCTATCATTGACATTGTCATTGTTTGGGGTAAAGAATTTTGGCACGCCCGTGACCCCAACCCGGATCATATCCGAACCACAACCATTCACATCCATGGCATAGAGGGTATAAAGTCCGGGTTCCAAATCGGTAAAAACACCTTCCTGCTGCATGTCACCAAACGGACCACCCAATGAAAACACATAGGTTCCCAGACCCAATTGCCCATCTTGGTGCAAAACGGTTATGGTTCCCGTTTCCCCATCATCCTCGACGCGCACATATTGCGGCAACAAGTTGGGAGGTCCCGATTCATGGACTTGAAATGACATAGGTTCCGATGCACATCCATGCTCCGAAGTGGCCACTATACTATAGGAACCTTGTTGCGAAATGGTATTGAAATCGGCATTTCCTATGGGTTGACCATTGGCATCATACCATTCGTATTGATACTCCCCATCCGCGCCGAAGGGTTGCACCGTTACACTACCTCCCGTACAGAAAATGTGGTTTTCTTCCACCTGAAAGGACGGGATTGGATGGACTGTCAACAACAAATGATGCCCTACCCCATAGCAAGTTCCCGACTGTTCATCCTCGACACGGACATAGACAAGTTCGGAATAAGGTGTTGTATTGGAATGGGTATTGGTTGCGACAATTTTGTTTCGATTCAAATAGGCATCGTCCTCATTTTGATAAAAGGAAATGGATAGATCCTGACCATTGGGAAACTGCGAAAGAATGGCCCCGGCCGCTTCCTCCAAATCAAATGAAGTTATGCCATCCGCGACCCTTTCATCACAGGATTCCAGTTCAAACTGATAGTCCTGGGGCAGTGAGGTCGTTGTCACATCCAAAAACAACCTGCCCACCGAATGGCAATACTCCCCGGAACCTTCGGCCCTAAAATAAAGTTCATTGGCCGTGCTATTGTTGAAAAGCGTAGCGGTCTGTGCGTTCACATTGTTTTCGGCATCACTTTCGGACAAATGGAATGTGATGTCCAAATTGACGTGGTCCGGCCCGATGAGATACATATATTGGGTAAGATCAAAATCCATAAAACCATCGAGCACTCCATCAGAATCACAATTGGTGATGGTAAAGCCATCATTGATGAACGGTCTTTGTTTCACAATCGCCTCAACGGCCACCCGTTCCCCTGTCAGGCATCCATTGTAGGAAGCCAAGGCATAAAAAGTGGTGTTTTGGGTCAACCACGGGGTCTGGAATGTAGTGCCAGTTGCCAAGGGAACCCCTCCATTTTCCACATCGAACCACAAAATATCACCCATGCTCGCTTCGGCCTGCAAAATCACTTCTCCCGGTCCGCAAATAGTGTCTGATGTAACTTCCAGTATTTTGGGCGTGCTTATTTTGGTACTGGCCGAAAGTGTCAGGGTTGGGTCACCCGGAAGTCCCCCATATTCCACAATATAGCCCTTGGGCTGATAATCCCCCATAGTGTCCCCCGCAATGGCCAAATCGTTCCAAGAACCTGTTATGCCGACCCCGGGAGCCGTAATATGGGCATAATCCTCATCCCCCAAATTATTGGGCTCCATCGTGTTCCAAAAAGCAAAGTTTGGACTGCTCCCGCTATAGTCCCCGTTCCAGAAAATCTGCCCTTGCTCAGGACCTGTCATCCACCTCCAGACTCCTTCTATTTGCTCATCAGAACCCCCTATCCATCCCGTCCCCGCAGCTTGTTCGCCCGCGAGTTGGGCCTCTGCATCCGAGGTTATGGTGGCCAAATATCCTTGTAAACCAAAAAAAGTCCTGTTCCCAGCTGCAGTCCTGGCATCGTCCCACCGTATGCCCAATGCGGGCACATACTCATAGTAATGGTCCGTTTCCGGCAAATAATTGGCACTCCCAATAGTGAGCGAAAAATATTTTTCTTCCACAGGAGCTTCGGCAGTGCTCACAAAAACGATGTCTTGCACAGCTGCTATCAAATCGGAATAGGAAACTGCCCCTCCAGAGGGTCCCCTTACGGTAAGTTTTCCTTCTTGGGCGTCCCATGCCGTAGTCACCAACGGATGGTTGTTCGTCAGCTGCAATTGATCATACCCTCTCTCATAGCCCGTGGAAATTTGAATGTAGAATGCATCTATTTCAGTGTCGTCCGGATCAACAATATTGAAAGAAGTGGCTATTGGAATAGAAGTCTCTGGACAATAGACCTGATCACCGCTCGCAGTTACTTCTGGAGCCACATTGTTCTGTGCTTGGACAAAAGTGAGGAATGGGAAGAAGGAAGCAATGATGCCGAACAACCTTGCTTTTCGCATACTGATCTTAAAAAACGGTATTCCTTGCATGGACCTCACCTTCTGCTATGAAATTGACAAAGTAAGACAAAGGTTCCAATTTTACCAGTCAATTGCTCCATATATTCGACCATGCGCCCCTAAGAATCACTTTACCGCAATAACATCAATCTCAATTTTTCCATTGGCGGCAATACCACTTGCAGCAAAGGTGGTCCTGGCGGGTTTGTTCGTGAAATGTTTGGCATAGACTTCGTTGAAAGCCGCAAAATCATCCATGTTGGCCAAGATCACGGTACACTTCACCACATTTTTCAGTCCCAATCCATGTTGTGCCAATACCGCCTCAATGTTTTTGATGGTCTGTTCCGTTTCGGCCTGTATCCCACCTTCGACCACTGTGCGCGTGGTATGGTCCATCCCGATCTGCCCTGCCAAAAAGAACAGGTTTCCCGCCTGTACCACATCACTGAAGGGAGCGTTCTGCTTTTTAGGTTCGTGGGATTTGTGAAAAATGACCTCGGTATTTTCTTGGGCATGGGCGGTGGCCAATAACCCACTGACTAAAACAACCAGTAGTGTATGTTGAAAAGCTTTCATGATCTCACTTTCAGTTTTGCTTAAAATTACCCTATTTTTATCGGAAATTGAACAGCATGGGCAACAAAGAAAAATTCTTTGCGGAGATAGAACAAGGCTATGCCATGAAAGGGGATTACATTACCCTTGGTGCTGGCATGCTGGATGGCGAGGCCATCACCAATGCCTTGATCAAGGTTCCCCTGAAAACCCTTAACCGACACGGCCTCATTGCCGGGGCCACGGGTACGGGAAAGACCAAGACCCTTCAGGTGTTGGCCGAAAACCTATCGGACAAGGGCATTCCCGTGCTGCTCATGGACCTCAAGGGGGATCTCAGTGGTATTGCCCAACCTGGTCCGGGACATCCTAAAATTGATGAACGTCACCAGAAAATCGGGATTCCTTTTGAACCCAAAAGTTTTCCTGTGGAGATTTTGTCCCTCTCCGAGCAGGGAGGTGTACGTTTGAGGGCCACAGTTTCAGAATTTGGACCCGTGCTGTTGTCCAGGATCCTTGACCTTTCGGAGACCCAAGAAGGCATTGTGGCTGTGGTGTTCAAATATTGTGATGACCACAAACTGCCACTACTGGACCTTAATGACTTTAAAAAGGTGTTGCAATATGCTACCGAAGAGGGTAAGGACGAATTCCAATCGTCCTATGGACGCATTTCCACCAGTTCCACAGGTACCATCCTAAGAAAGATCATTGAACTGGAGCAGCAAGGGGCCGACCTGTTCTTTGGCGAAAAGTCTTTTGAGGTGGACGATTTGGTCCGAATCGATGAAAATGGGAGAGGATATGTCAACATCATCCGATTGACGGACATTCAGGATCGTCCCAAACTGTTCTCCACATTCATGTTGAGCCTATTGGCCGAGATTTATTCCACCTTTCCCGAACAAGGGGACAGTGACAGGCCCGAACTGGTGCTCTTCATAGACGAGGCCCATCTCATATTCGACAATGCATCCAAAGCACTTTTGGACCAGATTGAAAGTATCGTAAAACTGATCCGTTCCAAAGGAATAGGGATTTATTTTGTGACACAGAACCCAACCGATGTTCCCGATGACGTGTTGGCCCAATTGGGGTTGAAGGTTCAGCATGCGCTCCGTGCCTTCACCGCCAAGGACCGAAAAGCCATCAAACTGACGGCACAGAACTATCCCATTACCGAGTTCTATGATACCGCAGAGGTGCTCACCTCCCTCGGGACGGGGGAAGCCTTGGTCTCCGTATTGGACGAAAAGGGCAGGCCCACCCCACTGGCCGCGACGCTAATGCGGGCCCCAATGAGCCGAATGGACATCTTGACCGATGATGAGCTCAAAAATGTGTTGGACCAATCCAAATTGATCAAAAAATACAATGAGGAAATAGACCGCGAAAGCGCCTACGAGATCCTCAACGAAAAAATTGAAAAGGCCGAAAAAGAGGCTGAAAAAGAACAAGAACAACGACCCACTAGCAGGTCTTCATCCCCTAGACGAAGTACCCGAATGAACCCTGTGGTCAAAGTACTGACCAGTGCCACTTTTATCAGGGGGGTTTTGGGCGTGTTAAAAAAAGTGATGCGATAATTTTTATGAAAAGAACTATAAAAGTACTGGTGCTGATGCTAGGCATAGCATCGATTCAATCCTGTCAAAAAGATACCACATTTTTAATCACCGAAAACAGTGTGGGGCCGTTGTTACAAACCACCAAAGTCAGTGAACTGGAATCGGTTTTTGCCCAAGATTCCATTGTTCAGGACACTACGGCCATAAAACTGGGTGACTCCAACAAGAAAATAGAGGTATTCGAAAAAGGCGGCAAGCACCTTCTCACCCTGACGCCGAGTTCGGACAGCATCCCGACCATTGAAAACGTTCGTGTATTGGACCCACGTTATGTTTCCGAGAACGGCATTGGCCTTCAGAGCACTTTCAAGGATATTGAAAAAGCGTACAAGTTCAAGAAAATAGTGACCACTTTGAACAGCATCGTGATTTTCCCAAAGGGGAGCAACCTGTATTTCACCATAGATAAGCAGGAACTTCCCTCCGAACTCAGATTCACCACTTCCACTATTGAAGCGGTGCAAATCCCCGATGAGGCCAAGATCAAATATTTGATGTTGGGATGGGAATAAACCCTTCGAATCAGGCTATTTTATTCCAACCCATATCTCTTTCGATTGGCCAAAACTTTGGGGCTATTGTCTTGCATCCATTCAGCCAGGTCCAAGAGTTTATCCACATACAAGCGGCCAAATTCAGTCAGGTTGTACTCGACCCTGATGGGCACTTCCGGATAGGCCTTTCGCTCGATATAACCATCGGCCTCGAGCACTTTTAGGCGTTGGCTCAGTACCTTATTGGAGATGCCATACACATATTTCTTGAGCTTGTTGAACCGGAGCACGGAGAAATACCCCAGCCAAAGAAGGATCAAAATGCTCCACTGGTCCGAAGCCACGGACATCACATCCCTTACCGGACAAAGTTCGGGCGGGTTTCTGTAATCGATGTGACCGAACATTTTTTCCAATTTTTTAACGGTTCTAACTTTCTGATTTTCAACAATAGTTTCCATTCCCATACCTAGTTTTGCAACAGTGACTTCTTTTCTGTTCAAAAATGAATCTGTACTTTTAGTATCAAATACAGAGTAAGTTACAAAAAGAAACCTGAATGAAAAAACTGCTCAACAAGATAATGCCGTTGGCCTACGGGCAATACTACAATACCTATTCATTGATCGCCCCAAAAAAAGCGGCCAACCATGCGTTCCATCTGTTCTGCACGGTAAGGAAGGGTCGTGTGCTGCCCCAACAGGCCGAATATCTGGAAAAGGCGAAGCTAAAAGTAGAAAATGTGGCAGATCATGAACTACAGGTCTATCATTGGTCGGGAAACAAAGAAACCGTTCTCTTGGTCCATGGCTGGGAGAGCAATACCTTCCGTTGGCGCAACCTGATCAAGAAACTTCAAGAGGCCGATTTCAACATCATTGCTTTTGATGCCCCTTCCCATGGCCATTCTTCGGGAAAATACCTGTATGTGCCCCTATATGAGGAAGCAGTGGACCATATGGTCAAAAAGTACAGTCCAAAACACCTCATCGGCCATTCCGTGGGCGGCATGACCATTATGTACAACCAATATAAAAATCCTTGTCCCAATGTGGAAAAGATGGTCACCATTGGCTCCCCTTCGGAGTTTCATGAGATCATGGATCATTTCCAGACCCTATTGAGGTTCAACAACCGGGTGATGGGGCACTTGGATGATTATGTGATGGACCGGTTCGGTTTTAAAATCCGTGAATTTTCCACTTCAAGTTTTGCGAAGTCCATCGACAAAAAGGGCTTGCTTTTCCATGATCGATTCGATGCGATTACACCCTACCATGCCTCCGTTCAGGTAAATGCGAATTGGAAGGAAAGTTCCTTGGTGAGCACGGAAGGATTGGGACACTCCATGCACCAGGACGATGTGAACGATCAAATCATCTCTTTTTTGGAAGCTTGAAAAAGTTGTCCTACTTTTCAGAAAAATTTTCCATGCAGAACGTAACTCCTTTTCACGTGGCCATTCCCGTGCACAATCTGGATGAGTGCCGGACTTTTTACAGAGAAATCCTTGAATGTGAGGAAGGCCGGAGCAGTGACCATTGGGTAGATTTCAACTTGTTTGGGCACCAACTCGTCATCCACTACAAACCAAAATCCGAAGAGGAACTCCACACCAATCCCGTGGATGGTAAAAATGTGCCCGTACCGCACTATGGTGTGGTCTTGCCATGGGATGTGTTCCAATCCTTTTCCAAAAAACTGGAAAGCAAGGGCATTGCCTTTGTCATTGAGCCCTACATCAGGTTCAAAGGGGAAGTGGGTGAACAGGCCACCATGTTTTTTTTAGACCCCGCAGGAAATGCATTGGAGTTCAAGGCCTTTAAGGATATGGGGCAATTGTTTGCCAAATAGATCAGGCCAACGTGAGTCCCTTTCTACGCACCCATAGATGGGCAAATACCATATTGGGCACCCAGCAGAGCCAGGCCACAATTTTATAGGCCAACAGAAATTCCCCTAAAACAATTGTTAGCAAAGGCAACCAAATACGAAGGGTGACCGCTGCAAAACAGGCTGCATAGCTATAAATCATCATGCCTTGATGAAGGGATACATCTTTTTTTCGTATGGCTGCATACGCTCTTGTGGTCGTAAACAACCAAACGATTCCCAAACTGATGAACCCTAAGGAAGATACAAGTCCACCCGTAGCATAAAACCCAATGTACACCCCACAAATCCCACTTATCAGAGCGGACAGAACATAGATTTTCCCCAAGTTTCTATGGAGATCCAGTTTTTTGACCCTAAGTTTTCTGCTGAACTGGGACCAACCCGTCAAAAGGGCCAATCCACCAAATACTATATGCCCGTAAAAGCCGATTCTCCAGATTGTATTGGCTGATATATCCTTGGATTTCCCTTGCAAAAGCCCAAATTCTTCTGCCGAAAAGAAGTACATCAACGGGTAGAGCCCTATCCCTATGGCCAAAATGGCAAATACGGCCCAAGCTGTTTTGTTCCTGACGGATCCAGCCATAACGTTATGATTTATAGGTAGGTAAGTTATCGATTATTTGACAACTAAAATAAGATTCTGCAACAGAATTCGTTATGATGTACAGAACAGGCCGCAGTGCCATCCCAAATGTTACCTTTATGAAAACAATTCTACTTTTGATCACCGTGCTTTTTTCGTCCATGGCACTATCCAGTTGCACCAACGATGAAGGTGAGACCGAATTTGACCGCATCACCCCAGAAGAGGAGCAACAGACTGCTTTAGCGAAAACGGAACAAAAAGAACAGGTGCACTAAGCCTGTTTGGACTTGTGCCTTTCCCTGGCCAATAGCGTGTTTTGGAGGAGCATGGCAATGGTCATGGGCCCCACTCCGCCAGGAACAGGGGTAATATAGGATGCTTTTTTACTTACCTTCTCAAAATCGACATCCCCGGTGATGTAATATCCTTTTTCATGGGAATCATCGGGAACACGGGTAATGCCCACATCGATGATGGTGACCCCATCTTTCACCATGTCTTCCTTTAGGAAGTTTGGAACCCCCAATGCCGACACCACAATGTCCGCCTGAAGGGTCAGTGCCTTAAGGTCCTTGGTCCTACTATGGGTCAGCGTAACCGTGGAGTCGGCCGCCTTTCCTTTTTGGCTCATCAAAATACTGATGGGTCTTCCCACGATATGGCTCCTACCGATCACGACGGTGTGTTTTCCTGCAGTTTCCACATTGTACCTGCGCAACAGTTCCATGATACCAAAAGGGGTCGCCGGGATAAAGGATTCCATATCCAAGGCCATTTTACCGAAATTGGTGGGGTGGAACCCATCCACATCCTTATCGGGGTCCACGGCAAGTAGTACTTTCTGTTCATCGATATGTTTGGGCAATGGCAATTGCACAATATACCCATCAATATCAGGATTGGCATTCAAGGCTTGCACCTGTTCCAACAAAGCTTCCTCTGTGGTGTCTTCGGGAAGATGGATCAAGGTTGATTCAAAACCGATTTTTTTACAGGAGCGTACCTTGCTGCCCACATAGGTGAGACTGGCCCCATCGTTACCGACAAGGACCGCGGCCAAGTGGGGAACCTTCTCCCCTCTTTCCTTCATTTGAGCCACCTCAACGGCGATTTCTTCTTTGATTTGGTTGGATATTTTTTTTCCGTCAAGGATTTCCATACTGGTTATTTGGTTTTGATCATTTTCAACTTGAGCAACTTTCGACCTCCGACTTCCGACTTCTGACTTCTGACTTCTGACTAAAGTTATCTCATGTTCTGCATCATCTGCATCATCTTTTTGCCCCCTCCGCCTTGCATCATCTTCATCATCTTGCTCATTTGGTCGAACTGTTTCAGGAGCTGGTTCACTTCCTGAACGGAGGTCCCGCTACCGGCAGCGATGCGTTTTTTTCGACTGGCGTCCAATTTGGAAGGGGTCGAACGTTCATCAGGGGTCATGGAGTGGATGATGGCCTCAATGTGCTTGAAGGCATCGTCGTCTATATCGAGACCTTTCAGTGCTTTCCCTGCACCGGGGATCATCCCCATCAGATCTTTCATGCTTCCCATTTTCTTGATCTGCTGTATCTGACTCAAGAAATCGTCAAAGCCGAACTTGTTCTTGGCAATCTTCTTTTGGATCTTACGTGCCTGTTCTTCATCAAACTGTTCTTGGGCACGCTCTACCAACGAGACCACATCACCCATTCCCAGAATCCGATCGGCCATCCTCGAGGGGTGGAAGACATCGATGGCTTCCATTTTTTCACCCGTTCCGATAAACTTGATGGGCTTGTCCACCACAGATTTGATGGAAATGGCCGCACCACCTCGGGTATCACCATCGAGCTTTGTCAAGATAACCCCGTCAAAATTGAGGACGTCGTTAAAGGCCTTGGCCGTGTTCACCGCATCCTGACCTGTCATGGCATCCACCACGAAAAGGGTCTCTTGGGGCTGTATGGCCTTGTGGATGTTGGCAATCTCGTTCATCATCTGCTCATCCACGGCCAAACGACCTGCGGTATCTATGATCACCACATTGCAGCCCAAGCTTTTGGCCTTGGCCACACCCGCCTTGGCAATGGCCACGGGATCGTTGTTCTCCCTATCGGAATAGACCTCCACACCAATTTGTTCCCCAACTACGTGCAATTGGTCAATAGCCGCCGGACGATACACGTCACAGGCGACCAAAAGAGGTTTTTTGTTTTTCTTGCTTTTGAGGTAATTGGCGAGTTTCCCCGAAAAGGTGGTTTTACCGGAACCTTGCAGACCGGACATCAGGATTACCGAAGGGTTTCCAGAGAGATTGATGTCTTCTGCATCGCCCCCCATCAGTTCGGTGAGTTCGTCCTTCACGATCTTCACCATGAGCTGGCCTGGCTGAAGAGTGGTCAACACGTTCTGTCCCAGTGCCTTTTCCTTTACTTTATTGGTAAAATCCTTGGCAATCTTGAAGTTGACGTCGGCATCCAAAAGGGCCCTTCGTACTTCCTTCAGGGTTTCCGCAACATTGATCTCGGTTATCTGCCCATGCCCTTTGAGGACGTGGAGCGCCTTATCCAGTTTATCGCTTAAATTATCGAACATAAGTTCTTGTGTTTTAAAGGAGCGACAAATTTAAGAATAATAAAAAAGAAAAAGGACGGCTTTGGGGTTGGCCGTCCTCTTAAAAAAAGAATTGGGGAAAAATTTTATGGTTTTTCGAACACCAAGGTCTTTGGATTGGCTTCATCGCTATCATCCACAAGCTCTATTCGGGTGGATGTGATGGAAACCACTTTCCAGTCATCGGTCAGTTCCAACAAATCTCCATCGGTATCAAAATTGAGGTAGCACTTCAGTCCTTCCTCGGTATCCCTGAGCACCCTCCATAGTCCAGTTGCAATGGGGTCTTGGTTCACTGAAACCTCTATTTGGTTCATGCTGGAAAAATTAAAGCTCATCCCTGCGAACGATGCGGTCAGGTCCACTCCTGCTTCTTTGTAAAGTGCAATGCTCCATGGCCCATCCAGAGCGATATTCCTTATCTCGACCACATCACCATCATCTGCGCTGTCGTTGCATTCGCGCAGCAATATCATTTCATGGTCTGTGCCAAACACTTCAAATTTCAATCGGGTATCTGTCAGTTCCCTGAGGGGCCACTCAAAACTGATTCCTGGTTCGCCGTCCATAGTGATCATGATGGCCAATTGGAGTTGGCTGTCCAGCCCAATTTCCCAAGTTCCATCCGATATGCTTGCGCCATTGCCCAAGGTCACGGTACCATCTGCCATGAACTGGAACTCATATCCCAAAAGCCTTCTGATTTCCTCTCCATTGTTCTTCACCTTTTTGATGATCCATTCACATTCGCTCAAAATAGCCCTTAGGGTATCGGGATCGATTTCTTCGACCGGGTCCACATCACATCGTTTTTTTAGGATGATCTTGTTTCCACCATCTTTATACAATTTGATGACACCCAACTCCAACTCATAAACGTCCCAAGTCATGGAAAAATCCACCAAAGTATTGAAATCCAATGTCAACTGGACACCGCTGTCCGTGTTTTGGGTGGTCCAAGTACCCGTCAATGGGGCACTGGTTCCTCCGCCGATCACCACGGTCCCGTCTTGGGAAAAGGTCATGATGGACTCAAAGTACTGGTCCGTACTGTCCACATTGTCCCTAAGCACTTCCCTGACCTCCAATTGACATGCCAACAGAAAGGCGTCCAGGATTTCCTTGTTGAGTGCATTGCGGTAACATTCGTTTCCGGCAGTGCTGAGAACCGAATGCAGATCAGTATTGTTCTCTACGATGATTTCGGTTCCATCACTTTTCTTGAGAGTAATGGGAAAACTGATGCTGACCAACTCATTGTCCTCCAATTCAGAGAAGAACCTTCTCATTTGCATATCGTTTTCCACCATAACCTCACCCGTCATTTGATTGTCCACATCGAAGGTGAAAAGGGTTATGGGATACACGAAATCTATGCACCTAATCTTGTCATCAGTGGCACTTTCCACACAATCCTTGGCAAGTTCCAGAAGTTGCTCCCTATTTTCCACAACAATTTCGCTATGGTCGGAAAGGGTGATGGTGACCGGGAAACTGATTTCCAAAGCACCGTTGTCCAAGCCTGCCAGGGTTACTTTAATGGTTTGCAGGTCTTCCAAAGAAGTAATGGTGATGGCCGCTGTACCATTGATGCTCACGGTATAGGGGAATTTTAAGGCAAAACAGCTTGACTCATCCACGACATCGTCATAAGAGCCGTCAAATGCAGTGGTCTTCTCGATTAAACTCGCGGTTGTCGAATTGGCTTGGATGGTCTGTTGCTCATCGTTCCCATTGACTTCCTCAAATTCGTCTTGGCATGAGGAAAGAATGGAAACAATTCCGATGAGGGCTACATACCCTATCTTTTTCATCAAATTTTTCATAACTATTTGAACTTTGGGGTTATAATTCAACTTTAGAACAACTCTTCCTAAAAAAACCCTACTTTGGCTCCATAATTTTCAAATATATTTGAACCGAGAAACAATTCTTTCTTTATGGACAATGTTTGTGAAGATAAAATATTCAGTTCCATTTTCAAGACACATTCCAAAACGGTCTTCAATTACATCTATTATAAGTTCGGGAACGAGGAGAAGGCCAACGACGCCGTCCAGGAAGCTTTCGTAAAGTTATGGGAGAACTGTGCCAAGGTGAGCCCTGAAAAAGCAAAATCGTTTGTATATACCGTGGCCAACAATCTCTATCTGAATGTGATCAAAGCAGAAAAGGTTCGGATCAAATATGCTGACAAAGGAAATGACCGATCCAACGAGTCCCCCGAATTTTTGATGGAGGAAAAACAATACAAGGAAAAACTGGAAAATGCCCTGAATGCCCTCCCAGAAAACCAACGCACTACCTTTCTGCTCAATAGGATAGATGGAAAAAAGTATGCGGAAATTGCAGAAATGGAAGGCGTGAGCGTGAAAGCCATTGAAAAGCGGATGCATTTGGCACTGAAAAGCCTACGGGAACAGATTGACGGGATTTAATTGCCAGACGAGAGACAAGAGAAAAAAGAAATGAGACAATGAAATGCGAAATGGATATTTGAAACTTGGAATTTGGAATTTCAAAAGTAGGGTATAGTATAAGTTAGTTGTTGTAATAAGGTAAAGCATAGACCCATGCAAGAAAATTATTTGGCGAAATGGCTGAGCGGCGAACTGTCCGCGGAAGAACTTGCGGAATTCAAAAAATCCGACGAGTATGCTTCCTATGTCAAGTTAATGGAGGTTTCCGGCACCATGGAAGCCCCCAATTTTGATATGGACGAGGCACTGCAACGCCTCAAAGAAGAACGCATCGGGAATGCCCCAAAGGTCATCGCCCTGAACCCTTTCAAGAAATTTCTACGGGTCGCTGCCGTTATCGCCGTGCTTATGGTGGGTTCTTATTTTTATTTGAACACCCTGGATGAATCCGTCACCACGGATTATGCTGAACGTTCCGAAGTGATTCTTCCCGATGATTCGGAAATTTTTCTCAATGCCGATTCCCAAGTGTCTTTCAGTGAAAAGAAATGGGACCAAAAAAGGGATGTCTCCCTAAAGGGAGAGGCATTCTTCAAGGTCGCTAAAGGAAAAAAATTCACCGTATCCACGGAACAGGGAACCGTGACCGTTCTGGGCACCCAGTTCAATGTGGAAAACAGAAAGGGCTTTTTTGAAGTGACCTGCTATGAAGGTCTCGTGAGCGTTACCCACAACAACACAGAGAAAAAATTGCCCGCCGGGACTTCCTTTATGGTTATCAATGGAAAAATCATCGACTCCGCAAAACCCAATGGAAACCGACCTGCTTGGATGGGCAACGAAAGTAGCTTTGAGCGCATTCCGTTGCAGTACGTCTTTGCTGAACTGGAAAGGCAGTTCAACATCAAGGTAAAGACCCAAAATGTAAACACCGATCTCTTATTTACCGGAACTTTCAACAACACAAACCTAGAAATGGCGTTAAAAAGTATAAGTACCCCGTCTCAAATCCAATACAAAATAGAAGGCGACAACGTACTTTTTTATGCTGGGAACACTATTCAATAAGCATTCGGGCTTTTTTCTTGCCCTTTTGTTTTTCCTGTTCCATTCCACACATGCGCAGGAAGAACAGCAATCCCCTATTGACCTTGTTTCCTATATAAAAAGCTTGGAAGACCGCTTCGATGTAAAGTTTTCGTACATCAACGAAGATATGGACGGTCTTTCCATCGGCCCTCCCGATGGTCTAAGTGAACTGGAGGATATCCTACAATTTATCGAAACCCAGTTCCAGATAAAGGCCGAAAAACTGAGCGACCGTTACTACACATTGACCAAAAGTTCAGTGGTGGATGTATGCGGCATTGTGCTGGACAACTTTGCGGACAATACCATCCCTGGGGCCACTGTAGAGATCTTGGGAACGGACATGGCCCAGATATCGGATGTCAATGGCGTGTTCAATCTAAAGGCCGTGCCCAGAAAAGCATCGCTCAAGATCAGATATTTGGGCTACCTCACCAAATACATGAGTGTGGAAGAGCTGTTGCAACAGGATGAATGCCCCAAGATCCTTTTGTCCCAACATTATGAAGAATTGGACGAAGTGATTGTGTACAAGTTCCTCACCACGGGTATCATCAAGGAAAAGGATGCAAGCATAAGCCTGAACACTTCGGAATTTGGTATCCTTCCCGGACTTATCGAACCCGACGTACTACAAACCGTTCAGGCCCTTCCGGGCATCAAGAGTATTGACGAAACGGTATCCGACATCAATGTGAGGGGCGGCACCAACGACCAGAACCTTATCCTCTGGAACGGCATCAAAATGTACCAATCTGGGCATTTTTTTGGGTTGATATCCGCTTTCAACCCCTACCTGACCGATAAAGTGACCATTTACAAAAACGGCACCCCAGCAGCTTTTGGCGACGGGGTCAGCAGTGTGATCCAAATGGAAACCAGCGACCACATAGCCAGCACATGGACAGGCGGGGCCGGTTTCAACCTCATCAGTGGCGATATGTTTACGGAGGTTCCCATCAACGAAAAACTGGGCTTCCAATTTTCAGCAAGACGTTCGATGACCGATTTCTTGAGCACCCCCGCCTACAAACAGTTTTTTGACCGTGCCTTTCAGGACAGTGAGATCACTGACGAGGACAACAATACCGTGGACGATGAAATCACCCGCGAAGAGGATTTTTTCTTCTATGATTTCGGAGGAAAGCTACTGTACGACATCAATGACAAGCACAAGGTCAGGTTGAGTTTGATCAACATCAAGAACAACCTGAAATATGTGGAGCACAATGTGACCGACAATGAAAGGACCGTCAGCCTATTGAAGCAGGACAATCTGTCAATCGGGGGACAGTTCCAAAGTCAATGGACCAATAGGTTTTCTTCCCATCTGAACATCTATTATTCCCGATACAACCTGGATGCCCAAAACCTTTTTGGGAACCAGGTGCAACTGCTCTTCCAGAACAACAAAGTCATCGAAAACGCTTTGAAACTGAGTACGGGCTATGGGATCAGTGAGCATTTGGATTGGAGCAATGGCTACCAATACATCGAAACAGGAATCACCAATGCCACCGAGCTCAACGAACCCGAATTTAGCAGTGAGATCAAGGGAGTCATCCGAATCCATGCCCCTTTTTCACAATTGAACTATGCCTCATCGGACAATAGGTTCATGGCCAAAGTGGGCGCACGGTTCAATTTTATTGAAAACTTGAACACTTTTTCCAAAGTTTTGATAGAACCAAGGCTCAACCTGAACATCAAACTGGCCAACTACGTAAGGGCCGAGATTTTGGGCGAGTTCAAGAGCCAGACCACCAATCAGGTCGTTGATCTGGAACAAAATTTTTTGGGCGTTGAAAAACGCAGATGGGTATTATCCAATGACACCACCCTTCCTGTGACCAAGAGCAAGCAAGGCTCTGCAGGGATCAACTATGAAAAGAACGACTTTTATGTGGGTGTGGAAGGGTTCTACAAAAATGTGGACGGCATCAGCACCAACACCCAAGGGTTCCAGAATCCACACCAATTTTCCGGGGAGATAGGCAGTTATCAGGTCAAGGGCATCGAATTCCTCATCAACAAGAAGACTGATCGGTTCAGCACTTGGCTGAGCTATTCCTTCAACAAGAACGACTATACCTTTGATTCCATAGTGCCCCAAAAATTTCCCAACAATCTGGATATCCGCCACACACTCACATTTGCTGGGGCCTATACCTATAAAAAACTTAAGTTGAGCCTTGGGGTGAACTATCGCACTGGCAAACCGTTTACCGAGCCCTTGGATGGCGATAATGCCCTTGACAACGATTTCACCCCGGCACGCATCAATTACAAAGCACCGAACAGCAGCAGGCTGCCGGAATATTTCAGGGCGGATGCCTCGGCCATTTATAGTTTCAGACTGACCACGGGCATCAATGCCAATGCCGGGCTCTCCCTGCTGAACATGACCAACCGGAAGAACAGCCTGAACAAATACTATCGCGTGAACCAGAATGATGAAATAGAGGCCGTGGAAAATCTTTCCTTGGGCATTACCCCTAATTTCAGTTTTCGGGTGAGTTTTTAATTTTTCATATATTCAAGGTATCAATCTCCCCGGTTCAGCATGGCTGAACCACCCCTCTTGAGAAAGAGGGGAGCTTTTTAATTGAGATTGATGAAAAAAAGAATCCACAACCGAAAGGAATTGGTCCAGTTCCGAAAAAAATTAAGGAACAACTCCACTCCTGCCGAAGCATTCCTTTGGAGATATCTAAAGTCCAAAAAGTTATGTGGCAGACGCTTCAATAGGCAACACAGTATCAAAAACTACATTGTTGACTTCTACTGTGCCGCAGAAAAACTTGTCATTGAATTGGATGGCGCCGTCCATCAGTCGCCCAAAGCCCAGAAATATGACAAAAAGCGCACTGAGATCTTGAATGGACTGGGATATACCGTAATTCGGTTTGAGAACAAAATGGTATTTGAAAACTTGGAATCGGTACTCTCGGAAATCTCGGAACATTTTAAACAAATCCCATGAGCCTCTCCCTTTTTAAAAAAGGGAGGTGTCCGTTGACGAATAGTCAAAGGACGGAGGGATGGATACTACATCCGCTCCGGCACATCGATGCCCAAAAGCAGGAACGCGGATTTGATCACTTCCCCTACTTTTTTGGATAACAATACCCTAAGCTGTTTCTTCTGTTCATCGGGTTCGCCCAATATGGAAACCTGTTGGTAGAACGAGTTGAATTCCTTGACCAAATCATAGGTATAATTGGCAATAAGGGCCGGACTATAGTTTTCCGCCGCCAACTGCACCGTTTCCGGGAACAGTTGCACCTGCTTCAACAGTTCCTTTTCCTTTTCATGGAGAACAAGAGTGATGTCGAGCGTAGTCGATACATCAAAACCCGCCTTCCTGAGAATGGATTGGATCCGCGCATAGGTATATTGGATAAACGGTCCCGTATTGCCTTGAAAATCAACTGATTCTTCCGGATTGAACAAGATCCGCTTCTTGGGATCTACTTTTAGAATATAATACTTTAAGGCGCCCAGACCAATGGTGCGGTACAACTCTTTTTTTTCAGCATCGGAATAACCTTCCAGTTTGCCCAGTTCCTCGGAAATGGCCTCGGCAGTATCCTCCATGCTCTGTATAAGGTCGTCCGCATCCACTACGGTGCCTTCCCTACTCTTCATCTTGCCACTGGGTAGGTCCACCATGCCATAGCTGAGGTGGTACAACTGTTCGGCCCAGGTGTAGCCCAGTTTTTTCAAAATGAGGAACAATACCTTAAAGTGATAGTCCTGTTCATTCCCCACGGTATAGACCATTCCGTTGATGTCGGGAAAATCCGTCACCCGTTGGATGGCTGTCCCGATGTCCTGGGTCATGTACACCGCAGTACCATCGGAGCGGAGCACGATTTTCTCATCCAGACCGTCCTCGGTAAGGTCGATCCACACGCTACCATCTTCTTTTTTAAAGAAGACCCCTTTTTCCAGACCGTCCTTTACCACGTCCCTACCCAACAGATAGGTATCGCTTTCATAATACAATTTATCAAAATCGACCCCAAGGTTTTTATAGGTAATGTCAAACCCCTCGTACACCCAACTGTTCATTTTTTTCCATAGGGAAACCACTTCGGCATTGCCAGCTTCCCACTTACGGAGCATTTCTTGGGCCTCCAAAAGGATGGGAGCTTCCTTTTCGGCCTTTTCCTTTTCCACACCCCCGGCCACGAATTCCGCAACCTGTTCCTTATATGCCTTATCAAAGGCCACATAATATTTTCCCACCAAATGATCGCCTTTTAGACCAGAGGTGTCTGGGGTTTCCCCATTGCCAAATTTTTCCCAGGCCAACATACTCTTGCAGATATGGATGCCCCTATCGTTGATGATCTGCGTCTTATATACTTTCTTGCCCGAAGCCTTCAAAATCTCCGCCACGGAATAGCCCAAAAGGTTGTTTCGAATATGCCCCAAATGCAAGGGTTTGTTGGTGTTGGGCGAGGAATATTCCACCATGATGGCATCATTGGACGTTGATTTCACGTACCCAAAATCCGTCTCATCTTTGATGCTGTTGAAAAAATTGAGGTAATAGCTGTCCTCGATCACAATGTTCAAAAAGCCTTGGACCACATTGCACTTGGCGACATCGTCCATATTTTCCTTCAGGTATTCCCCTATCTGGGTCCCGATCTGGGCAGGGTTTCCCTTCACATAGCGCAACATGGGAAACACCACTACCGTGATGTCTCCTTCAAAATCCTTTCGCGTCGGTTGGAACTCAACGGTGGGCAGGTCCACTTGGTACAGTTGCTTCACCGCTTCGATCACTTTTTGGGTCAAATCGTTCTGTAAACTCATCTCAAAGGCTTTCAGCCCGCAAAACTACATATTTTTTACCCTTTTATGGCAATTCGGGGCTGTGTTGCGCCGATAGAAACCGTATTTTTAGGAAAAACTTTCCCATGGAACATTTGCAACGTGCCGTACCCGTACTCTTTGCCCTAAACGTTCGAAAAGCGGTTGCTTTTTACCGTGACAAATTCGGATTTGACAAACAAGGCTGGGTCGATGACCACTATGCCGTGATAGGTCGTGACAAGATTGAGCTCCATATTGCCAAGTGCAATGACAAGATTTTTCCTGAGAACACAAGCTGTTATATCCATGTGGAAGGTGTGGATGAACTCTATGCGGAGCTGAAAGAAACCGGGGTGGTCCACCCCAATGGCCCATTGGGCGACAAACCTTGGGGGCTTCGCGAATTCTCGGCCCTGGACGGGGATGGCAACCTGCTACGGTTCGGACAAAAGTTGTGACCATGCTCCTGAACGTCTCCTACGCCGACAAGAACATCACCCGAAAAATCGACGAGGCCGTGGGCAAGCCCTTTACCTTAATGGAACGCTTTGCCATGGGCGGCATCGGTTCGCCAAAGCTGAACATTGCCCAGGCCAGTGTGGAGATCAACAACCTGCTCATCTTGGACAACAACCTCAACACCTGTAATATCGAGATCAGGCCCAAAGGTATCATTGTGCGGTTCCGGTCGCTCTTGGAGACTTATGGACTCGTCATCCCCTACCATAAACTGAACATTTATAAGGGAGATATGGCCATCCATTCCATTTATATGGACCATTATTACATCAAGGTGCATTCTGATACCAAGGCCATTCAAAAGTTTTTCAAAAAACTGTTGGACCATCGGGCGGACAACATGCCCACTTCCATTGATGATCTTTGAAGTATGTTGTCAGGCTAGGTGCAGCCGGACGGGTAGGCAAGTGTGTCAGGCATAGAGGACGAAGTACGAAGACGGAAGTACGAATCAGTTTTTATCCCAAAAAAGTTCTCGATACCTTCCAAACAAGTTTGGAACCCTCGACCTGACCATTGGATTTTGGAAATTGTCATTATGTTCACCCCTTTGACACCCCTAAAGTCCCCTCAAGGGGACAATTCATCATCGCGGCAAAAACATTCGCCCTGACAACCTATTGGAATTTGTCATTTGTCATTTGGAATTTCTGAACGTTTCTATCAATCAAAATTGTCAATTCGAGTGGCGCACGGCAGTGCGGTGTATCGAGAATCCATTTTATCCCACAAGGGGTCTCGATACCTTCCAAACAAGTTTGGAACACTCGACCTGACAAAACCATCATTCGTGAAAATTGGTGGAATTCGTGTCAAGAGCAGAAAAAAGAAAATGGAACCAAGACATAAGACTTCAAGTCCATTGGAATTATGAGATTGTCATTTGGAATTTGAGAATATGTTCCGTCATTATACACCCCTAAGGTCCCCTACCTTCGGTAGGCAGGCCTCAAGGGGATAATTCATAATACTCAACCTGACAATATATTGTTCATTGCTTATTGGAATTTGTTTATTGGAATTTGTCATTTGGAATTTGTGTCCCATCCACAGAAATAACAATCCTTTAAAACGCTTTGTCACAAAATTCGGCTAAGTTCGTCATATGACCGAAGCAACCCTCGCCGCTTAAATTGCGTCTTTATAGTAAAACACAAAACCATGGCATTCCACAAGATCCTGACCCTCTGTTCCCTTTTTATGTTGATGGGCCCTTTCCTGAGCGCCCAGACCATCAGCTCCCGCTTGGTGGACGCCAAGACCCAAAAGGGCATCCCCTACGCCACCGTACAATATGGCGAACACCAAGGCGTGATCACCAACGATGAGGGCCGTTTCAGTTTTGTGCTGCAAGAAGGTGTATCGCTCCCAGACTCCATTTACATCTCCTCCATGGGGTACGAGAAAAAGGGCTTTGCCCTGCAACAACTTCAGGACAGTCTCGTGATGCTCACCCCCAAGGCCATCGAACTCAGCGGCGTGTATCTGTTTGACAAGGAACTGGAGGTGGACGACATCATCGAGAAAATGAAGGAACGCCTGCCGCAGAACATCAACAACGACCCCGTGAGGCAGCGGTTTTTCCTGCGGCGGTCCGAGTTCGCCACCATCACCAAGGTGGATTTTGGGTTTGAAAAGTCCACCATCAAGGAACTGGATAAGGAACTCATGGACAGCATTGCGCGCTCCGTGCCCAAAAATGCCCATCACTATACCGAGAGCCTGGGCGACCTCTACAAAAAGGGAACGGACTACAAACTGGCCATTGTCAAGGCCGCCGACCTGTACGACAAGAACAATGTGGGCTCTTTTGAGGACCTCGGCAAGCGCATGGAGGCCATTTTCAAAAAGAACATCAAGCCGGATTCCTACCTGAAGATCAAGTCGGGTATTTTTAGCCAAAAGGTACAGGTGGATTCCATTTTGGACGAAATGGACGAGGAACAGGTCCAAAAGGTGAAACAACAGGTAAAAAAGGACAGCACTTCGGGGCTGTTGGACTCGCAACGGCACACCATAAAGGAGCTGCTTTCGGAGCTCTACTACCAAGAGGACAGCAAGCTGGACCTTATCGAAAAAACAAACCGCTACGACTTCAAACTGGCCGGCTATGCCGATATCGATGGTATGGGGGTGTATGTGGTGGACTTTTTCCCCAAGCGCAGCAGTGCGGATTTCAAGGGGCGGCTCTACATCAACATCGAGGACTTTGCGGTGATGCGGATGGATTTTGAGAACACCGACCGCCTGCGCAACTTCCGGTTGCTGGGCATTACCTACCGCGAGGTGCTCTACAAGGGCACGGCACGTTTTGCGAAACTGCCCAACGGCCGGTACGACCTCAAGTTCATGGACCTTACCTTTGGGCGCTACTTTGCCGTGGACCGCCCCCTAAAAGTGGTGGAAAAGAACAAGCACGTAAAGGGCCGCCGCAAGCAGAACGAGCTTTTGCTGAACATCGATTTTCGAATGAGCCCCACGGAAAAGTGGGAACTGGTGGTGTTTGGACAGGACCTCGTGGACGAGCCGCAGTTTGCCAACTTCAAGGAGGACAAGACCGTGCGGGCCACCTATATGCCGCGCTACGACCCGGAGTTTTGGCAAGGCCACACCATTATGGAGCCCAACCAGGCGATACGGGAGTTTACGGTTGAGGACTAGATGTTAGGTGTTAGATGCTAGACATTAGACGTAAGACTTAAGATTTTAGATTGCAGATGTCGGACAGGGGCACGTCCAAAGCCTGACTGATGCGGTACAAGGTATGGATTGTGGCATTGGTTCTTCCCTTTTCGATTCTTGAAATGTTCGTGGTGTCAATTTTTGCTTCGACTTTGCCCACTAAATCCACTTGCGTATAGCCTTTTTCGAGGCGGGCTTTTTTGATATTTTCCCCTATTTTCTTTAGAACTTCCAATTTTTCCATACTTGCCATATTTGACAAGTCAAGAAAAGGTTTATATTTACCGTAGTTAATGCCATATATGGCAAGTTTTGGTTTGATATGGTACATGATGAGGTTTTAACAAATTGGATAGAGGATACTTACGGTTCTCCTGAACAACTGGCTAAAGTTCTGGATTTTGGTATTGAAATGTTGTTTTATTTAGAGGAAGGCTCTTTTGACCGTAAAGAAGTGCAACAGGTAGTGGCTGCGATGAGAGGGATTGTGGTGGGGTTGAGGGGTAAATCCATTTAACTATCGTCGGATTGCTGACCCCACATTGATCTTATTATGGTCGAACACCTTATCCTTTAAAAGCTAATAGCTATTTGATTGGGAATCCAAATGACTTTGCTATATCGTCATCATCACTGAGTTTATTTTTTCTTTTCTCCAAACTAATCTTAATAGATGGTTCCAATTTCGAATTAAAATCATCAATGTCCTTTTCCAAAAAACCTATATAAGTTTCTATCATATCAACATTCTTATCAAAGTCCATCTTTATTCTTGAAGCATCTTCTCCCACAGGCACTTTGTAAATTACTTCAATTGCGTCTGAACCAAAAGTACCATGAGGAAGATATGTCATGTATGATGATGGGAAAATTCTTAGCAATGATATATCTCCTTCAATTGGAATAACAAAAGTATATTGTGTCCCATCCAGTGATATTCTCTGGCTGTTATAACCTCTTCCAGAAACTGAACGCTGTATTTTTATATCCGTCGGTTTTTTTTGATAAATGTTTTCTTTTTTTACACTCGGTTTATGAAATCTAAACTCTTCAACAAGTTCACCAGTTAGTTTTCCAACAGAATGCGCATCAAATATTTCCTTTGTATATGAATTAATTCTTGCTTCAATTTTATTGACCAAAGAACTTGCTAAATCATAAAATTTTCTATCATTAAATAAGTTTTCCATATTGTTATTCTAATTTAGTTACCACTTCTTCCATAGTATAATGGACAAAACTCTGCCCTAATTCAGTCAACTCGTATGGTTCAATATTATCAAAAGCAGATGTGAGAGTTGAAGATTTTTGGCGTCTTGAAGACTTTTTGACAAAATTACCTTCATAATCAGTTTCTCTATGCTGCCTAATAATTCCACCCATACTTAAATCTCTGATCAACCGTTTAAACAAATCAGCTTCAAGGGAATTTTCTGCTGGTTGAGTACCATTCAACTTGTCCCAAATTTGTCCTCTGGTAATTTGAGGATGCTTATATATTTCTTTAATTACCATAAAGTGAGTTTCATGATAAGTAGTTATCCATTCAATAAAAAGCTGAACTAAATCATCTGTCGTTAAACTAATTGCACAGGCATTGGTCAGCAGTTTTCTGAGGTACTCTTTTTTCTCAAACGTTTCCGCATTATCCCACTCTTTGAATCCTTTTCTTACCAAAGAGAGATATTCTTCACTTTCCATTCTCTCATGAACTTCTGATCCAGAAGAGTCTAATGTTTGATAAATTTGATAAATTGTATAGTACAATTCCTCGATTTTTCTTTGATGTTCTTCCAACCAAATTCGTTGCAAATCATTAATTTTTTCTTGTTCCTTTTCACCATGAAGAGCTGAGCTTGCTGCAATTACCCCTCCGACCCAAGGAATGCTGCTGAGAGCTGAAACAATGAAACGTCCTGTTCTGGCTTTCTTTCCTTTCTCATTAATTTTAGAAAGTTCTTTTTTTATTTTTTCAATAGCTTCTTCTTTGGTTGACACGGTCATTTTAAATATTATTCAATTTTATATCAACTAAGTTTTTCCTCAAGGAATTAAATAGAGTGCTCCATAAAGGCTGGAAAATCCATAAACTTCTAAAAATCAACCTAATATACACTATTTCGCCAAAATATCTTACAAGGGCAACAGAAAAGCTTTCAGGGGTTGATAATTGTCAATGGCGCATCTAAACGAGGAGAAAACCAACGAGGCAAAGCCTCTTCGCACTGCCCGAACGACAAATGGTTTTTGCTGTCTGACTGAGAAGACGAAATACGAAGGCGGAAGTACGAATCCATTTTACCCCGGAAGAGGTCTCGATACATTCCAAACACGTTTGGAACACTCGACCTGACAACATATAGGAATTTGGAGATTGTCATTTGGAATTTGTGAATATGTTCAGCCTTTTGACACCCCTAAAGTCCCCTCAAGGGGACAATTCATAATACTCGACCTGACAACATATTGGATTTTGGAGATTGTCATTTGGAATTTGAGAAACGACTGTCAGGCCTCAAAGGGGCAATTTATGATTTTGGCAAGAACACTTCGGCCATCATGCAACGGGCACTGCCGCCCCCACACGTCTCGATGGTGTCCAGCGGACTGTGGATGATACCGCAATGCTTTTCTATGGCTGCGATCTGATCCTTGCGCAAGCTGTTGTAGGCCGCGGAGCTCATCACCATATAACGTTGATCGTTGGCACCGATCACTTGGAGCATGTTGCCCGCAAAGTGGTACATCTGCTGCTCGCTGATGTCGATGATCTCCCTACCATCCTTTTTGATATGGTCCACCACGTTCTTGCGCTCCTTCTTATCGTCGATTGTCGCCAAACAGATGACCACGAAGGTCTCTGCCATGGCCATCATCACATTGGTGTGGTAAATGGGCAATCGCTGCCCATCCACGGTCTGATTGGCCGTGAAAATGACGGGGAAACAGTCAAAATCCTCACAGAACTCGATAAAAAGTTCCTCGTGCGCACGCTCGGAAAGGGCACAATAGGCTTTTTGGTTCACCCGGTCCAACAAGATGCTGCCCGTGCCTTCCAAAAAAACACCTTCTTCCTCCGCCGAGGTGTAATCCATCACATGATCGATCACAAATCCCTTTTCTTCCAATAGTGCGAAAATATCCTCCCGACGTTCCTTCCGGCGGTTTTCGGCAAACATGGGATAGATACAGACAGTCCCATCCTCGTGAAAGGACACCCAGTTGTTCGGAAAGATGGAATCGGGGGTGTCCCGCTCCTTGGTGTCGTCCACCGTGATCACGTTCACGCCATGGTCCCGGAGCACTTTTACAAACTGGTCAAACTCCTGCTGTGCCTTTTGGTTGATCTCCGTGTTCCTCACATCCAGGTCTTCCTGGAAATAGTTGTTCACGGCGGTCTGCTCGTTCATCCTAAAATTTACGGGACGGACCATAAGAATGGTATCGGTAATCTGTTTTTTCACTTGTGTGTGTTTTTTATTTGTGTATTAAATAAACACCCCTAAAGTCCCCTAAAGGGGACATTTTTATTATTCCCTGATCAAGGGCATGGTGCTGCAACGCAACAGCCCTTCCTGTTTGGCAATCTCGGCATAGGGAATCTCTTCCACGGTAAATCCTTGATCGCGGAGCCAATGGTTCAGGCGGGTAAAGTTTTTCTCGGAGACCACAACCTCGGGCGAAATGGAAAAGACGTTGCTGAACATCTGGTACATTTCGTTCTTATCAATTTCGAAAATGTTCTCCGGCCCGAAAAAATCCACCAAATAGTGGTATTCCTCCTCCACCAAGAACCCATTTTTGTGCAAAATGGCCTTGTCCTTGCCCACGGGCTGGAAACAACAGTCCAGATGCAGGGCATTTTCCCTAGGGTCGGTGTTGGATTTCCGCAGCTCGAAGGATTTCACCGTTTTGTGGGGGAACATTTCCCGGATATAGTCCACAGCCGCTTTATTGGTGCGGGCGGTGATATAACTTGCATAGTCCGGCCCAGTATAGGTTCCGATAAAAATATGGTCGTTCCAAGGCATTACGTCCCCACCTTCAATGTGTACCTCCACTGGCGGCCTGATGATGCTTTCTGGGGCAATCATGTCCAGCACTTCGTGGATGGCCTCAAATTCCTGCTCCCGATCGGGCAGGATATTGGCATGGAACAGCTTATCCTCTATCACAAAAGCAATATCTCGTGTAAAGATCTGGTTGCAATCTTCCAAGACCTCGGGCCTGTACACCTTCACCCCATATTTTTGGAATACTTGGGCAAATGCTTCCATTTCCTGCACCATGTCCTCCTCTTTGGGATAGGTGCCCGCCAAGATATGTTCCAACGATTTGGGGTCATAAGCTTCCTCAGGTGTCGGCGTGGGACCGCAGCTTTTGGCCGTTCCCAACAGCACCGCCTTCAATGGACTCGTCTCGTTTTCTATGTGCAATCGTATCATCTGGTGGACCTTGTTGACCGTTGAACAAATACCTTAAAATTTCTGGGGCAAATCTAGTGTTTTACTCCCTATTTCCCTCCTACGAAAAAGGAAAAAACACAATAATCATGGTGATTTCCCCCAGCCTGAAAAAGAAAAATCATCATACTGTAACCAAATGTTTTTCAGTTAGTTAAAAAATCATTTTTTACCGCATTATCTCTTTGTCAAATGTGGTCAATACATTTTTAATCATTACATTTGCATTAAGATTTTTCTTACATATGAAAAAAATACTATTATTGACCTCACTCCTCGCAGGTGCCTTTGCCGTACTTGGAGGGATTGATGCGTTTCATGGTGAAAGAGGGGTTGATGACACAACTGTCTCCAATGATGGGACACCTGCCATCTATGCTGCCAAATATAAGGACTGTATCGGCAAGGAGGATTTTCCCGAAAGCCTTGCTTCTGATGAGGGGACCAACAATGACTGGGACATCCAGAAGGTGGACAATTCCTTGGCAAAGTATAAAAGTTCGATGGAAACAGCGACCAAAAACCTAAATTACATCGATGCACATAATTTTATCCATCAAGAGTTCCTACGTTCCAAGGACTACCTGCTGAACAGGGAACTTTCGGAAATACAAAAACATTACCACCGGGAGGTCATGCGGATGTGCTATGATACCGACAAGGCCCTGAACCTAGGTTCGGCCAGTAGGTTATAAATGCAAAAAGGGCGATTTATCGCCCTTTCTGTATAGTTGTTGTCCCAAATCTTACCTTTTTTCCAACGGCACAAATGACCTTAGGTTTTCCCCGATATATATTTGGCGGGGCCTTCCTATGGGCTCTTTTCGCAATCGCATTTCCCTCCACTGCGCTATCCAGCCGGGCAATCTTCCCAACGCGAACATCACGGTGAACATCTCTGTGGGGATGCCAAGGGCGCGATAAATGATCCCGGAATAAAAATCGACGTTGGGATACAATTTTCTGTCCACGAAATAAGGATCTTCCAGCGCTTCTTTCTCCAGTCCCTTCGCAATCTCCAGGATGGAATCTTCAATACCAAGGTTCCCGAGCACATCGTCTGCCGCTCTTTTGATGATCTTGGCCCTTGGATCAAAATTCTTATAGACTCGGTGCCCAAAGCCCATCAATCGGAACGGGTCGTCCTTGTCCTTGGCCTTCGCCATATATTTTTTGGTATCACCACCATCTGCTTCTATAGCTTCCAACATTTCCAGAACCGCTTGGTTGGCACCACCATGAAGTGGTCCCCATAGGGCCGAAATACCTGCGGACAACGAAGCGAAGAGGCCCGCATGTGACGAACCTACGATGCGCACGGTGGATGTGGAGCAGTTTTGCTCGTGGTCTGCGTGCAAAATCAACAACTTGTCCAATGCATCTATGGCGATAGGGTCTTTTCTGTATTCCTGGTTGGGCCTTTTGAACATCATTTTATGGATGTTCTCCACATATCCCAATGAATCATCGCCATAATCGAGTGGAAGCCCTTTCTTTTTGCGGAGCGTCCACGCCACCAATACCGGGAATTTGGCGAGAATGCGGACAATGGAATTGTACATGGCCGTTTCGGAGGACACATCCACGGAAGTAGGGTTGAAAGCGACCAAAGCACTTGTCAAGGATGAAATCACGCCCATGGGGTGGGCAGATTTTGGAAACCCGTCCAAAATCTTCTTCATCTCCTCATCCACTTGGGATTCCTCTTTAATGTCGTTATGGAATTTTGCCAGCTGTGCCTTATTGGGCAGTTCGCCAAAGATCAGAAGATAAGCTACTTCCAAAAAGTCAGCTTTCTCGGCCAACTCTTCGATGGAATAACCTCGGTACCTCAGTATCCCCTTTTCGCCATCAAGGAAAGTAACGGCACTTTCACAGGATCCCGTGTTCTTGTAGCCCGGGTCTATGGTCACCATTCCCGTTTCGGCCCTCAACGTTTTAATATCTATGGCCAATTCATCTTCAGTACCTTTGATTACAGGGAATTCATACCGTTTACCCCCATATTCGAGTATAGCTTTATCCGACATTTATACAATTAAATAGATTAGTAAAAATAGAATGCGGAATTTACGAAAAAGCGGAACCATTAACAATTTACTGTTATGATTTGTGCTGTTATTAACAATAAAATATCAACGGTGGAAAATCCTCAATTTGTTTTGTAAAGTTGTTTGTAATATTCGTCCACGGACTTTTGCCAAGTGAAGCGCATTTTTTTTGCTGAAGCTTGGATTTTCTTCCATTTGGGCTTGTCATTTTCAAACACATCCAGTGCCTCATCCAAGGCTACCAGCATGTTCTTGATCTTTTCATCGTAACTGTCGCCATCGAAACTGAAGCCTGTGACCATATGTTCCACCGTATCCTTCAATCCACCCGTGTGATGCACAAGACATGGGTTCCCGTTGCGCATGGCCAACATCTGACTGATGCCGCAAGGCTCAAAAAGACTCGGCATAAAATAGAGGTCGGACTCCAGGTACATGGAATCGATCAATTTTTCCGATTGGCCGTTGGTAAAGATAAAATTCTTGTGCTGGTAGCTCAATTTCCTGAAAAGCTCTTCGTATTCCGGTGCCCCGGTTCCCAAGAGCATGAAGATCCCATCCACTTTTTCCAAACGTTTCAGGATTTCCACAAAGGCTTCCGGCGAACGCATAAAAAAGTAAAATTTCTGTTCCGTCAATCGGGCCACGCTGGACGCGATGAACTTGGGTCTGTCCTCTACATACTCCATGATCTTTTCCCCAGTGTGGGCCAAAAAGTCGGCCTTATATTTCTTGGACTCCTCTTGTAGCCATCGAAACAGTGCCTTGACGGTATTGCGGTAGATATTTCCTTTTTTCTCCTTGTTGATGTTCTTGTAATTGCAGCCGTTCAAGATACCAAAAAGCCTTCCTTCGGCATCGGCCTTTTGCAGGTCGCGTTCCAGACCTTCCCCTCCAATGAACTCGGGCGGGGAACTGGGCAACAGCACATCTTCCTTGTAAGACGGGGAAACGGTGTGCACCGCATCCGCAAAACGGATGCCCACGGCCATGAGGTTGATGCAATCCCGATACCTGTAGTCCATCAGTGCCCTGTAGTCAATGGGAACATTGGGAAACCAGTTCTTCACGGAAGAATAATTGTTTTCGAACGGCCGGATGCCCTGTATGGCCAAATTGTGGATGCTGTACACAAACCGAATGTCCTTCAAGTTGGTGTAATCAGGGTGAAACTTTCTCAGGAACAGCACCAGACTGGCATGCCAATCGTGTAGATGGACCACGTCCAAATCCCCAAAAGCCCCCTTTTTGATGGCCTCGGCAACTGCCGTGCAAAAGATGAAATATTTTATGGCATCGGTATAAAAGGGTTCCTCTGGATCGTTGTGATAAATGTGCGCAATGTCCCCGGCCTCAATCTCTGGGTGGTGCAACACATAATGGAAGATGTTCGGAAATTCCTTCTTCGGTTTTACTTCATAGAGTTCGGCGGTGTAGCCCAATCCTCTCAGGGAGAAATTGAGCGTGGTCTTGGGCACCCCCCCATGATGGAGCCTTGAATAGGCAGGTACAATGACATGGACCCTGTCCCCACGTTCGGAAATCTGTCTGGGGACGTCCCTGACCACATCGCCCATGCCTCCTGCCTTGCAGTTTTCCAAGGCATCATTTTCGGCCGCTACGAAAAGAAAATTGTTCATGAGGGAAATTTTAAATGGTGTGTTTAGTTGAACATCAATTTAACCAAAGTTTGTTACTGTAACAAAAAAAAGCCCCTCCAAATTTGGAGGGGCTTCAATATTTAAAAAATCAATCTTTTTATTTGATCTTAAAGGCTTTTTCCTGAGGATAGTAGGCCACGCTTCCCAATTCCTCCTCTATTCTGAGCAACTGGTTGTACTTGGCCATACGGTCGCTCCTTGAAGCGGAACCG
Source organism: Allomuricauda sp. (assembly GCA_030148335.1). Classification (GTDB taxonomy): domain Bacteria; phylum Bacteroidota; class Bacteroidia; order Flavobacteriales; family Flavobacteriaceae; genus Flagellimonas. Next base: position 5,323 of record JASBTQ010000032.1, on the reverse strand, counting down.
GTCTTGATCTGACCTGTATTAAGTGCCACTGCCAAATCGGCGATGGTATTGTCCTCGGTCTCCCCTGATCGGTGGGACATCACTGAAGTGTATCCTGCATTTTTGGCCATGTTCACGGCAGCAATGGTCTCGGTAAGGGTTCCTATTTGGTTCACTTTGATCAAAATGGAGTTGGCAATGCCATTCTCGATACCTCGGGATAAACGCTCCACATTGGTCACGAACAAGTCATCGCCCACCAATTGTACTTTGTCACCGATTTTTTCGGTCAATAGTTTCCATCCCTCCCAATCGTTCTCATCCATTCCATCCTCGATGGAAATGATGGGGTATTTTGCACAAAGGTCGGCCAAGTACTGTGCCTGCTCGGCAGAAGTCCTCACCATTCCCTTGTCACCCTCAAACTTGGTGTAATCGTATTTTCCATCCACATAGAATTCGGCAGAGGCACAATCCAAGGCGATCATGACATCGTCGCCCAATTTGTACCCGGCCTTTTCCACAGCTTTTGCGATGGTGTCCAAAGCATCTTCGGTACCTCCGGCCAAGTTGGGTGCAAAACCTCCCTCATCACCTACAGCAGTGCTCAATCCACGATCGTGCAATACTTTTTTCAGGTTGTGGAAAATCTCGGTACCCATCTGCATGGAGTGGGTGAAACTTTTTGCCTTTACGGGCATCACCATAAATTCCTGGAACGCAATGGGCGCATCGGAGTGTGAACCTCCATTGATAATGTTCATCATGGGAACGGGAAGCGTGTTTGCACTTACCCCGCCCACATATCGGTACAGGGGCATGCCCAACTCGTTCGCGGCCGCTTTGGCCACGGCGAGGGAAACCCCCAAAATGGCGTTGGCTCCCAGCTTAGATTTGTTTGGTGTGCCGTCCAACTCGATCATGATCTGGTCTATCTGGTTTTGTTCAAAGACCGAAGTCCCGACCAATTCTTCAGCGATGATGGTATTGACGTTGTTGACAGCGTTGGTCACGCCTTTTCCCATAAACGAGCTTCCTCCATCACGCAATTCAACAGCTTCGTGCTCTCCTGTAGAGGCTCCTGACGGCACTGCGGCCCTTCCCAAAATACTATTTTCGGTAACGACATCTACCTCTACCGTAGGATTACCTCTTGAATCTAATATCTGTCTTGCATGAATGTTGATGATAATGCTCATTGTAACGCTTATTAATGTTTTGATTTAATTGGGCTAAGATACAAAAGGAGTGCCTTTTTGATACTATGTTGCCATCGATAAAACCCTCTTGATAACCTAAAAATAAAACTATAACGATTTAGTTTTTCCCTGTTTTGATCATATCAAAGAACTGATCGAACAGATAGTCGGCATCGTGGGGTCCAGGGCTGGCCTCTGGGTGGTATTGCACCGAGAAAACGTCCTTGCCCTTCATCCGGATTCCGGCCACGGTCTGATCGTTCAGATGGACATGGGTGATCTCCAGTTCTGGGTTTGCTTCGGTCTCCTCCCGGTTCACTGCAAAGCCGTGGTTCTGGGAAGTGATCTCCCCCTTGCCCGTTACCAGGTTCAATATGGGATGGTTGATCCCCCTGTGCCCATTGTGCATCTTGTAGGTGGACACGCCATTGGCCAAGGCCAGTACCTGGTGGCCCAAACAGATCCCGAACAAGGGCTTGTCTGATGTTATCATCTTCTTGGCCGCTGCAATAGCGTCCGTCAGTGGCTCCGGATCACCGGGACCGTTGGATATAAAATAGCCGTCGGGGTTCCACGCCTTCATTTCCTCAAAAGAAGCGTTGTAAGGGAACACTTTGATATAGGCTCCTCTTTTGGCCAGGTTTCTCAAGATGTTCTTTTTGATCCCGATGTCCAAGGCAGAGATGCGATATGTTGAATTTTCATCTCCATAATAATAGGGTTCTTTGGTGGAAACCTTGGAAGAAAGCTCCAATCCTTCCATGCTGGGCACTTGTTTGAGTTCTTCCTTCAGGGCATCGATCTCATCGACCCTGGTGGAGATCAAGGCGTTCATAGCCCCATTGTCCCGGATATAGCTCACCAAGGCACGGGTATCCACATCGGAAATGGCGAAAAGGTTGTTCTTGTCCAAAAATTCCAAAAGGCTCATATCGGCACTTGGTCTGGAATACTCGTAGCTGAAATTTTTACAGATAAGCCCTGCGATCTTGACGGTTTCGGATTCCACTTCATCTTCCTGGGTCCCATAATTGCCGATATGGGCATTGGTGGTCACCATCAATTGTCCGAAATAGGAAGGGTCGGTAAAAATTTCCTGATACCCGGTCATCCCTGTGTTGAAACAGACTTCCCCAACGGCGGTACCTTCCTTTCCCCCAACGGATTTACCATAGAAAATGGTTCCATCGGCCAACAAAATCAATGCGCTTTTCTTTGTGTGATACTTCATGCTGTGTTCTATTTTCTATTTGACAAAAAACATAAAAAAAGGATAAGTTCTCACTTATCCTTTTCCACTAATATAATAGTTGATAACATTGTTCTTACTCTTCAGAATCGTCGGTTTTGGTTTCAGTCTCAGCGACCGGTGCAACCACCTCTGCTTTCTTGCTGCCTCCCCTTCGGCTTCTTCGGGTAGATTTCTTGGCGGTCTTACCAGCGTTGTACAGCTCGTTGAAGTCCACCAACTCGATCATCGCCATATCTGCATTGTCACCCAAACGGTTGCCCAACTTGATGATACGGGTGTACCCTCCTGGTCTGTCGCCCACTTTCTCGGCCACTGTTCCAAAAAGTTCGGTCACCGCTTCCTTGCTCCTCAAGTTGCTGAAAACGATCCTTCTGTTGTGCGTACCCTTTTCGGCAGTCTGGTTGTTCTCGGTCTTTGATTTGGTGATCAAAGGCTCAACGAACTGCTTCAAAGCCTTGGCCTTGGCAACAGTGGTGCTGATTCTCTTGTGCTCTATCAAGGAACAGGCCATATTGGCCAACATTGCTTTTCTATGGGCCGATTTCCTTCCTAGGTGATTGATTTTTTTACCGTGTCTCATGTTTACAGTTTATCATCTTGCTACCAAATCCCCGGTTTAGAGGGAGAGCAAAATATGATTATTTAATCTTTATCTAATTTGTATTTGCTCAAATCCATTCCAAACTGAAGTCCTTTGTTGATCACCAACTCTTCCAATTCGGTCAAGGATTTTTTACCAAAATTCCTAAATTTCATTAGGTCGTTCTTGTTGAAGGAAACCAAATCTCCTAAAGTATCCACTTCGGCAGCTTTCAGACAGTTCAATGCCCTTACGGACAGGTCCATGTCCACCAATTTGGTCTTCAAAAGTTGACGCATATGCAAAGACTCTTCATCATAGGTCTCTGTCTGTGCGATCTCATCAGCCTCCAAGGTGATGCGCTCATCGGAGAACAACATAAAGTGGTGGATCAAAACCTTGGCGGCTTCGGTCAATGCATCTTTTGGGTGGATGGAACCATCGGTGATGATCTCAAAAACCAATTTCTCGTAATCGGTCTTTTGCTCTACCCTATAGTTCTCGATGCTATATTTTACGTTCTTAACGGGAGTGTACACAGAATCCACTGCGATGCTACCAAGCGGTGCATTGGATTTCTTGTTCTCCTCGGCAGGAACGTACCCACGTCCTTTTTCGATGACGATTTCCATGTTGATGCTCACTTTGGGACCCATGTTGCAGATCACCAAATCTGGGTTGAGCACCTGATATCCGGAAATGAATTTCTGGAAATCCCCGGCAGTCAATTGTTCTTTTCCGCTCACGGAAATGGAAACGGTCTCGCTCTCAACATCATCAATCTGTCTTTTGAACCTAACTTGTTTTAGGTTCAATATGATTTCAGTTACATCCTCAACAACGCCTGGGACGACAGAAAATTCATGTTCAACTCCATCTATGCGCACAGAAGTGATGGCAAAACCTTCCAAAGAGGAAAGCAATACCCTTCTCAGCGCATTCCCAACTGTCAATCCATAACCAGGTTCCAAAGGGCGAAATTCAAATTTCCCTTCGAAATCTGTTGAATCTATCATTATAACTTTATCGGGCTTCTGAAAATTAAGTAATGCCATAATTGGATTAATGTTGAATTCTTATTTAGAGTATAATTCGACGATCAGTTGCTCCTTGATGTTCTCAGGGATCTGAAGTCTTTCTGGCACGGTAACGAAGGTTCCTTCTTTCTTTTCAGAATTCCAGGTAATCCATTCGTAAACAGCACTATTTGCAGCCAAAGAATCAACGATGGATGGTACGGATTTGGATTTTTCCCTAACACCTACCACATCACCTGGCTTTAGTTTGTATGATGGAATGTTCACTACCTCACCATTAACGGTAATGTGACGGTGCGATACCAACTGGCGTGCACCTCTCCTTGATGTGGAGATGCCCATTCTGTAGACCACGTTGTCCAAACGGGATTCGCACAATTGAAGCAACACTTCACCGGTTACTCCTTCTTTTCTTTTGGCCTCGGTAAACAAGTTACGGAACTGACGCTCCAAAATACCGTAGGTATATTTGGCTTTTTGCTTTTCCATCAACTGGATTGCGTATTCCGATTTTTTGCCACGGCGTCTGTTGTTGCCGTGTTGTCCTGGAGGGTAATTTTTCTTTTCAAAAGACTTGTCGTCTCCGAAAATTGCTTCGCCGAACTTTCTGGCGATCTTTGTTTTTGGTCCTGTATATCTTGCCATCTTCTTTAAATTTGAAAGTGCGATTATGAATTAAGGCTTATCCTTCGATAATCTAACTGCACCTTCTGTGAAGACCCTTTTTAGGGGGCCCGTTAAACAATAATTGATAATTAAACTCGTCTTCTTTTTGGAGGTCTACATCCGTTGTGTGGAAGTGGGGTAACGTCTACGATCTCGGTTACCTCGATCCCAGCATTGTGGATGGAACGGATAGCAGATTCCCTACCGTTACCTGGTCCCTTAACGTATACCTTCACTTTTCTCAATCCTGCTTCGTGTGCCACTTTTGCACAATCCTCTGCTGCAACCTGGGCTGCATAGGGCGTGTTCTTTTTGGAACCACGGAATCCCATTTTACCAGCGGATGACCAAGAGATCACATCACCCTTTTTGTTGGTAAGGGAAATGATGATATTGTTGAAAGATGCAACTACGTGCGCCTCGCCCGTAGACTCTACGATTACTTTGCGCTTTTTAGCTGCGGTTTTTGTACTTGCTTTTGCCATATTTTTTAGTTTCTAGTGTTAGCTCTTAGTTATTGGAATCCTAGACTTTTACATTTCAAACAGATTCTTCTAACGTCTAAATACTAATGACTATGTTCTTATTATTTAGTTGCTTTTTTCTTGTT